>JBIOTN010000195.1:0-24887 GCA_044866005.1 Candidatus Rokuibacteriota bacterium | reverse complement strand
CCCACGGCCCTCGCGGCAAAGCCGCGCCGTTCGCTCTCCCGCGAACGGACCGGGCCTGCCTCCCCCCGGGACGACGCCGGGTACCGAGGCCCGGCGGCGACCGCGGAGGCCGGGACGGCCGCGAGGCCGCAGGCCGAGCGCGTCCTGGCCGTGATGCAGGACGACCCGGGGCGACGCGAGTCGGCCCGGGCTCATCCCTTCTTCATGGGACGGCCGCAGCACACCTTCTGGAGCGGCGCGGTCTTCTTGCAGCGGGGACAGTAGTACCCGGCCATGGTGTCAGAGCCGCTCGATGATGGTGGCGATGCCCTGCCCGAACCCGATGCACATGGTCTGCAGGCCAAACCGCCCGCCGCACCGCTCGAGCTCGTGGAGGAGCGTCGTGAGGAGCCTGGCCCCCGAGCAGCCGAGCGGGTGCCCCAGGGCGATCGCGCCACCGTTGACGTTGACGGTCGCCATGTCGGGGCCGAGCTCGCGCTCCCAGGCCAGGACGACGGAGGCGAACGCCTCGTTGATCTCGATGCGGGCCATCTCGGCGAGGGCGAGGCCCGCCTTCTCCAGCACGCGCCGGGTGGCCGGGATGGGCCCCGTCAGCATGATCGTGGGGTCGACGCCGGCCAGCGCCGTGGCGACGAAGCGCGCCCGCGGGCGCACGCCGAGCGCGCGGGCCTTCTCGCGCGACATCAGCAGGAGCGCCGCCGCGCCGTCCGAGATCTGGCTCGAGTTGCCGGCCGTCACGACGCCGTCGGGCTTGAAGGCGGGGGGGAGGCCGGCCATCTTCGCGCGATTCACCGGGACCCGGACGCCCTCGTCGACGCCGAACGCGGAGCCGTCCGGAAGCCCCACCGGCACGATCTCCCGAGCGAATCGCCCCTCCGCGATCGCGCGGCCGGCCCTCTCGTGGCTCCGGGCCGCGAACTCGTCGAGCTCCGCGCGCCCGAGGCCCCACTTCTCGGCGATCAGCTCGGCCGAGATCCCCTGCGGCACGATGTCGTAGCGCTCGGCGAGCCTCGGGCTGATGGGACCGTCCCCCGGGCCGATGCCGTTCGCGCCCATGGGCACGCGGCTCATGTTCTCGACGCCGCCGACGATGACGCACTCGTGCTGTCCCGCCGCCACCATGCCGAAGCCGAAGTTCGCCGCCTGCTGACCGGAGCCGCACATGCGGTCGAGCGTGACGCCGCAGACGTCGAGCGGGAAGCCGGCGATCAACGCGGCGTTACGCGCGATGTTGAACCCCTGCTCGCCGACCTGGTCGACGCATCCCAGGATCACGTCCTCGACCACCGCCGGCTCGATGCCCGCCCGCTCGACGAGGGCCCGCAGGACGTGCGCCGCGAGGTCGTCCGGGCGGACCGCCGCCAGCCGGCCGTTCTTGCGGCCGACCGGGGAGCGGACGGCTTCGACGATGACGACGTCGGGCATGGCAGAGCCTCCTCCGAGCGCGCGGCGGTCGATCCAGGCAAGCGCCGCCCTCACTATACCGGCGGCGTCGCCGGGCCGCAACCGCGGCGCGCCGCGCGGCGTGTTAGCATGGACGACCGGTGAGCCCCGAGCTGGCCGAGGCGCTCCGCCGCGCCAAGTACATGTACCTGACGACCTACAGTGAGGCCGGCACACCCGGCAGTGTCCCGACCTGGCTCTGGCTCCACGACGGCGCCGTCTACTTCACCACGCAGCGGGCGAGCCTCAAGGCCCGCCGCATCCGCCGGAACGGCCGCGTCACGGTCCACGTCGGCACGCAGGCCGGCCCCGCCTTCGAGGGCCGGGCTGACTGGGTGGACGACCGGCCCGATCTCGAGCAGGCGATCCTCGCCGCCTACCGACGGAAGTACTGGCTGCTCGTCCCGCTCGTCATGGGGCGACGGATCCGCCGGGGCTTGCGGGACCGCACCAGCGTGTTGATCCGGATCAGGCCGGTCTCGGAGAGCGCGGCGTCGTGACCGGGCCCGCCGCGGTGCGGGGCATCCTCTTCGACTTCGGCGGCGTGATCCACGACATGCGCTGGGACGTCGCCCGCGCGCTCGAGGAGGCCCACGGCCTGCCGCCCGGCTCCCTCGTCGAGACGCTCTACCGGACGCCGACGTGGGCCGCGATCCAGTGCGGCCGCGGCGAGCGGCAGGCGTGGCTCCAGGAGGCCCATCGACTGCTCGAAGCGCGCGCCGGCCGCGCGCTGCCGCCGCTCCACGAGACCTGGCGCGCCGCCCAGCACGTGATCCCCGAGAACGTCGCCCTGGTGCGAGCGCTCCGCCCGCCCTACCGGACGGCGATCCTGTCGAACGCCGACGCCTCGCTGCCGCAGCGACTGCGCGAGGGTCTGGGGATCCGCGATCTCTTCGACGCGGTCGTGTGCTCCGCGGAGGTCGGGATCGCGAAGCCGGAGCCGGCGATCTATCGGCTGGCCGCGGCGCGCCTGAACCTGCCGCCCGAGACGTGCGTGTTCGTGGACGACGACGAGCGGAACGTGGCGGCCGCGACGGGGGTCGGGATGCGCGGCGTCTACTTCCGGATGGACCGCGCCGACGACCTCGGCGCCCTCCTGGCGGCGTGCGGCGTCACGCCGTCCCCGTAGCCGCGCGGTCCGGCAGGGCCTCGTCCAGCACGAGCCGCCAGCGGTCCCGGGCGGCGAGCACGCGGACGCCGGTCTCCTGGCTGAGCGTCTCGGCCAGCTCCCACGGCCGGGCGCGCACCATGGTGAGGCCGAAGTGGGTCAGGACGGCCAGCCGCGGCCGGATGGCGCCGATCAGACGCCGCGCGTCCGGAAGCGCCAGGTGGATGTCGTCGCGCGGCTCGCGAAAGACGACGTTGAGGATCAGCACGTCCGTTTGGAACGCCGTCTCGAGCTCCGGGAAGTATCCCGTGCACGCGATCAGGCCGACGCTGTAACGCCGGCCGGTGAGCCTGAGGCCGTAGGTCTCGACGGGATGGCGCAGCCGGAGCGGCGTCTCCACGATCACGTCGCCGATCGGGTAGCGGCCGCCCGGCTCGAGCACGAGGGTCTTGCCGACGTAGGGCCGGACGTAGCGGAGGATGACGGGATCGTCCTCGTACGCGTCGCGCGGCGCCAGCACACTCCCGCGCGGTCGGGTGCCGCCCTCGGTCATCGCCTCGATCATGGCGTTGACGTCACCCGAGTGATCCAGGTGCTTGTGCGTGAGGACGATCGCGTCGAGGCGCGTGGGATCGAGCGCGAGCGCGCGTCCCCGCACGTGGACGAGCGCTCCCGGGCCGGGGTCCACCAGGAGCCGCGCGCCGTCCAGGACCACCCACAGCCCCCCGGTGGCGCGGGCCTGCGTGGCGGTGGTCATGCGGCCTCCGCCCGACCCGACGAAGATCACCTGATCGGCGTTGGGCGCGGGCGGCGCGGGACGCGGCACGGTCGGACGGCGCCCGTCAGGGCGCGTGAATCTCGGTGGCCGCGGTCAGGTCCGAGATCAGACCGCGGAGCGGCTCCGGGTCGTCCGCTCCGGCGGGCACCGCCGACCCCGTCGGCGCGGTCGCCCCTGCCGGGCCCGGCGCGGGCATCGCGCGGCGGACGTGATCGGCGAGCTTGCAGAACGCGCAGACCTCGCCCGTCGTCGTCTGGCCGCAGCGCGCGCACTCCCGCAGGTCCACCGATTCGCCCGCCTGGAAGCGGTGACGGCCATGCTCCAGGTAGTTCAGGAAGAAGGTCGCCTTCGCGCCCGGGGAGGCGTCCTCCAGCCGGTTCAGGGTCTCCTTGTGCGCGATGGAGGTCGCGCCGCGCGCGAACGGACACTCCTCGACGATGTAGTCGATGCCGCGCAGAAAGGCGTACGCCGCGGTCTCGCGCTCACTCGTGCGGAAGAGCGGCTTGACCCGCCGGACGAGCTTGGGGTGGGTCGCCTCGAGCACGGGCGTCTGTCGGGCCAGGGCGGACTCGTCCCAGCGCAGCGTCGAGCCGAACAGCGTCGCGGCTTCGTCGTCGAGGTTGTGGCCCGTGGCGAGGACGGTGAACCCGCCCTCCAGCGCCGCCCGGTTCATGATGTAACGCTTGGAGAGTCCGCACGCCGAGCACGTGGGTCGCCGCGTGACCTCCTTGACGCGGGGAATGCCGGCGCCGACCTCGTCGGCCACGGAGGCGACGAGGAGAGGGACGCCCCGCTCGGCGGCGAACGCCTGGCACCGGGCCTTCGACTCGCGCGAGTAGTCGAAGATGCCGAGGTCGATGTAGAGGCCGGCCGTCCGGTACCCGGCGCCGTGCAGCACGTCCCAGAGGGCCAGCGAGTCCTTGCCCCCCGACACCGCCACGAGCAGTCGGTCGTCCGGCGTGAACATCTTCCAGCGCCGCACGGTCTCGAGCGTGTGGTGGCGGAAGAAGCCGATGAAATCCTCCCCGCAGAGCGCGAGGTTGTGCCGCCTGAGCTCCAGCACGGCGCGGCTGCCGCACTTCCGGCACTTCACCGGCGGCCCCCCGAGATGACCGGGCGCAGCTCGATCACGTCGTCCTCCCGCACCACCTCGTCCACCGTCAAGAGCTCGCGCCCGCGGATGACGAGCACGCTCTCCGGCAGGACGCCGAGCTCGCTCAGCAGCTCCTTGACGCGCCGGCGGCCCGCGAGGTCCAGTTCTCTCCCCTGGTTGCGCAGGATCACCTTCATCGTCGGACACTATACCACCTCCGGCCCGGTGGAGCCGGCGCGGAGGCGATAGCGCTGCACCTTGCCGGTGGCCGTCTTCGGAAGCTCGGCGACCACCGTCACCCAGCGCGGCGCCTTGAACGGCTGGAGCCGCGTCTTGGCGTGGGCGCGCAGCGCGTCCTCGAGTCCCGCGGCGGCCGCGCCGGGACGCAGCACGACGTACGCGCGCGGCTTCTCGAGCCCATCGGCGTCGCGGGCCCCGACCACGGCGCACTCCGCCACGGCCGGGTGCTCGAGCAGGCACGATTCCACCTCGAGCGGCGAGACCCAGTTCCCGCCGACCCGCATGAGGTCGTCGGCGCGGCCCTCGTAGAAGTAGTAGCCGTCGGGGTCCACGCGGTACCGGTCGCCGGTCCGGAACCACTCCCCGACGAACGCCGCCTTGGTCTTGTCGTGCTTGTTCCAGTAGCCCGCGGCGACCGATTCGCCGGACATCCAGAGCTCCCCCACGGCGCCGGGCGGCAGTTCGCGGTCCTGGGCGTCCTGGACGCGCGCCCGAAAGCCCGGCAGGAGCTGCCCCGAGGAGCCGGGGCGGACGGCGCCCGGCCGGTTCGAGATGTAGATGTAGCCGACCTCGGTGGCGCCGAGGCCGTCCAGGCACTCGACGCCGGTCCGCCTGACCCACCGCTCGTAGAGCGGCGCGGGCAGCGGCTCGCCGGCCGAGACGCAGAGGCGGAGCGAGGAGAGGTCGGGCGCGGTCGTCTCCGCGTCGCGGAGGAGGGCCGCGTAGAAGGTTGGCACCGAGAAGAAGATGGTGGGGCGCAACCTTGAGCACAGCTCGAACACCCGGGCGGGATCAGGTCGCTCGGCGACGAGGACGGTGGAGGCGCCGACGGAGAACGGTAGGTAGAGGCACGAGGTGAGCCCGAACGAGAAAAAGAGGCGCGGGACGCCGAACGTCCGGTCCTCCGCGGTGAGCCGGAGGACGTGGCGGGCGTAGGGCTCCACGCAGAAGAGCATGTCGTGGTGGAGGTGCACGATCGCCTTCGGCCGGCCCGTGGTCCCCGAGGAATAGAGCCAGTAGGCCATGTCGTCCCGGTGGGTGGGGACGGCGTCGAAGCCCTCGGCCTCCGCCGCGTGCGCGGCGGCGAACGGCAGCGTGCCGGGCGGGGCCTCTCCCACGACGAGACAGTTGGCGAGCGTCGGAACCGCACGCCAGACGGGCTCGACCCGCTCGTAAAGGCCGGCCAGGGCACTGCCCGGCTGCGCCACGCCCCGAACCACCCCGCGATGGACCACCAGGGCGACGGCCCGGCTGTCCCGGAGCATGTAGTCGTAGTCCTCGGGCGTGCCGAGCGTGGAGAGGGGCACGGGGACCATGCCGGCCTTCATCGCGCCCAGGAAGACGTAGACGAACTCGGGGGAGTCGGGCAGGAGGATCGCGACCCGCTGCTCGCGCCGCACGCCCAGGCGCGCCAGCAGGTGCGCCGCGCGCGCGACGCCGGCGCCGACCGCCGCGTAGGAGAGAGCGCCGTCGGGCGTGAGGATCGCGGGCCGCGCCCCGCGCCCCGCGGCGAGGTGGCGGTCCACGAGCACGGTGGCCATGTTGAACTGCTCGGGGACGTCCTGGTAGGTGACCGGCGCGTCCGGCCACGCGCCCACGCCCGTCGCGCTCGCCACCCTCGCGGTCTCCCCGCTCACGCGCCCGTGACTTCGTCCGTGCGCTTCACCTCCGCGAGGAAGCCGTTCAGGCTCGCGAGGTGCGTCCGGTGCACCTGGTCGTGCGGGATCAGCTCACCGTCGGGCGCCTTCACGTCCATGGCCGCGGTGGCGTCGGCGAGCAGGGTCACCTTGAAGCCTCGGTGCGCCGCCTCCCGCGTCGTCGTGTCGCAGCACATCTGGGTCATGAAGCCCGAGACGATGACCCGCTCGACACCGCGCTTCCGGAGCTCCGTCTCGAGCGGCGTGTCGGTGAACGAGCCCGGCAGGTGCTTCCGGATCACGGGCTCGCCCGGCGCGGGACGCACCGCGGGATGGATCTCCAGCGCCGGGCTGCCGGGCACGAAGATCGTCGCGCCGGGCCGGCGGCTCTCGTGCACGACGTGGAACACCGGCACGTCGCGCGCGCGGGCCCACTCGAGCGCCTGGCTGATCCGTGCGACGGCTTTCGGGCCGTCGGGCAAGACGAGCTTGCCGAGGGGGGCGAAGTACTCCTGCTGGGCGTCGATGATCAAGAGCGCCGTCTTCTCCATGGAGCTCAATCCTCCAGGATGAAGGTGATCTCCATGGTCACGCGGTACTCCGTGATCTTGCCCTTCTCGATGTGCGCCTTGTGCTCGACGACGTGAAGACCCGTGATGCCGCGGAGCGTCTTGTTCGCGCGCTTCAGGCCCTCGGTGACCGCATCCTGCCAGCTCCGGGTGGAGGCCGCGGTGATCTTCGTGACGCGTGCGACAGCCATGGTGTCCTCCTCTACGCCGTCGGTTCGCTGCGCGTGCCGTCCTCGTCTCTCCGCCGCACGACGCGGCGGGCCTTCAGCTCGTAGCGCGGCAGGCTCCGGGCAGGGACCGCGGCGACGTCCACACGGATCCCGATCTCCCGGCGCACCGCCTCGCCCACGTCTCGCACCGTCCGCCCCACCGCGTCGGAGGGGTGCGCGGTCCCGTCGATCTCCAGCAGCAGTCGCACCTCGTCCATGGCCCCCCGCCGGAAGACCTCGATCTGGAACTCGTCCACGGCCGCGAACGCCCGCACGATCCCCTCGAGCGCCGAGGGAAACACGTTGACGCCCCGGACGATCAGCATGTCGTCCACTCGCCCGAGGATCCCGCCCTCCAGGCCGATGAACGTCCGCCCGCACGGGCACGCCCCGGAGGCCAGGCGCACGCGGTCACCCGAGCGGTAGCGCAGGACGGGCGCGCCCCAGCGGCCGAGGTTGGTGAGCGTGAGCTCCCCGATCTCTCCGGGGGCTACGGGCCGGCCGCTGTCCGGGTCGAGCACCTCGGCGATGAACTCGAGCTCGTTGACGTGGAGCCCGCCCTGCGCGCCGCAGGCGAAGCCGTAGGCCCCGACCTCGGTCATCCCCGCGTGGTCGAACGCCCGGGCTCCCCACAGCGCTTCGATCCGCTGCCGCACGGCCGGGATCCCGGCGCCGGGCTCTCCGGCGTGGACCGTCGTCCGCACCCCGAGCTTGGCGGGCTCGAACCCCTGGCTCACGGCCACCTCGCCGAGATGGAGGGCGTAGGACGGCGTGCAGACGAGCGCCGTGGCGCCGAGCTCCCGCATCCAGTGGAGCCGCGTCGCCGAGTCCTGGCCGCCGCCCGGGATCGCCAGCGCGCCCAGCGCGCGCGCCCCTTCCAGCCCGGCCCAGAAGCCGACGAAGAGCCCGAAGGAGAATGGGAAGAAGATCCGGTCCCCGGGCCCGAGGCCGGCCCCGCGGTAGACGAAGGCCCAGCACCGGGCCCACCAGGCCCACGAGTCGTCGGTCTCGAGCCAGCGGAGCGGCGGCCCGGTCGTGCCCGAGGTCTGGAAGAGGCGGACGTAGCGGTCGAGCGGATAGGTGAGGTTCGTGCCGAACGGCGGGTGGGCGGCCTGGTCGAGGACGAGGTCGGCCTTGGTCAGGCGCGGAAGCGCGGCGAAATCGGCCCAGCAGGCGAGATCACGCGCGTCGCGGAGGCCGGCGGCGTGCAGGCGCGCGCGCCAGAAGGGGTTCGACGCCCACACCTCGCGCAGGCCGGCCGCGAGGCGCTCCCACTGGCGGGCGCGCAAGCGCTCCTCCGGCGCTGTCTCGGAGGATCGATCGAAGAAGGCGGGGTCGAGAAACGCGGCCGGCACGCCATCGCCTCGTGGAATCGCAGTGTAGCACAGCCACTCCGGACGAGCCGGTCGGGCCGGCGTGGAGAAGGACGCGCTCGCCACGATGGACTCTGCCCTCGGTCGCGGCAGCTCGGTGGATGGCCGTGCAGCGCCGGCGCCCGGCGCCCGGGCCGGCCCGGGGAGGCGTCCCGCCCGGGGGGACACCCGGCCCGCGCCGCCGGACCGCCGAACGGCCGCAGCCCGCGGGCTCGCGCCGGGGCGCCTTTTTTCTTTTCGCTAATTATTGGTGATTGAATACAATAACGGCTAACTGTTGCAGGCAACGGTGGGGCGATGCCTTCACGGGACGGGGCCACGCGTCCACCCCGCCGCCCCTCCGGGAGGGCCCGGATGTCGGAGCGAGTCCTGCTGGTGGAAGACGATCCCAGGACCCTGGACGTCTGCGCCGAGATCCTGACGCACGCGGGCTACGAGGTGGTCAAGGCGGACTCCGGGAAGGCGGCCGCCAGCGCGCTGCGAGCCTCGCCCGTCGACGTCGTGGTCACCGATCTGAAGATGCCGGCGATCGGCGGCCTCGAGGTGCTCAGGATCGCGAAGGACACGGATGCCGAGATCGTCGTGATCCTCATCACCGGCTTCCCGACGGTGGACAGCGCGGTACAGGCGATGAAGTCCGGAGCCGCCGACTACCTGGTCAAGCCGTTCTCACCGCAGCAGCTGATCGCGGTGGTCGGGAGCGCGCTCGAGCAGCGGCGGGCGAAGGAAGCCCACGGCGTGCTGCGAAGCCAGCTCCGGCGCGCCATGAGTCTCAGCGGCATCGTGGGGGCGACCAGGCCGGTCCTCAAGCTGTTCGACGAGATTCGGATGGCTGCCGCGGTGGACGCCAACACCCTCATCCTCGGGGAAAGCGGGGCCGGCAAAGAGTTGGTGGCCCAGGCCATTCACGACAACAGCCGGCGCCAGGAAAGGCCCTTCTTCGCGATCAACTGCGCCGCGATCCCCGGGACCCTTCTCGAAGCGGAACTGTTCGGGTACGAGCAGGGGGCTTACACAGGCGCCCAGGCCGCGAAGCCGGGGCTCCTCGAGGCCGCGAACGGCGGCACGGTATTTCTCGACGAGGTGTGTGAGCTGACGTCTCATCTGCAAGCCAAGCTCCTTCGCGCCCTGGAAGAGGGGGCGGTGCGCCGCCTGGGCGGGACGAGGCCGATCCCCTTCGACGTTCGGTTCATGGCGGCGACGAACCGCGACATGCAGCAGGAGCTGCGCAGCGCGCGATTCCGCGAGGACCTCTTCTTCCGGCTCGACGTCATCGAGATTCGAGTGCCTCCGCTGCGGGAGCGGCGGGAGGACATCCCGCTCCTCGCAGCGCACTTCCTGGAGGCTCACGGGGCGCAGTACGGCAGGAGGCTCGAGGGCATCACGCGCGCCGCATTGGACCTCCTGACGCGCTACGACTGGCCGGGAAATGTCCGCGAGCTGAAGAACGCGGTCCAGCGGGCCGCCGCCTACGCGAAGGGACCGCTGATCACGCCGGAGAACCTGCCCGAGACCATCCTCAGGGGGGCCCAACGGCCCGACCGATACCGGTTCCACGAGTGGAAGGAGAAGATGCTGGAGCGCCTGGAAAAAGAATTCCTCGAAAGGGCGCTCGAGGAGCATGCCGGAAACATCACCCGGACGGCCAGGGTACTCGGCATTCACCGCTCCACCCTGCAGCGTCTCATGCGGAAGCATCACCTCGGCGTCGGCTAGCCGCCAGCGCCGCCGCGCCGTCGCGGCACCGCGAAGTCCTCGGAAAACAAGCCGTCTGCCCTAGCGGGTGCCGCGCTCCTGCGCCGGGTCGCGGGCGACCGCGCCGCGGCCAGATCTTCGAAAGCGCTGTCTTCCCGCGTCCTTGGGGGTGAGCCGATGCCGTGGATCGGCCACGGCCGCGCTTTTGCCCTGCCAGTGCGCCAGCGATGGAATCGGGACAGTCGACCATAGGAGGACCACCATGAGAATCCGGCACCTGAAGCTTCCGTGCGCCGCCGTCGTGCTCCTGCTCTCGGGGCTCGCCTGGCTTGCCCCGGCTGAAGCGACGACGACCTTCAGCGGGCGCGCCTTCGCGGCATTCGTCAACACGGCTCTCACGGGCCCGATGTTCCTCTCGGACACGGGTGAGCTCCCGCCGAGCGGCGGCGCCCGCAACGACGCGCTCCTCGACACCCGGGATCTCCACCTCGCCACGCTGGACGCCGTGCTGAGGGCCGAGGTCCTGACCGCCTCCACGAGCGGCGGCAGCGGCAAGGCCGAGAGCTCGGCGTCCCTGGCCAACGTGGTCGTGCTTCCCGGCCACGCGGCGCAGGTCACCGCCTCCTTCGTCCGCGCCGAATCAGAGGCGAGGTGCGACGGCGTCAGCGGGGAGACCGAAATCGCCGAGCTCACCTTCGGAGGTCAGACCATCCAGGTGCCTCCCGGGGGGTTCCCCGCGAACCACACGGTCACGATTCCCGGCGTCGCGACCCTCATCATCAACGAGCAGACGACCACCGTGAACGGGACGTTCCGCGAGATCCGGGTCAACGCGATCCACCTCGTCGTGCCGGGCGTGGCCGAGGTGATCCTGTCCAGCGCCAAGAGTGACATCAGCTGCGTGCCGCCCGTCGAGACCGGGCCCTGTCACGACTTCGTCACGGGTGGCGGCTGGATCGGCACCGGCAGCCGGGCGAACTTCGGCCTCCACGCCGGGATGAAGGACGGCGCGATCGTGGCCACCGGACACGTGACCTACATCGACCACGAGACCGGCATGAAGGTGAAGGGGACGAGCGTCACCGCCTACGATGTCGGCGCCACGAGCACGAGCCGGCACTTCGAGGGAAGCGCCGAGGTCAACGGCGCCTCCGGGTTCACCTACGCCATCGACGTGGCGGACAACGGCGAGCCCGGCGTAGGGTCCGACACGTTCAGCATCACGTTGAGCAGCGGCTATTCGGCGGGCGGCATGCTCAAGGGCGGGAACATCCAGCTGCACAAACCCTGTAACTAGCCGGCATCCTAGGTGGCCGTGTCGCGGGCGCGGCCGAAGACCCTCGCGGCCGCGCTCGCGATCCCACGGCTCACGGCAGCGTCCGATGCCGAGCGCGGCGAGCCGTTCGTGGACCGGTCGGGGGCGTCGACCCGGCGGACCTCCAGCGCGGGCTCACTCGTCCTTTCCCGTGATGACCCAGAGCGTGCGGGCCTCGGCGGCCCCGACGTTCTCCCAGGTGTGGGGCACGCCCCCGTCCAGGTACGCCGAGTCGCCGGGCGCCATGAGGTGGCGCTCGCCTGCGTAGTGGAGCGCCACCTTGCCCTGGAGCACGTACATCAGCTTCATCTGCCCCGGCTCGATCAGCACGCGCTCGGGCGGCACGCTCTTGCCGCGACCGCGGAGGCTCGAGACGACGGCGCGGACCTTGCCGCGGAAGAGGCCGGCCGCCAGGACCTCCCAGCGATCGCCGGACCCTTCGAAGCTCACCACGGCGTAGTCCCGCTTCCGTCCGATGTGGAGGCGGCCGTTCGGGCTCTGGTCGAAGAGCGCGCCGATGGGGACACCGAGGGCCCCCGCCAGCCGGCCCAGGGTGTGGACCGACGGCGTGAGCTTGCCGGACTCGATCTGGGAGACGAGGCTCGGGGTGAGGCCGGCCTTCTGCGCCAGCTCGTTCTGCCGGATCCCGCGATCCGTCCGCAGCCCTTTGATCCGCGCGCCCAGGCTCATCTTCCCTAATTCGGAGGGGGGGCTACGCCCCCCTCCGACCGCCCTCCCGGCAAAGCCGGGCCGGTCGCTCCCGAGCGACCGGCTCGGGCCTGCCTCCCCCGGCGAACGAGTTCGGCGTCGAGGGCCGACGACGACCCCACAGGCCGGGACGGCCGCGAGGCCGCTGGCCGAGCGCGTCCCGGCCCTGATGCAGGACGAAGCTGGGCGAAGTCAATCGGCCTCGCGGAGCCGGACGTACTCGAAGTCGATCGACTTGCCGTTGATCCCGCGCGGCGGCGGCGCGATCCAGCTCGCGAACTTGCCGGGCTCGACGACCGGCGTCATGAGGCTCGCCACGAAGGCCTCGTCCTCGCGCGTCGGCAGCCACTCGTCGCGCCGGGCCTGCCACTCCGCCTCGGGGAGGACGTCCCCTCCGGGCGACACGCGGGCACCGGCGAAGGTTCCGATCGCCCGATGGAAGGCCTTGTGCGGCAGGTGCAGCTCGAAGTCGATGCCGTGCTTCGTGATGATCCGGTTCCAGCGGTCCACCCCGCGCTGGCTGTCGGCGACGAAGTCGTCGCGGAGTCGCTCGTTCAGCGCGACGAGGGCGGGCTCCTCCCGGGGCACGAGTCGCCCGTCGTCCAGGCGCAGGACCGGGTAGATCGCGTCCTTGAGCACGTGGTCG
The DNA here is from genome assembly GCA_044866005.1 of Candidatus Rokuibacteriota bacterium. Classification (GTDB taxonomy): domain Bacteria; phylum Methylomirabilota; class Methylomirabilia; order Rokubacteriales; family DASRDR01; genus JBIOTN01. The sequence continues at coordinate 12,073 of JBIOTN010000195.1, read as the reverse complement.
TCGTCGTGCTTCGTCTCCTCGAAGCGCCCCTTCAGGCCGAACGTGTAGAAGTTGGCGGCGTTGGTGGAGACCTCCGACCCGAACAGGTCGAGCGAGACCGAGTAGTGGAAGTTCAGGTACTTCTGGAGGGTCGGGAGGTCGATCCCGCCGTGCTTCCGGACGTCGTCGGTCCGGTGCTCGCGCATCAGCTCGCAGGTGCGCTGGACCACCCGGCCGATGCCCGTCTCGCCCACGAACATGTGGTGGGCCTCCTCGGTCAGCATGAACCGGCAGGTGCGAGCGAGGGGATCGAAGCCGCTCTCCGCCAGGCCGCAGAGCTGATACTTGCCGTCGCGGTCCGTGAAGTAGGTGAACATGAAGAAGGCCAGCCAGTCGGGCGTCCGCTCGTTGAAGGCGCCCAGGATGCGCGGCTTGTCCTGGTCACCCGAGCGGCGCTGGAGGAGCGCCTCCGCCTCCTCGCGTCCGTCGCGGCCGAAGTGCGCGTGGAGGAGGTAGACCATCGCCCAGAGGTGTCGGCCTTCTTCCACGTTGACCTGGAAGAGGTTGCGCAGGTCGTAGAGCGACGGGCAGGTCCGGCCGAGATGGCGCTGCTGCTCGACCGACGCGGGCTCGGTATCCCCCTGGGTGACGATGAGGCGCCGGAGCACGCCCCGGTACTCGCCCGGCACGTCCGGCCAGGCCGGCTGCCCCTTGTGCGCGCCGAAGTTGACGAGCCGCCCGGGCTGGGCCTCGGCGAGGAAGATCCCCCAGCGGTAGTCGGGCATCCGGACGTAGTCGAAGTGGGCCCAGCCCTGCGCGTCGACGCTCACCGCGGTCCGCAGGTACGTCTCCTTGGCCTGGAAGCCCTCCGGCCCCATCTCGTGCCACCACTGGAGGAACTTCGGCTGCCAGTCCTCGAGGGCCCGGAGCAGGCGGCGGTTGTCCGCCAGACCGACGTTGTTCGGGATCCGCTCGGCGTAGTCGATCGTCCGCTCCGGGGCCATCAGGCCCTCCTCCGATCGAACTCGGCGCGCTGCCCGCTGCCGTAGACGCGCAGCGCGCCCTTCTCCCCGACCGCGTTCGGCCGCTGGAAGATCCAGTTCTGCCAGGCCGAGAGGCGGCCGAAGATCTTGCTCTCCTGGGTCTCGGGGCCGCCGAACCGGAGGGAGGCCTCCATGCCGGTCAGGGCGTCGGGCGAGAGCGCCGCGCGCTCCTCGAGGGCGATCCGCACCTCGTCGTCCCAGTCGATGTCGTCGGGGGTGAAGGTCACGAGGCCGACCTTGTCGGCCGCGGCCGCGTCGAGCTCCTCGCCGAGGCGCGCCCGCAGCTCGTCCACGCGGCCGGGCTCCCCCAGGAACCGGCCCTGGAGCCGCGTGAGGCCGTTCGGCATCGGGTAGGCGCCGAAGTTGAGTTCGCCGAGCCGGACCACCGCCGGCGGCCGGTCATCGCCCTCCCGGGTCCCCTCCAGCATGTAGCTCCGGTCGGCGGCGAGGGCCAGCTCGAACAGCGTCCCGACGAAGCACGAGCCGGGCTCGACGAGGGCCACGAGGGAGCGCGAGGAGACGTCGAGACGCTTGAGCGTCCGGCGCAGGTAGAGGCGGATCTCCCGGACGAGCCAGTCCGCGGCGTGGGCCGCCAGCAGGCGGTCGTAGGCCTCGACGAGGTCGCCGCGGCCGACCGTGCGGAAGACCCAGACGCCGATGGCCTCCTCGTTGACGCGCAGGTGGAGGATCAGGTCGTCGAGCGCGCGGGCGACCGCCAGCGGCCAGAACGCGCACCCCAGGCCGTGGACGCCTGCCGGGTCGGCCGGCGGCGGAGCCTCCGGCCCGGTGATCGTGATCTCGGCCCGGTTTCCTCCGCGATCCAGCTCGCACACGACGTGCGGGTAGGCGATCCGATCGTTCTCCAGCGTCCGGTCGAGCGGCGTGAGCCGGATGCCGCGCGCGCCGGCCGGACGGTCGCTCCGCTCCGCCAGCTCCGCGGCCCGCCGCCGGGCCGCGTCCGCGAGGCGCGAGCGGGGAACCAGCTCGTCGACGAGGCCCCAGTCGAGCGCGCGCTGGCCCTTGACCCCCTCCTCGACCGTGCAGAAGAAGTCGGCGCGGTCGCGCCGGACCTTCCGCTTGTCCACCAGCCGCACGAGCCCGCCCGTCCCGGGCAGCACGCCGAGGAGCGGGACCTCGGGGAGCGACACCGCGGTGTTCCCGTCGTCGGCCATGACGATCCAGTCGGTGGCCAGCGCGATCTCGTAGCCGCCGCCGGCGCAGGCGCCCGCCACCGCGCAGAGGTAGGTCTGCCGCGACTCCGCGGTCGCCTCCTCGATCGCGTTCCGCGTCTCGTTGGTGAACTTGCAGAAGTTCACCTTCCAGGCGTGGCTGGACTGCCCGAGCATCCGGATGTTCGCCCCGGCGCAGAAGACGCGCTCTTTCCCGGACGTCACGACGACCGCGCCCACCTCCGGGTGCTCGAACCGAAGGCGCTGGACGGCGTCGGCGAGCTCGATGTCCACCCCGAGGTCGTAGGAGTTCAGCTTGAGCTCGTACCCGGGCCGGATCCCGCCGTCCTCCTGGACGTCCATGGCGAGCGTCGCCACCCGGCCGTCGAGGGTGAGCGTCCAGTGCCGGTACCGGGCGGGCTCCGTCCGGAAGTCGACCACGGTGCGCTCCGGCTCGCCCACTAGGCTCATCGCCTCAGCTCCGCTCCTCGATGGCGCGGGCGCTCATGCCCGACGGCCAGAGGCCGTCGATGGGCAGGCCCGCCAGCTCGCGGAGCGCGCGACCGACGTAGACCCGCGTCATCCGCTTCCGGTAGTGGTAGACCATGTCCGTGTTGTCGAGCGGCTTGGACGGCCGCGCCGCAGCCTCGGCGGCGCGCGCGATCACCTCGGGCGTGAGCCGCTCGCCGACCAGGCAGCGCGCGGCGTCGGCCGACTCCCGCGGCTCGGACGCCACCGCACCGAGCACGATGCGGGCCTCGCGGCAGACGTCGCCCTCCAGCCGGACCGCCGCGGCGACCCCGAGCACCGGGAAGTCGAAGGCGCCCCGCCGGCGGAGCTTCCAGTAGGTCGCCCGCCAGCCGTCCACCGGCGGCAGGCGAAGCTCGGTCAGGATCTCCTCGGGCGCCTTGCGGAGGTACTGGATGCCGTCGTCCTGGTAGAGCGCGCGGATCGGCAGTCGCCGCTCGCCAGCCGGACCCACGAGCGTCACGTCCGCGCCGAGCGTCCACAGCACCGGCGCCGTGTCCGAGGAGGAGACCGCCCAGCAGCGCGGGCTGCCGGGGGCGACCAGGCAGATGTCCCCGTCCTTCTTCATGCAGAAGCCGATCGCCTTCCGCCACTCGTAGGACTGGTTGTAGTAGTTGCAGCGCGTGTCCACGCAGACGTTCCCGCCGAGGGTCCCCATGTTGCGGAGCTGCGGGGTGGAGACGACGCCCGCGGCGCGGGCCAGGGCGGGATAGTACGTCGCGACCTCCGGGTGCTCCGCCACCTGCGTGAGCGTGGCGGCGGCGCCGATCCGCAGCCCGTCCCGTGCGCTCCCGGCGATCCCCGCGAGATCGCGCAGGCCGCGGAGCCCCACGAGCACCTGGGGCTCGAACTGGCGCCGCTTCATGTTCGGGTAGAGGTCGGTCCCGCCGGCGACGACCATCGCGTGGGCGCCGTGCTCGGCGAGCAGGCGCACCGCCTCGTCGAGGCGCCGGGGCGCCAGATACGTGAACGGCGGGAGCCGCATCATCGCCGCGGCGGCTCCTTCCGGCCGGGGGGGAGCCACCGACGCTCCTCCCCCAGACCCCCCCACCGGCCTGCCACCTCGTGAGAGGGCATCAGGACTTCGCCCGTCCGTGGACGGCCGTGGCGGCGCGGCCCTCCGGGTCCACCCAGGGCGGCGGCACGCGGATGGGATCCGGGAACGCGACGTCCGGCAGCCGCTCGGGGCCGACCCGGGCCGGCCGGCCCTGGGCCCGGAGGTCGAAGGCCTTGAGGATCTTTTCCGGCGTGATGGGGATCTCGTCGATCCGCACGCCGACGGCGTCGTGGACCGCGTTGGCGATCGCCGGGATCACCGGCAGGAGCGGACCCTGCCCCGCCTCCTTCGCGCCGAACGGACCCTCGGGGTCGTGGGTCTGGACGAGGAAGGTCGTGATCTCGGGCGTCTCGAGCGTCGTCGGGCTCTTGTACTCGAGCATCGAGGGGATCTTGTGGAGCCCGTGCCGGAACACTTGCTCCTCCATCACCGCCTCGCCGAGCCCCATGTACACCGAGCCCTCGACCTGCCCCTCGACGAGGAGGGGGTTGATCGCCGTCCCCCCGTCGTGGGCGATCCAGATCCGCTCGATGCGGATCTCCCCCGTCTCCCGGTCCACCGCGAGCTCGACGACGCACGCCGAGTAGGAGTAGGCGGGGGTGGGCCCCACGCCCGCGCCCTTGAACCGGGCGGCGCGCTTCGGCGGCGTGTAAGAGCCCGCGGCGACGAGCGTCCCGTACGCGGCCTCGGCCAGCCGCGCCGCCTCGTCGAAGGCCAGCCCCCTCCCCGGGTCCTCGCGCACGAAGATCCGGCGGTCCCGCGCTTCGAGGTCCGCGGGCGAGACCTCGAGCTTCTTCGCCGCGACGTCGAGGAGCAGCCCGCGCAGCTTCTCGGCCGCCTCCTTCGCCGCGTTACCGCTCATGAGCGTCACGCGCGAGGAGTAGGAGCCGAGGTCCACGGGGGTCAGGTCCGTGTCGGCCGTCACCACGCGGATGTCCTCGGGCCGGATGCCCAGCACTTCCGCGACGACGTAGGCCAGGATCGAGTCCGAGCCTTGCCCGATGTCGATGGAGCCGCAGAAGGCCGCGACGCCGCCGCCGCGGTCGAGCTTCACCATGACGCCGGAATGGGGCATGTCGTTCCAGTAGATCGGCAGGCCCGCGCCCGAGATGTACGAGGAGGCGGCGAGGCCGATCCCGCGGCCGCCGGGCAGCCGTCCGAACTTCTCCCGCCAGCCGGACGCGGCGACGACCCGGTCGAGGCATTCGCGCAGCCCCGACGTCGTGATCGTGAGGTGGTTCACCGTCTTCGTGTGCTCGTCCACGGCGTGTCGGCGCCGCATCTCCGCCGGGTCGAGGCCGAGCTCCGCGGCGACCTTGTCGAGGTGGACTTCCAGCGCGAAGCGAGGCTGCGGGGTGCCGTGGCCGCGCTTCGGGCCGCAGGGGGGCTTGTTCGTGAAGACGCGGCAGCCCTCGAACTTGTAGCGCGGCACCTTGTAGGTGACCGTCTGGAGCGCGCCGGTGTAGAAGGTCGAGGCCACGCCGTACGAGCCGTAGGCGCCGCCGTCGAGGTAGGAGCGGAAGTGGATCGCCAGGATCTCGCCGTCCATCCTCACGCCGCTCCGGATCCACATGAGGACCGGATGGCGCCCGCGGTGGGCGTAGAAGACCTCCTCGCGGGTGAGCGTGGTCTTCACCGGCCGGCCGATCCGCTGGGCCAGCCGCGCCACGACGAGCTCGTGGCTGAACGGATCGGACTTCCCGCCGAAGCCGCCGCCGTTCGGCGTCGCGATGACCCGGATGTGGCTCATGGGCAGCCCCAGCACCTTGCCGAGGGCCCGGTGGACGTAATGCGGCGTCTGGGTCGAGGACCACAGGGTCAGCTTCCCCTCCGGGCTCCACTGCGCGACGGCCGCGTGCTGCTCCATCGGCAGGTGCGTGTTCCCCTCGAAGAAGAAGACGTCCTCGCGGACGAGGTCGGCGGCGCGGAACCCCTCCTCGACGTCGCCGAACTCGAGGGAGACCAGCTTGTGGATGTTGTGGCCGTCGCCGTACTCGTGGATGCGGTGGCTCCCGCCGGCGAGAGCCTGGTCGATCGACATGACGGGCGGCAGCGGCTCGTAGTCCACCTCGATCAGGTGCATGGCGCGCTCGGCCGTCTCCTCGTCCACCGCCGCCACGGCCGCGACCGGGTCGCCCACGTAGCGCACCTTCTCGCGGCAGAGCGCCTCCTCGTCCTGGCTGACCGGCAGGATGCCGAACTTCACGGGCGCGAAGTCGCTCCCGGTGAGGACGGCGTAGACGCCGGGCACGGCGGCCGCCCGGCGCGTGTCGATCCCGCGGATGCGGGCGTGGGGGTGCTGGGCCCGGAGGATCTTCGCGTACGCCATCCGCGAGAGGAAGAGGTCGTCCGCGTACTTCGTCTCGCCGGTCACCTTGGCCCAGGCGTCGACCTTGGGGAGCGGCTTCCCGACGACGGCGAGGTTGCGAGGGGGCGATGCGCCCATCATCCCGCCCCCCCGCCGAGCCGAGAACCGACGGTCATCGGCACGGCGCAGCCAGCCGCCCGGCCGCCAGCTCCACGGCGTCCAGAATCTTCGTGTAGCCCGTGCAGCGGCAGAGGTTCCCGGCGAGCGCGGCCCGGATCCCGTCGCGCGTCGGCCGCGGCGCGGCCTCGAGGAGGGCCTTGGCCGTCAGCAGGATGCCCGGGGTGCAGTAGCCACACTGCGCGGCGCCCAGCTCGGCGAACGCCTGCTGGAGCGGGTGGAGGCCGCCCGGGCCGCTCATGCCCTCGACGGTCAGGATCTCGGCGTCCTGGTGCTCGATCGGGAGGGCGAGACAGGAGAGGACGGGCTGGCCGTCCACCAGCACGGTGCACGTCCCGCACTCGCCGAGCTCGCAGCCGTGCTTGGTCCCGGTCAACCCGAGATCCTCGCGCAGGACCTCGAGCAACGTCTTGTGGACCGGCACGGCGACCTGGAACGTCTCGCCGTTGACCTTGAGCGACAGGAGCTGGCGCACCGGCACACCCCGAAAGCTGAGTTTAGGCCAGGTGAACTATATTTAATGAATACTAAACTGCCGGGAAGCCTGTCAAGCCCCGGTTTGCGGTGCCCGGGTGACTTGACCCATAGTTTTGCGGTGGCGGCAAGCCTATGCTTCCAACCTGACCCTTGTATGGTTGCGGGGGCGCGCTTTGAATTGTGGAAGGGACCCGCATTGGACTTCGTGTTCCTCCTTCGGTACTGAGCGTTTGCCCCAGCACGAGAGGGGTGAGCGCGCTATCGTGGGCGGGGATCAAACGGAGCCGGGCAAGCATCGGAAGATCCCAGGGGCAGCGTGAACCTCTCTACCTGTCGCCGCCCCATCAATTCGCAGATCCTCGCGCGTGTCTGCTCCAACCACGAAGCGCCAGACGGAAGGGATGATGGTGGCCGGCGCTATTGGCTTGTCCGGTCCAGAGTACCCATTCGAACGCGGCTTACCCCGGATGACGCATCGTAGCCGTTGCGTCATAGGACCCGAGTGTGGGCCGCATCCGGCCTCTTTGCTCCAGATTTTGTCAGCTCATTCGGCTTTGAACATCCGGGCGGTGGCGTCGCCGTCAACGGCCGGCCGTCTCCGCGGATGCCCCAACGCCGGGTATGAACGAGTTGGCCTCGGCATCTGTTCCGGCCTCAGCGCCGGCCAATCGCGACAGGGCGTACGCAGGACCCGGCCACTGAGACTTCGCGCGACGGACCCGACAGGCCCTCCTTCCTGCCGTCCAGAAGCGCCGAGGGTGAGCGGCCAACGTCCACCAGTCGCCGAACAACATGATCGACAGCGCCACTATGTTGAGCGCGATCGGCAAGACCTTCGGCGCGATGGGTTCGTCCGTAACCCAGTACGCGAGCGTGCCGCCCGAGAGCAGTGGAATCAGCGCAATGGTTCTTGGCGGCCATGCCCGCCGCCACAGGCGACCCAGAATTCTGCCTAGATTCCCCTCGAGCCGTCTGTGGAGGATTGCCCACGACACGACCCCAGCCAAAAGAAGCGCCGGAACCCAGCGATGCCACCACAGGATCGACGCGACAATAAGGAGCACCGAGGCACAATGCCTACGTTGTGCACCATTCATCGTGTGTCAGCCGCCCTACTGACGCTTCTGCTAGGGGTCGCTTCCTCCAGGCGGTGTCGCATCTCAACCGTGCGGATAGCCGCCTCCCGATTGTCGCGGATCACGAAACCCGCGAAGATAGAATTGCGGGGTGACGTGCTTATTGGAGTCCGGCCAGATCGGTAGGCCGCATGGAACCTCCTTGGATGCCCGGCATAACATTCCTCTTCCACCGAGACAGAGTCGGCGCAGAGCATCGTGAACTCCCGAACTTCACCTTCCCTACACGGCTCCTACCTCATCGCGCTCTGCGCCGTCGCCGTCGTGCAGCCGTGCGACCGGGAAATCTTGGAGTCCCCGGATGCTGGCTTCCTTTCCCGAAGCCGGGATGGCATTCGAATCTGCGAAACTGCCCCTCCCCCGCCGGAAGGGCGCGGGGGACGCCGCGCACCAGGTGGATTCCTGTGGTCGCCATATGAGCCGGCACGCGAGTCGCCATCAGAGGAATCACCCTCACGTGAGTGTCTACGCGACGCAGCATGACTTCCTCCTCGCGAAGAGCTTGGCCCTTCGCGCGCCGGAGTGTGAAGGAGTGGGCGCGGGCTCGCCCTCACCCGGCGGCGGGTGAGGGGCACGCCCTCAGGCGATCGCAGGCCAAATCTTGCGCTGAAGGACGATCGAGAGGGCCGCCCCGCCGATCGCGACGACCACCACCGCGACCATCCACGGTCCCGGAGAGATCCCCATGGTCCAGAAGATCCAGCCTCCCACGAGGCTCCCCAGGACACCGAGGACGACGTCCACCCCGAGCCCGTAACTCCCGCGTTTTATGACGGATTCGGCCAGCAAGCCGGCCAGCAGCCCTACGAGCACCCACATCGCAAATATGACGAGATTCATGACTCGTCCTCCTTCACCGGGTTCCCGGCTCCCGGCACGACTTCACTTCTCCGCCGCCGTCTCTCGCGGGGCGCCCTGTAGCGATTCTGCCCACTCGATGGCCGAGGACTCAGGCGCCGCCGGCCGGGGGTGGAGCGGCCGGTATCCGCTCCGCTTGAGATCCTCGATGGCGCGCGTGATCGTGTTCGGATCGAGGAAGCCGGTCAGCTCCCGCCCGCTGAACAGCGCGTGGGCCCGCCGGACGCCCACGCCCTCGGTGACGTGCTCGAGCTGCTCCGTCAGTGGTGGGCGGCCCGGGATCGGACTGTTCGCATCGACTGGCAGGCGCATCGCCTCTTCACACTGTATGACTACAATAGTACACAAGAACAGTCCTGTCAAGTCCCCTGACGAGCGAGGCGTGCGTCTCCACCGCTCGTGGTGCGGCCGCCGGAAACGCTTCGATCGCTTGCTAGTGTACTAGTTTAATGGTACACTCCGGGTCGCGTCGGGTCACCCACGTCACATAACCCTCGCCGAAGGAGGCGCCCGTACTATGGCTCAGGCAACGAAGACGAAGCTCCGTCCGCTCCACGACCGCGTCCTCGTCAAGCGCGTCGAGGAAGAGGAAGTCCGCCGCGGCGGCATCATCATCCCGGACACCGCGAAGGAGAAGCCCCAAGAGGGCAAGGTCATGGCCGTCGGCACCGGCAAGGTGACCGAGGACGGCAAGAAGATCCCGCTGGACGTCAAAGCGGGGGACCGCATCCTGTTCGGAAAGTACTCCGGCAGCGAGGTCAAAATCGACGATCACGAGTACCTCATCATGAAGGAGGAGGACGTCCTCGGTATCCTCGGCGCGTGAAGGAACGGCTCAGCCGTCACTACCATTTCTGGACAACTTAGGAGGACTTCTTGATGCCAAAGCAGCTCCTGTTCCGTGAGGAAGCTCGCGCCGCGCTCTTACGCGGGGTCAACGTCATGTCGCATGCCGTCAAGGCCACGCTCGGCCCGAAAGGCCGGAACGTGGTCATCGACAAAAAGTTCGGCAGCCCCACCATCACCAAGGACGGCGTCACCGTCGCCAAGGAGATCGAGCTGAAGGACCCCTATGAAAACATGGGGGCCCAGATGATCAAGGAGGTCGCCTCCAAGACCTCGGACGTGGCCGGTGACGGGACGACCACCGCCACCGTGCTCGCCCAGGCCGTCTTCCGCGAGGGGCTGAAGAACGTGACGGCCGGCGCCAACCCGATGGGCCTCAAGCGTGGCATCGAGCAGGCGGTGGAGAAGGTGGTCGACGAGCTCAGGAAGATGACCAAGTCGACCAAGGACAAGAAGGAGATCGCGCAGATCGCGGCCATCGCCGCCAACAACGACAAGACCATCGGCAACCTGATCGCCGAGGCCATGGAGAAAGTCGGCAAGGACGGCGTCATCACGGTCGAAGAGGCCAAGGCGATGGAGACCACCCTCGAGGTCGTCGAGGGGATGCAGTTCGACCGGGGCTACCTCTCGCCCTACTTCGTGACCGACCCGGAGCGCATGGAGGCCGTCCTGGAGGACGCCCTCATCCTCATCCACGAGAAGAAGCTCAGCGTGATGAAGGACATGCTCCCCCTGCTGGAGCAGGTCGCCCGCTCCGGGCGTCCGTTCCTGGTCATCGCCGAGGAGGTCGAGGGCGAGGCCCTCGCCACCCTGGTCGTCAACAAGCTCCGCGGGACGCTCCACTGCTGCGCGGTGAAGGCCCCGGGCTTCGGCGACCGGCGGAAGGCCATGCTGGAGGACATCGCCACCCTGACCGGTGGCAAGGCGATCACCGAGGATCTGGGGATCAAGCTCGAGAACCTCAAGCTCGAAGACCTCGGGCGGGCCAAGAAGGTGGTCGTGGACAAGGACAACACCACGATCGTCGAGGGGGCCGGCAGCACCAAGGAGATCGAGGGCCGCATCAAGCAGATCCGGGCGCAGATCGAGGAGACCACCTCGGACTACGACCGCGAGAAGCTCCAGGAGCGGTTGGCCAAGCTGGCCGGCGGCGTGGCCGTGATCAAGGTGGGCGCCGCGACCGAGACCGAGATGAAGGAGAAGAAGGCACGGGTCGAGGACGCCCTCAACGCGACGCGGGCGGCCGTCGAGGAAGGCATCGTGCCCGGCGGCGGCGTGGCGCTCCTACGGGCGGCGAAGGCGCTGGACGGCCTGAAGCTCTCGGGGGACGAGGCCACCGGCGCGGCCATCGTCAAGCGCGCGCTCGAGGAGCCGATCCGGCAGATCGTCGAGAACGCGGGGCTCGAGGGCTCCGTGGTGGTCGAGAAGGTCAAGGCCGCGTCGCAGGCCTCGCAGGGCTTCGACGCCGAGAACAACGAGTACGTGGACATGATGCAGGCCGGGATCATCGACCCGACCAAGGTCGAGCGGATCGCGCTGCAGAACGCGGCGTCGATCGCGTCCCTTCTGCTGACGACCGAGGCGCTCATCACGGACATCCCGGAGAAGGACAAGGCCGCGCCGTCCATGCCGCACGGCGGGGACTTCTAGACCGAGGCGGTCAGGCGAGACCGACCGCGTCTTCCTCGGCGAAACGGCCTCCGGGGGCCTTCCCTCGGAGGCCGTTGTCGAGCCCTGGCTCCATTAGCGGAAATTGGGCCCAGCCCACCGCCCCCCCGTCCGCAAGCCGAGACGGCCACGGCGCCGGCAACTGGGGCGCGAGATCAGGGGGGCAGCGGCTGGCGAGCGGTCAGGAAGGGCCCGAAGAGATCGATCGGCACGGGAAAGAATGTGGTCGTGTTCCGCTCCGAAGCGACCTCCCGCATCGTCTGAAGGAACCGGAGCTGGATGGCGACGGGCGTGCTGGCCAGGACCTGGGCGGCCTGCGCGAGCTTCTCCGCCGCCTGGTACTCCCCCTCGGCGTTAATCACCTTCGCCCGCCGCTCCCGCTCGGCCTCGGCCTGCTTCGACATCGCCCGCTGCATGTCCTGCGGCAGATCCACGTGCTTCACCTCGACCGTCGTCACCTTCACCCCCCAGGGATCCGTGTGCTCGTCGATGATCCGCTGGAGCTGCTGGTTGATCTTGTCGCGCGAGGCCAGAAGGTCGTCCAACTCGACCTGGCCGAGCACGCTCCGCAGGGTCGTCTGGGCATCTGGCAGGTCTCCACCACCAGCCCGTGGCGGTTCTCCATCAGCACATGGCCCTGATAGGCCAGCTTGGCCTCATAACCGTGACCTTTCCGCGCCAGCCGGGCCTCGGGATCGGTCGAGGCATGCGTGGCGTTACTGCGGCGCTCCCCGTGAAAGTTCACGGTGGGATTGCCGGGGTCGTCCGGGGGCGCCCCGACCGTCCCCTGCGCGTGAAGCTCTTGAGCCCCGCCCAGGCCTCGA
>JBIOTN010000194.1:0-21191 GCA_044866005.1 Candidatus Rokuibacteriota bacterium | reverse complement strand
GCGGGCATCCCGCTCGATCGAAAGATCCTCGCCGAACTCGCGGTGACCGATCCCGCGGCCTTCGCGCGCCTGGTGGAGACCGCCCGGAGCCACACCGCCCGCTGACCCCGGCCGGCCCGGACCCGGCCACCCGGCCGCCCCTCGCCCCCGCCCGAACGTCCGGCTGGCGGCGGAGCGTCGCCCCCTCATCACTACCCGGCTGCCCGCCCCGGCGGCCGCGACCCTTAGCCGTTTCGCCGGAGAGCACCCGGCCGCGGGTTCGATCCGCGCCCGTGCGCGCCGCCTGGTCACGTGGCCTGGCCGGCGGTTTGCTTCCGGGAAGGGGTACCGGCCATGCGAGATCGCCTCGGACGCCTTCGATTCCGCCCCTCCCGCCGGCTCCTGATCGTCGGCGGCGCGGTCACGACGGCCGCCGTCCTGATCCTCGTCCTGCTGAGCGTGGTGGTGCTGCCGGTCCTCGTCCGCCGGGCCGCGGTGAGCAAGCTCGAGGCCATGGTGACGGTTCCGGTCGAAATCGGGAAGGTGAACGTCAACCTCCTGACCGGCCGCGCGCGCGCGTCGAACATCGTGATCCACGGGTTGGCCGGCGGCCCGTCCATCGTGGCGCTGCCCGCCCTCGACCTCGAGCTGTCCTATCGCGGGCTCCTCCGCGGCGCCGTGGTCCTCCACTACCTCGCCTTCAACGAGCCGAAGGTCTTCATCGAGCGGACCGGTCCGGAGAGCGTGAACGTCATCCAGGCGATGCGACCGCGGGAGGGCGGCGGGGCCGCGAGCGTGACCGTCGAGCAGATCCAGATTCGCGGCGGCACGCTGGCCTTCGTGGACCGGACCCAGACGCCGGCGTTCGAGCGGACGTTCACGGGGATCTCGCTCACGGCGGGACAGCTGTCCACCCTGCCGCAATTCCGCCTCACGCCGACCTCCTTCGAGCTGCGCGTCGGCATCGGTCAGGGCGCGCTCGTCGTCACCGGCGCCACGAACCCCTTCGGCCAGCCGGCCGGCGTCGAGCTGACGGCCCGGATGGAGAAGCTCGACCCCGGGGTCCTCAAGGGCTACCTGCCGCTGGCCGCCCGCATGGACTTCCGCGGGAGCTCGGTGGACGGCGAGGTGCGCTATCGCCTCGCCTACCAGGGCGATCGGGCCACCGAGAACCGCCTGGCGGCCCACGTGGAGACCGGTCCCATCCGCTTCCTGCCGCTCGACGACGACACGCCGCTCGTGACCGTGGGCGGCGTGATGGGCCAGAACATCCGCGCCGACTTCCTGGCGAACCGGGTGGAGCTCGGCGACGTCGTGCTGCGGCAGCCTTCCGTGAAGCTCGAGCGCGGCCCGGGCGGGACCTTCAACGTCGCCAAGCTGATCAAGACGGAAGAGACGGCCGCCCCGCCTCCGGCGCCGCAAGCCGCCGAGACCGGGGCGAGCGAGACGCGGCAGGCGGCTGCGCCGGCCACCGACCGGCAGCCCGTCTCGGTCACGCTCGGCCGGCTCGTCCTGGAGGGCGGCACGATCGACTACGCGGACCCCACGGTCACGCCGGCGGTGCACACCGTCCTGCAGGACGTCCGCCTCGTGCTCCAGGACGTGGGCCTGGGAGGGGCGCCGCGGCCCGGACGGCTCGAGGGCGAGGCGCGCCTCGAGCGGGGTCAGGTGCGCCTCGCCGGCACCGTCCAGGGCGCGCCGGTCGCCGGTCGGGTCCGGCTCACGGCCAGCGGGATCCCCATCCAGCCCTTCCGCGGGTACGCGGACGCCGCCCTCCGGAGCACGAGCGCCCGCGGCGGCACGCTGGACGCGCGGCTGGACGCGCTGGCCAGCCCCGGGACCGACGGCCGGCCCCGGCTCGAGCTGACGGGAAGCATCGGCGGCCGCGACCTCCGCGTCGCGCTGGCGGGCGCCCGCGACCCCTTCCTGCGGGCGCAGCGGCTCACCGTCGAGCTCGCGCCGCTCAGGCTGACCCCGGAGTTCCACGCCCGCGTCGCACGCGTGCGCCTCACCGGCGCGGCGCTGACCGTGGCGCGTGACCGCGAGGGGAACCTGAACATCGCGCGGCTCTGGGCCGGGTCGGACGCGACGCCGGGGCGGGAGCACCCTGCGGTGCCGCCGAGCGGAGCGCCGGCGCCCCCGCCGGTCGCCCTCGGCCGGATCGAGCTCGCCGGGGGACGCGTCGAGTTCACCGATGCCACGGTGAACCCGCCGTTCACCACGACGCTCGCCGACCTCCAGGCCGACGTGCGCCAGACGGCCGGGAACGCCGACCGCATGGACGTCCGCGTCTCCGGCGTCCTCGGCGACTCGGGGAGCCTCGAGCTCCAGGGCTGGGTCACGCCGTTCGCCCAGCCGCTCCGGATCAATCTCGACGGCGCGATCCGTGACTACGAGCTCGCACAGCTCAACCCGTACGCGGTGCGGTACGTCAGGTACCGGTTCGAGCGCGGCCGCATCACGACCGAGGTCCAGTACCGGTACGACGGGGGCCGCTTCAACGCCGACAGCGCCATCACGATCCGCCACATCCAGCTCGGGGAGGAGCTCGGCGACGAGTTCGGCGAGCGCGTGGGCATCCCGCTCGAGCTCGCCGTCTCGCTCCTGGAGGACCGGCGCGGCGAGATCCGGCTTCAGATCCCGGTGAGCGGCGACGCGGAGGGCCGCCACTTCGAGATCGGGAGCGTGATCTGGACGGCCGTACGCCAGACGGTCGTCAAGGTCCTCGCGGCGCCATTCCGGCTCTTCGGCTCGGTCCTGACGCTCGGCGGAAAGATCGGCGAGGTCCGGATCACCCCCATCGGCTTCCTGCCCGGCTCCCTCGAGCCCGACGAGGACGCGACCAAGCGGTTCGCCGAGCTCATCGAGTTCCTCACGGACAAGCCGAAGCTGTCGCTCGAGCTGCGCGGCGTGGCCACGCGCCAGGAGCTCGAGCCGCTCAAGCGGGAGCGGCTCCGCGAGGCGCTCAAGAAGGAGCTGGACGTCGCGCAAGGGCCGATCGTCAAGCTCTACCACGACGCCGGCGGGGGCGGGACGGACACGCTGCCCTCGACCCAGGAGATGGAAGCCTACGTGCTGGAGCGGATGAAGCTCACCGACGAGGACCTCCGCGAGCTCGCCGACGCGCGAGCCCGGACCATCCAGGACACGCTGGTCCGCCGCGGGGTGCGGAAGGGCCAGCTCTTCATCGCGACCGGGGGGGATCGCGTGGTCGCCCAGGGCGAGGCCGGCCGCGTGGAGTTCGAGATCCTCCGCTGATCTCTCCGAAGGCGGACCGCGCCGCCTTCCGAGCCGCCCCCCCCCGGAAAGGTGCGCGGGCCAAGCCCGCGCTCGACGCGCGCGGTCGACGGGCCAGGCGGTTCGACCGGAGCGGTCCAACCCGTCGGCGGGTCTGATATCCTGGGGCTCCGAATGGCGGAGCCTCGTCCGGACGGCCCTGCGCGACTCAGGTCCACGCTGCCGGCGCTCGCCATCCTCGCCCTGGCGACCGCGACTTACCTCGACGCGCTCCCCGGCGCCTTCATCTCGGACGACGAGATGCTCGTCGTCAAGAATCAGGCCCTCCGCGGGTCGCACGAGTGGCTGTCCTGGTTCGGGCGCCACTACTACTGGGGATCGAAGAGCGCCGACACCTCGCTCTACCGGCCGCTCACGATCCTGTCGTTCCTGCTCACGACCCGCGTCGCCGGGGTCCACCCGCTCCCGCTCCTGCTCGGGAACCTGATCCTCCACGCATCGGCGAGCCTCCTCGTCTTCGTCCTGGGGCGCCGGCTGGTCGGCGCGCCGGGCGCCTGGATCGGCGCCCTCCTCTTCGCGGTGCATCCGCTCCACACCGAGGCGGTGGCCTGGATCGCCGGCCGCCCGGAGCTGCTCGCCGCGGTGGGGGCGCTCGGGGCGGGCGTCCTCGCGCTCCGCGCCACCGCCGTCGGCGAGCCGCACCCCGGGCGCTACACCCTCGGCGCGACGGCGGCGTATCTGGCGGCCCTGCTCTCGAAGGAGCACGTGGCGCCCCTGCCGGTCTGGGTCCTCCTGCTCTACTGGGTGGACCGGCCGCGCCGTGCCGGCCGGTGGGTGGCGCGGCTGATGCTCGGCATGGCCCTCGCGCTCGCGGTCGTGCTCGTCCTGCGGGCCCGGGCGACGACGCCGGTCTCGGTCTCGAACGCCGACCTCTTCAACCCCGCCGTCGCGGTGCCGGCGTGGCAGCGGTGGCTCACGGCGGCCGCGGTCGTGGCGCGGTACGCCGGGCTCTTCGTCTGGCCGGCTCGCCTCTCGGTCGACTACTCGTACGCCCAGATCCTCCCGAGCGCCCGCCTGGGACCGCTCGAGGCGGCGGGGCTCGCGCTGATCGTGGCGAGCCTCGCCGCGGTCGTCCTCGCCGCGCGCCGCGCCCCGGGCTTCGCCCTGGCCGTGGCCTTCGCCCCCGTGACGTTCGTCGTGGTCTCCAACTTCCCCTTCGCCATCGGGACCATCATGGCGGAGCGGCTGACCTACCTGCCGAGCGCCGGCCTCTGCTGGATCGCGGGCTGGGGGATCGCGCGGCTCTGGCCGGAGGCGGCGATGGCGCCGTGGCGCGGCAGCGGGACTCCGCCCGGGAGCGTCGGCGGCGGGCGCGGGGCAGCCGCCCCCGAGCCGAGCCCCCGGCCAGGACCGGCGTGGCGCGCGGCGGTCGGCATCGGGCTCGTCATCCTCGTGGTGGCGGGATTGGGGATGCGGAGCGTCGTCCGCAACCTCGACTGGCAGAGCTGGTACGCGCTCTACACCGCGGCGGCCCGGGTCTCCCCGCGGAGCGCGAACGTGCACGGCCTGCTCATGGTCGAGGAGATGGTGCGCGGCGATCTGGCGAAGGCGCGGGCGCACGCCGAGGAGGCCCGCCGCCTCTACCCGCGCGTCACCGCGGCCGAGGCGTACAACTTCGGGATCGTCCTCCTGCGGCTCGGCGAGGCCGACGCGGCGGAGGCGCAGCTCCGCGAGGCGACCCGCCTCAGCCCGCGCTTCTCGCTCGCCCACCAGGCGCTCGGCTGGCTGGCCCTCCAGCGGGGACGGCCCGGCGTCGCCCTCCACGCCTACCGCGACGCGGTGCGGGCGGAGCCCGACAACGCCGACGCCATCTACGGCATGGCGCTGGCCGCCCTCGCGGCGGGCGACCGGGACGCCGCGCGGACGTATGCCGCGCAAGCGGCCGCCGCGGGTGTCCAGGTCCCCGAGGCGTTCTGGCGCGCCGCGGCGCCGCTTCGCTAGTCCGCGGGAGGGCCGGCGTCCGTCCGCGCCGCGCCTTGACCGCCCGGACCGCGCGGTGCTATGGACTGGGGCGCCATGCTCCAGCTCGCCCTCGCCGACCTGGCCGTCTTCCTCGTCACGGTCGCCCCGCTGAAGGTCGCCCCGGTCTTCTCGACGCTGACCCGCCACATGGACCGCGCCCAGCAGCGCCGGACCGCCGTCCGCGGCATCGGCCTGGCCGGCGCGATCCTCCTCTTCTTCGGGCTCTTCGGCGACGACGTCCTGCGGCTCCTCGGGATCAGCCTCGCGGGCGTCCGGGTGGGCGGCGGGATCCTCCTGCTGCTGGTCTCGATCCAGCTCGTGACCGAGGAGGAGGCCCCGGGCGGGGCCGCGGCCGCCGGCGTCGGCGACCTGGCCGGCGACGTGGCCGTCTTCCCGCTGGCGACGCCGCTGATCGCCGGGCCCGCCACCATCACGGCGGTCATCGTCGTGGCGAGCGAAGCCAGGAACGAGCTCGGGACCAACCTGGTGATGTTCGCGGTGCTGCTCCTGGTGCTGCTCGCCACCCTCGGCTGTCTGCTCGCCGCCGCGGCCGTCCAGCGGCGGATCGGACCGAGCGCCATGAACGTGATCAGCCGCATCCTCGGCATCCTGCTGGCCGGGCTCGCCGCCGACATGATCCTCGCCGGGATCAAGGCCAGCGGCATCCTGCGCTGACACTTCTCGCCGTGTCGCCTTTCCGGTAGAATTGGCCGGGCCATGCCGGACAAGCGCGTTCGGGCCATCGTGAAGGGCGCGCGAGAGGACCTCGAGCGCGCGGGCACCAGCCAGGAGCTCGAGCAGGTGCGCGTGAAGTACCTCGGCAAGAAGGGCCTCCTCACCCAGCTCCTGCGCGCCATGCCGACGCTCCCCGCCGCCGAGCGGCCCGTCGTGGGGCGCGAGGCCAACGAGGCGAAGCTCGAGATCGAGGCGGAGCTCACCCGGCGCCGGGAGACCGTCGCGGGCGCGGAGCGCCAGCGGCGCCTGGCGGCGGAGCGGATCGACGTGACGCTCCCCGGCCGCCGCACCGTGCCGGGGTCGCTCCACCCACTCTCGCGGGTGCTCGACGAGATCGTGGACGTCTTCGTGGGCCTCGGCTTCTCGGTCGTCGAAGGTCCCGAGGTCGAGACCGACTACTACAACTTCGAAGCCCTCAACATCCCGAAGGACCACCCCGCCCGGGACATGCAGGACACCTTCTACGTCTCGGACGAGATCCTCCTGCGCACCCACACCTCGCCCGTCCAGATCCGCACCATGCTGGGCCAGAAGCCGCCCGTGCGGATCATCGTGCCCGGTCGGGTGTACCGCCGGGACGCCGACATCACGCACTCCCCGATGTTCCACCAGGTGGAAGGTCTGGCCGTCGACCGGGACATCTCGATGGGCGACCTCAAGGGCACCCTGGAGCTCTTCGCGCGCGAGCTCTTCGGGGCGGACGCCCGGATCCGCTTCCGGCCGTCCTTCTTCCCGTTCACCGAGCCCTCGGCGGAGGTGGACGTCCTCTGCTTCCTCTGCAAGGGGGCCGGCTGTCGCGTCTGCAAGGGCTCGGGCTGGCTCGAGATCCTCGGCTGCGGCATGGTCCACCCCCAGGTCTTCCGCAACGTCGGCTACGATCCGGAAGCGGTGACCGGCTGGGCGTTCGGGATGGGCGTGGAGCGGGTGGCGATGCTCAAGTACGGCATCGACGACATCCGGCTGTTCTTCGAGAACGATGTGCGTT
Organism: Candidatus Rokuibacteriota bacterium; assembly: GCA_044866005.1. Taxonomy (GTDB): domain Bacteria; phylum Methylomirabilota; class Methylomirabilia; order Rokubacteriales; family DASRDR01; genus JBIOTN01. The sequence continues at coordinate 14,233 of JBIOTN010000194.1, read as the reverse complement.
TCCTCTCCCAGTTCTAACTCTTCGGAGGGGGGCTGCGCCCCCCTCCGACGGCCCAGCCGGCAAAGCCGGGCCGTTCGGCCGTTCTGCGCGGCCGAACGGGTCGGGCCTGCCGCCCCCCGGGCGCGTCGACTTCCCGTGTCGCCATGAAGATCCCGTATCGGTGGTTGCGGGAGTTCGTCGAGACGGCGGCCTCCGCCCGGGAGGTCGCCGAGCGGCTCACCATGGCCGGGATCGAGGTCGCGGGCGTGGCCCCGGTCGTCACCGGGCTCTCGGGCGTCCGCGTCGCCGAGATCGAGACCGTGGAGCCGCACCCCGCGGGCGGCGCGCTCACCGTCTGCCGGGTCTCCACCGGCGCGGAGCGCCTCCGCGTCGTCTGCGGGGCGCCGAACGTCCACCCCGGCGCGCGTGCGGTCCTGGCGCCGCCGGGCGCGCTCCTTCCCGGCGGGCGGCGGATCGAGGCGGCCGTCATCAAGGGCGTGGCCTCGCAGGGGATGCTCTGCTCCGAGGCCGAGCTCGGCCTGGGCGCCGACGCGGCGACGATCCTCCTCCTCCCGGGCGACGTGCCGCTCGGGGTGGACCTGGTCGCGCATCTCGGCCTCGACGACCCGGTCCTCGAGGTCGAGGTGACGCCGAACCGGCCGGACTGCCTCTCCGTCGTCGGCGTGGCGCGGGAAGTCGCGGCCCTCACCGGCGGTCGGGTGCGCGAGCCCGTCCCGCGGCTCACCGAGGTGACGGAGCACGGGCATGATGCGGCGAGCCTCGCCACGGTCACCGTGGAGGACCCGGCGCTCTGCCCGCGCTACGCGGCGCGGGTGATCACGGACCTGACCGTCGGCCCCTCCCCGGCCTGGCTGGCGCAGCGGCTGCGGGCGGTCGGGCTCCGCCCCATCAACAACGTCGTCGACGTGACGAACTACGTCCTGTGGGAGCTCGGCCACCCGCTGCACGCCTTCGACCACGACCGCTTGCACGGGCACGGGATCGTCGTCCGCCGGGCCCGCCCGGGGGAAGCCCTCGTGACGCTGGACGGCCAGACGCGGAGGCTCGACGCGAGCGTGCTGGTCATCGCGGATGCCGAGCGCGCCGTCGGCATCGCCGGCGTGATGGGCGGCGCCAACACGGAGGTCGGCCCGTCGACGCGCCGCGTGCTGCTGGAGAGCGCCTACTTCAAGCCGGCCTCGATCCGCCGCACGGCCAAGACCCTCGGGCTCGCCACCGATGCCTCGTACCGCTTCGAGCGCGGCGCCGACATCGAGGGGCTGCGCGACGCCCTCGACCGCGCCGCCCGGCTCGTCGCGGAGCTGGCCGGCGGCCGGGTGGCCCGCGGGGTGCTCGACGTGTACGCGGAGCGCCGCCGCCCGGTCCGGCTGGGGCTGAGGCTCGCGCGCATCCACCGCGTGATCGGCGCCTGCCCCCCCAAGCCGGTGGTAGCCGGGATCCTGACCGGTCTCGGCTTCCCCGTCGAGGAGCGCGACGGCGGCTTCGAGGTCGTCGTCCCCTCGTTCCGCCGGGACGTCAGCCTCGAGGACGACCTCGTCGAGGAGGTCGCGCGAGTCTGGGGCTATGGCGAGATTCCCTCGACCGTCCCCTCGGGACCCCTGCTCCTCACGCGGCGACCCCGCCAGCTCGTCGCGCAGGACGCCGTGCGCCGGACGCTCTCGGGGGCGGGCTGCCAGGAGGCCGTGACGCTCGCCCTCGTCAACCCCGCGTACCTGGGCCACCTGGGCTGGGAGCCGGACGACCCGCGCGTGGTGGCCCTCCAGAACCCCCTCGCAGCGGACCGGTCGGTCCTTCGGCCGACCCTCCTGTTCGGCCTCCTCGAGGCGCTCGCCACGAACGTCCGCCGCCAGGCCCCCGACATCCGCCTCTTCGAGGTCGGCCGCGTGTTCGAGTCGCAGGGGCCGGGGAAGCTCGCGCACGAGGAGACGCGCGTGGGGGTCGCGCTGACCGGCCTGCGGGCGCCGCGCGCCTGGTTCGCGGACAGGGCTCGCGTGGACCTCTTCGACGCCAAGGGCGCCGTGGAGAACGTCGTCGAGGCCCTCGGCCGCGGCGAGGTCGGTGTGGAGGTGCCCGAGTCCGGCCGCATCGCCCCCTACCTCGAGGACGGGCGCGCTGCCGTGGTCCTCGTCCAGGGCTCGCCGGTCGGCGTCGTGGGCGAGCTCCACCCCGCGGTGCAGAAGGCGTTCGATCTCCCGGCCCGCGTCTTCGTCGCCGAGCTCTCGCTCGACCGTCTCGAGGCGCTGCCGCCCCGCGCGGTCGTCCACCGGCCGCTGCCCCGCTTCCCGGCGGTCTCCCGCGACCTCGCGGTCGTCGTCGGGGCCGCGGTGCCGTCGGCCGAGGTGACGCAGGCCATCCGGGCGATCCCCACTCCCTGGCTCAAGCGGGTCGTGCTCTTCGACGTCTACACGGGGGAGCAGGTCGGGGCCGCCCGGAAGAGCCTCGCCTACTCGCTGCTCTACCAGGCGGAGGACCGCACCCTCACCGACGCCGAGGTCAACGCCATGCACGCCGAGGTCGTCGAGCGCCTGCGGCGGAGCCTCGGGGCGGAGGTGCGGGGCATCGAGAGCAGGGACGGGGCCTGAGGGTGCGGGAGGCGCGACGATGACGCCGGACGTCGAGACGCGGCTCCTCTTGCTGGAGCAGCAAGTTCAGCGGGCGATCGAGCTGATCGAGACGTTGCGGGCCGAGAATGCCCGGCTCGCCGGGGAGCGCACGGCGCTCGGCGAGCGCCTCGAGGCGCTCACCCGGGAAGCGGCGGCGCTGCGTCAGCGCGAGCAGGCGCTCGGACCGCTGGAGGCGGAACGCCGGCGGCTCCTGGACGAGCGCCAGGCCCTGCTCGGCCACGTCGAGGGGATGCTGAAGGAGCTGGCCCGGATCGAGGGCGGATAAGCGGAGGGCGGCGCATGACCGAAGGGCGGGCGGAGATCGAGATCCTGGGAGAGCGGATCGCGGTGCGCGGGCGGGGCTCGCCGGAGTACATCCAGGATCTCGCCGAATACCTGGACGGGATGATCCGCCGGGTGCGCGAGCAGGCCCACGTCCAGGAGCCGACGCGGCTCTCGGTCCTGGCGGGCCTCCACGTGGTGGACGAGCTGTTCCGGGCGCGTGAGCGCGAGGCGGGGCTCGCGGCGCGCGTGGACAGCCTCCTCGACCGGCTGGCCGCCGTCCTCCGCTAGCGCCGGGATGCCGGTCCTTTCCGAGCGGCGGCTGGTGCCGCCGCAACGGAGGGGGAGATCCGGGGGGGGGTTCCGACCCCCCCCGAGGACATTTGGCTTGACCCCGGGGTGCCGGGGGTGCCTAATGGGCGGTGTGTTTTCCCTGCGCTGCTCGTGATGCGAGGTGAAGTTGCGAGCCCAATCTAACGCGCACGGGAGCCCCGGTCCGAGGGCCGTGTGCAAGCCCCTCTCCGAAGGGGAAGCCTGAAGCCCTCGGCAGGGCACCCACCTGGTTTCGACCAGGTTCGAACTTCCCGAACACACGGCAGAGGCGGGGAACGCGAGGACGGGCGGGGTACCTACCCCGTCCGTTTTGCTTTTTTGACCGGGCCGATCCGCGTCGCACCTCGGGGTCCTCGGCCCTCGGCGCCCCTCAACGTATGCGGCCTCCGCCTCGGCGCGCCTCGGGCCTGTGTCCTTGATCTGCTCGCGTCTCGGCCCGGCCTCGGGGCGCGCTCCGCCCGCGGCGCGGTTCCGCCGGCCGCCGCGCGCCTTGACATCCCGCTCCAAAATGTCTTAATATTACGAGAATTTACCGTGCTGTCATCCCAATACATTTGCCAGAGCCGGTCGGCCGCGGTCGAGCCCGGCTCTGATGGGGGGTGGCCAACCTGGAGCCGATCACTCTCATCGTCCTGATCATCCTCATCGTCGGAACGCCCCTCGCCTGTGTCGCGGGGATGCTCGTCCAGAGGTCCCTCACCACGCGGAAGATCGGCCAAGCCACGGAGCAAGCCCGCCGGATCGTGGAGGACGCGCGGCGGGGCGCCGAGACGCAGCTCAAGGACGCGGCCATGGAGGCCAAGGAGGTCGTCTACCGGGCCCGGCTGGAGTTCGAGAAGGAGGCCAAGGAGCGCCAGCGCGAGGTCCAGGGCGTGGAGCGCCGGCTCCTCCAGAAGGAGGAGCAGGTCGCGCGCCGACTCGACCAGCTCGACCGTCGCGACCGCGACTACCACGCCAAGGAAGAAGGGCTCGGGGTGCGCGAGCGCGCGATCAGGGAGCTCGAGGAGCGCTACCTGGCCCTCATCGAGGAGCAACGCCACCAGCTCGAGCGCGTCGCCGGCCTGACCGCCGAGGAGGCCAAGCAGCGGCTGCTCGCCCAGATGGAGGACGAGGCGCGGCGCGAGGCGACGCTCATCGGCATGCGGCTCGAAGAGGAGGCGCGCCAGAACGTCGAGCGCAAGGCCCGGGAAGTGCTCGCCACGACCATCCAGCGGCTGGCGCCCGACTACACCGTCGAAACCGCCGTGTCGATCGTCGATCTCCCGTCGGACGACATGAAGGGGCGGATCATCGGGCGCGAGGGGCGCAACATCCGCGCCCTCGAGCTGGCGACCGGGGTCGACCTCATCGTGGACGACACGCCGGAGGCGGTCATCATCTCGGCCTACGACCCCTTCCGGCGCGAGGTCGCGCGTCTGGCGCTCCAGCGCCTGATCGCCGACGGCCGGATCCATCCGGCGCGGATCGAAGAGGTGGTGGACAAGGTCAAGAAGGAGATGGATCAGCACCTCAAGGAGGAAGGCGAGCGGGCCTGCTTCGAGGTCGGGGTCCACGGCTTCCACCCCGAGCTCGTGAAGCTGGTCGGGCGGCTCAAGTTCCGCACCTCGTACGGCCAGAACTGCCTCCAGCACTCCAAGGAGGTGGCGTGGCTGGCCGGGATGATGGCGGCCGAGATCGGGGCCGACGTGAAGCTGGCGAAGCGCTGCGGGCTGCTCCACGACATCGGCAAGGCCCTCACCCACGAGCAGGAGGGGACCCACGTCGAGCTGTCGGTGGACATCCTCACGCGCTACAACGAGCCGCGGGCGGTCCTGAACACGATCCTGGCCGGCCACGAGAACGCCGAGGCGGAGACGATCGAGGCGGTCCTGGTCGAGGCGGCCGACGGCATCTCGGCCGCACGGCCGGGCGCCCGGCGCGACGTGCTGGAGAGCTACGTCCGCCGCGTGAAGGCGATGGAGGAGATTGCCCGCTCGTTCAAGGGCGTGGAGGCGGCGTACGCCATCCAGGCCGGCCGGGAGCTCAGGATCATCGTGAAGTCGGACCAGGTCTCGGACCTCGACACCTATCAGCTCGCGAAGGACGTGTCGAAGCGGATCGAGAGCGAGATGCAGTACCCGGGCCACATCAAGGTGACGGTGATCCGGGAGCACCGGGCGGTCGAGTTCGCCCGCTGAGGCCCTCGGAGGGGGGCTCCGCCCCCCTTCCGACGCGCCTCCCGGCGAAGCCGGGCCGTTCGCCCTTCGGCGAACGGATCGGCGCTGCCTCCCCCCGGGAAATTGGCATAGCCTAGGAAAGAGAATAGGGAGCAAGTCGTGAAGGCGCTGACGGTGCTGTGTATCGGGGACGTGTTCGGGGAGCCGGGCCGGAAGGCGCTGGCGGAGGCGCTCCCCCGGCTGCGCGCCGAGCTCGAGGTGGACCTGGTCGTCGCGAACGTCGAGAACGCGGCCGCCGGCTTCGGCGTCACGCCGGCGCTGGCGCGCGGCTTCCTCGACGGCGGCGTGGACGTCATGACGTCCGGGAACCACATCTGGGACCGGAAAGAGATCATCGAGTACATCGTCAAGGAGAACCTCCTCCTCCGCCCCGCGAACTATCCGCGCGGGACGCCGGGCGTGGGGTCGGTCGTCGTGAAGGCGGGGGCCGAGCGCGTCGCGGTGCTGAACCTCCAGGGTCGCGTCTTCATGCCGACGATCGACTGTCCGTTCGTCATGGCCGACGAGGAGGTGGCGCGGCTCCGGCGCGAGACGGCCATCATCGTGGTGGACATGCACGCGGAGGCGACCTCGGAGAAGCAGGCCATGGGCTGGTACCTCGCCGGCCGCGCGTCGGCGGTGGTCGGCACGCACTCGCACGTCCAGACGGCCGACGAGCGGATCCTGGCCGGCGGCACCGCGTTCCTCACCGACCTCGGCCTCACCGGCCCGATCGATTCGGTGATCGGGGTGGAGAAGGAGCTGGCCATCCAGCGCTTCCTCACCGGGATGCCGAACCGCTTCGAGCCGGCGAAGGGACGCGCGCGAGTCCAGGGCGCGGTGATCCGGATCGACCCCGAGTCGGGTCACGCCACGGCCATCGAGCGCGTCCAGCGCGACTTCCCGGGGTAGCTGCCCCCGTGGTCGTGCGGGGACGCAGGTGCCCGTCATGGCGCTGATCCTCGACGGCAGGCCCGTCGCCCAGAAGGTCCAGGGCGCGGTGGCGGCCGGGGTCGCCGAGCTCACCGCGCGGGGGGTTCGGCCGACGCTCGCCGTGGTCCTGGTCGGCGAGGATCCCGCCTCCCGGATCTACGTCGGCCGCAAGCGCGCCGCCTGCGAGGCGGCGGGGATCGCGGCCCGCGACCACCTCTTCCCGGGCGGGCTCGACGAGCCCCGGCTGCTCGCCCTCGTCCGCGAGCTGAACGCCGACCGCGCGGTCCACGGGATCCTCGTCCAGCTGCCGCTGCCGGCCCCGATCGACGAGGAGCGGGTGCTCGACGCGGTGGATCCGCAGAAGGACGTGGACGGCTTCCACCCCGAGAACCTCGGTCGGCTGCTGGCCGGCCATCCGCGGGTGGTCCCCTGCACGCCGGCCGGGATCCTGGAGATCCTCGACCACTACGGCATCGAGCTGAAGGGCGCGGAGGCGGTCGTCGTGGGGCGCTCGCGCATCGTGGGCAAACCGCTGGCACAGCTCCTCCTCCAGCGCCACGCGACCGTGACGACCTGCCACACGCGGACCCGCGACCTCGCCGCGCACACCCGGCGCGCGGAGCTGCTGGCGATCGCGGCGGGCCGCGCGGGCGTGGTCACCGGGGAGATGGTCCGGCCCGAGGCGGTGGTCGTGGACGTCGGCATGAACCGCTTGCCCGACGGCCGCCTCGCGGGTGACGTGGACTTCGCCTCGGTCGCCCCGCGCGTGCGCGCGATCACGCCCGTGCCGGGCGGCGTGGGCCCCATGACGGTCGCGATCCTCGTGCGGAACACGCTCGCCGCGGCCCGGCGCCAGGCCGGGCTCGACTGAGGCGGCCTCTCCGTCATGGCGCGCCCCGCGCCCGATCCCGGCCGCCGGGTCCTGACCGTCTCCGAGCTCACCTTCGCCATCAAGACCGACCTGGAGGGCCGGTTCGGCGGGCTGTGGGTCGAGGGCGAGATCTCGAACCTGCGCGTCCAGTCCTCGGGCCACGTGTACTTCACGCTCAAGGACGACGTCGCGCAGATCCGGGCGGTGCTCTTCCGGAGCCGCGTGCGCCGCCTGCGCTTCGAGCCGGCCGACGGGCTCCACGTCCTGGCCTTCGCCAACCTCGACGTCTACGCCGCCCGCGGCGAGTACCAGCTCGTCTGCGAGATCCTCGAGCCGCGGGGCCTCGGCGCGCTCCAGCTCGCCTTCGAGCAGCTCAAGGCGCGGCTTCAGGCCGAAGGGCTCTTCGACGCCGCGCGGAAGCGACCGCTCCCGCCGTTCCCGCGCCGGGTCGGTCTCGTCACCTCGCCCACCGGGGCCGCCGTGCGCGACTTCCTGCGCGTCGTCACCCGGCGGTTCGCGGGCGTCCACGTCGTGATCTATCCGGTCCGGGTGCAGGGGGAGACGGCGGCGCCCGAGATCGCCCGCGCCCTCCACGAGCTGAACCGCCTGGGCGGCTTCGACGTGCTCGTGGTCGCGCGCGGCGGGGGCGCGCTCGAGGACCTGTGGGCCTTCAACGAGGAGGCGGTGGCGCGGGCCATCGCCGCCTCGAAGATCCCGGTCATCTCGGCCGTGGGACACGAGTCCGACGTGACGATCGCCGACTTCGTCGCGGACCTGCGCGCCCCGACCCCCTCCGCCGCCGCCGAGCTCGTCGTGCGCGAGAAGGCCCAGCTCGTGGCCCACGTGGCGAGCCTCCGGGAGCGCCTCCACCGCGCGGCGCGCCGGCCGCTCCAGCGCTTCACCGAGCGGCTCGCGGACCTCCGGCGCCGGCGCGTCCTCACGGACCCCGCGCGGCCGCTCCGGGACTTCGCCCGACGGCTCGACGACCTCGGCGTCCGGCTCGAGCGCGGCATCCGCCGGCATCAGGCCGACGCGCGCGGGCGGGTCGAGCGCGCGCGCCGGACGCTCCGGCCGGAGCGGCTCACCGCCGCGGTCCGCCAGGACGGGCGGCTCCTCGCGCAGCTCCGGCGCCGACTCGAGCAGAGCATGCAGGGCGGCGTGACGCGGCGGCGCCGGGCCATGGAGGCGCGCGCCGGCCAGCTCGAGAGCCTCAGCCCGCTCGCCTGCCTGGCCCGCGGCTACAGCATCTGCGCCTTGCCCTCCGGGGAGGTCGTGACGCGCGCGGCCCAGGTGGGGGTCGGCGCGGCCGTCCGCGTGCGCCTGCGCGAGGGGAGCCTGGGCTGCCGCGTCGAGGACGTCGGCGCGCCCCCGGGTCCGCCCCGCGGGCCGGAGGCCGCGGGGGAGGGTCGTGATGGCGCCGCCTGAGGCGCCGGCCGGCGAATCGGGGCCGAAGTTCGAGGAGGCCATGGCCCGGCTCGAGCAGATCGTCCACGCGCTCGAGGCCGGGAACCTCTCGCTCGACGAGTCGCTCCGCGCCTTCGAGGAGGGGACGGCGCTGCTCCGCGCCTGCGCCCGGCGGCTGGAGGACACCGAGCGGCGGATCGAGCTCCTGGTGCAGGACGAGGGAGGGCTCCGGGCGCAGCCGTTCAAGCTCGAAGAGGACCAGCCGTGAGCTTCGACCTCGAGGCCTACCTGGCGGCGCGGCGGCGCGCCGTCGACGAGGCGCTCGACCGCGCCCTTCCGGCCGTCGAGGCCTTCCCGCCCGCGATCCACCAGGCGATGCGCTACAGCGTCCTTGCCGGGGGCAAGCGCCTGCGTCCGATCCTCGTCATCGCCGGCGCCGAGGCCGCCTCCGGCCAGATGGCCGACGTGCTGCCGACCGCCTGCGCCTTCGAGCTGATCCACACCTATTCCCTCATTCACGACGACCTGCCCGCCATGGACGACGACGACTTCCGCCGCGGCCGGCCGACGAGCCACAAGGTCTTCGGCGAGGCGATCGCCATCCTGGCCGGGGACGCGCTCCTCACGCACGCCTTCGGCCTGGTGGCGGTGAACTTCGCGTCCGGCAAGGCGCCGCTCGAGGTCCTCCCCCGCGTGCTGGACGAGATCACTCGCGCCGCGGGCACCGCCGGCATGATCGGCGGGCAGGTGGTGGACATCCAGTCGGAGGGCGGCGCGGTGTCCGCGCCGACGCTCGAGTACATCCACACCCACAAGACCGGCGCGCTGATCCGGGCCGCGGTGCGGACGGGCGCGCTCCTGGCGGGGGCGGCCGAGCCGCCGCTGGCGGCGCTCACGGCCTACGGCGAGCGCCTGGGCTTGGCCTTCCAGATCGTGGACGATATCCTGGACGTGGAGGGCTCGCTCGAGACCCTCGGCAAGTCGGCCGGGAGCGACCGGCGGAAGAAAAAGGTGACATACCCCGACCATCACGGGCTCGACGCCTCGAAGGCCAGGGCGGCGCTCCTCATCCGCGAGGCGCAGGCGGCGGTCGCGACGCTCCAGGCGACGGAGCCGCTCGTCGCGCTGGCAGACCTGGTCCTCCACCGCAGGGCCTGAACGGAGGCGTCCGGCGTGTCCGCGATCACCGAGATTCACGCCCGCGAGATCCTCGACTCCCGCGGCAACCCGACGCTCGAGGTCGAGCTCTACCTGGAGAGCGGCGCCGAAGGGCGGGCCGCCGTCCCGTCCGGCGCCTCCACGGGCAGCGGCGAGGCGCTCGAGCTCCGCGACGGCGACAAGCGGCGCTTCGGCGGCAAGGGCGTCCGGCAGGCGGTGAAGAACGTCGAGCAGGTCATCGCGCCGGAGCTCCAGGGAACGGACGCGCTGGACCAGGCCCTCGTGGATCGGTCGCTCTGCCTGCTCGACGGCACGGCCCAGAAGGAGACGCTCGGCGCCAACGCGATCCTCGGCGTGTCCCTGGCCTGCGCCCGGGCGGCTGCCGAGGAGGTCGGGCTCCCGCTCTTCCGCTACCTCGGCGGCCCGGCCGCGCGCACCTTGCCGGTGCCGCTCATGAACGTGATCAACGGGGGCGTGCACGCCGACAACCGGCTCGACGTCCAGGAGTTCATGCTCGTGCCGGCGGGACTCCCGTCCTTCTCCGAGGCCCTCCGCGCGGGCGTGGAGGTCTTCCACACGCTCAAGCGCCTGCTCCGCGAGCAGGGGCTCGCCACCGCGGTGGGCGACGAGGGCGGCTTCGCCCCCGATCTCGCCGGGACCGAGGCGGCGCTCACGCTCCTGCTGCGGGCCATCGAGGCGGCCGGCTACCGGCCGGGGGAAGAGATCTGGCTCGCCCTCGACGTGGCGGCGACGGAGCTCTGGCGCGACGGTCGCTACCGCGCGCCCGGCGAAGGCGCGGAGTGGAAGACGGACGAGGTGATCGACGTCTACGAGCGCCTGGCCGAGAAGTTCCCGCTCGTCTCGGTCGAGGACGGCCTGCGCGAGGACGACTGGGACGGCTGGGTCGGGCTGACCCGGCGGCTCGGCGGCCGGCTCCAGCTCGTCGGCGACGACCTCTTCGTCACGAACCCGGCGCGCCTGGCGGACGGCATCCGGCTCGGCGCGGCGAATGCCGTGCTGGTCAAGGTGAACCAGATCGGCACGCTGACCGAGACGCTGGAGGCCGTGGAGCTGGCCCGCGCGGCCGGCTGGGGCGTCGTCATCTCGCACCGCTCGGGGGAGACCGAGGACACCTTCGTGGCCGACCTCGCGGTCGGCGTGAACGCGGGCCAGATCAAGACGGGCTCGCTGTCCCGCAGCGACCGCGTGGCCAAGTACAACCAGCTCCTCCGGATCGAGGAGTGGCTGGGCGAGGCGGCGCGCTGGCCCGGGCCTGCGGTCTTCCAGCGGCGCAAGTCATGAGCCGGCGATTCCATCCGGCCTGGGTCGTGGCGGGGGTCCTCGCCCTGCTCCTCGGCGCGGCGGTGTTCGGCGACAACGGCGTCCTCCGCCTCTGGCGCCTTCGTACGGAGGTCGAGACGCTCCACCGGGACGTCCAGACGCTGGAGGCCGAGAACGAGCGGCTCTCGCGCGCGATCGCGGATCTGCGGAACGATCCCGCGGTCGTCGAGCGGATCGCGCGGGAAGAGCTGGGGCTGGTCCGGCCCGGCGAGCGCGTCCTGCGCTTCCCCCGGTCCTCGCGGCCCGCCTCGCCGCCGGCGGGGCCCGCGCCCGGCCCCATCCGCACCCCGTAGTCCGCGCGCCGCGGGAGGCGCTGTCGAGATGGACATGGAGTGGATCCAGCCGCTCGCGCCGTGGCTCTTCCTGCTGACCCTCTGCTTCAACCTCCGGGCGGCGTGGAAGCTCGGGATCGACTGGCGGGGCATGGTGACCACGGTGCGCTTCGTCCGGGCCGCGTACGCCCGGCGTCCCGAGCTGCCGGCCCCCGAGGCGCTGGAGCGCGAGGACCGCGCGCCCATCGTTCTCCAGCTCCTGGCCGCCTACCAGGAGCCGGCCATCGCCGCGACCCTTCGCGGGCTCCTCGCCGCCCGCTACCCGCAGGCCAAGGTCCGCTACGTCGTGATCACCAAGGCGGCCGAGGACGAGGCGCCGCACCCGGCCATGGGCGTCAGCACGGGGGAGCTCTGCCGGCGCTTCATCGCGGAGCTCCCGCCCTACGAGGCCAAGCGCCTCACGCACCTCGTCATGCCGGGTCCCGGGCGGAAGGCCGAGCAGCTCAACTGGGCGCTCCGCCCCGAGGCCCTCGCGGCGAGCCTCGAGGAGGTCCCGCTCGAGCCGAGCCGCGTCTTCGTGGCCGTCTCGGACGCGGATTCCGTCCCCGATCGCGACACCTTCCGGTGGATCGCGGGGGAGGAGCTCGCCGGGCGCGGCGCCCTCGCCTACCAGGGGGTGACCCTCTCGCTCGCGAACTGGGAGAGCCTCGACACCCGGGGGCGCATCTGCGCGATCCAGCAGTCCTCGATCTTCCTCCGGGTCTCGATCGCCCGGCTCCTGAACGAGCTCCCGCGGATCCGCGTGATCGAGGCGCTCGTGCGCCGGGCGCCCCGGGCGCTGGCCGGCCCGCTCCGGTCGCTCCTGGCGTTCGGCCTCCGCCGGTCGCAGATCTGTCTCGGCCACAACCAGTTCGTCCGGCTCGACGTGCTGCAGGCGCTCGGCGGGTTCCCCACGCGCGGGGCCACGGAGGACTCGACGCTCGGCTACCTGCTCGGCGCGCGTGGCATCCTGATCCGCGCCCTGCCGATGATCGAGCTGACGGACCTGCCGGAGACCAAGCCGAAGATCGTCCGGCAGAACGCCCGCTGGTACAAGGGCGTGCTCGACGACGTCGCCGAGCTGTGGGCCGTGTGGCGGCGGCAGCCGAGCGCGTTCAACCTCGCCCAGCTCCTCCGGCACGTCGGGAACAAGGTGGTGGAGTGGCCGATCGCGGCCGCCGTCTACCCGGCGATGGGCTACCTGGGCTGGCACTTCGCGTACCTCTACCGGAACGAGCAGCCGTTGCTCTTCTTCCTGGCGGCGGTCGTCCCCACGGTCTCGCTCGGGCTCACCGTGTGGGTCGGCGGGATCGAGACCCAGCGCGCGATCCGGGCGATGGAGCCGTACCTCCCCCGGCCGCTCGCGCTCGGGTGGACGACGCGCGGCCAGCAGCTCCTCGCCACGTTCCGCTGCCAGACCTACTGGCTCCTCGCCACGCGCGGCGCGTGGCACGTCCTCTGGCAGCTGGCCCGCACCGGCCGCTACGAGGCCGCCAAGACCGACCGCGTGGTGCGCGACCGGCCCGAGCACGACTGGCTCGAGCGGCTCTGGGCGCGGCTCGAGCCGCGCGATCGCCGCGCGCGGCTTGACAGCCCCCGGGCCATGGAGTAACGTACCCGATGGCACCGCGGGGTGGAGCAGTCCGGTAGCTCGTTGGGCTCATAACCCAAAGGTCGCTGGTTCAAATCCAGCCCCCGCAACCACCCGACGTTCGGTAAATCAAGGGCTTACGGCCGTGCGCCGTAAGCCCTTGATGCTTTCCGGGCCCCGAGCGTGCCCAAAGTGTGCCCGACTATCGGGATGGTGTAGCAGTGCCCACTGACTTGCGATTACCTCTGGCCGGTGACTGACCCCGGCTCGCGCGAATCCCTCGGGCCATAGGTAGCCAACGGGTGGCGGCGCTCGGTTGGGGAACCTCTGTTGCCCTGCGCCGGAGCACGGTTAGGCCTCCTCTAGCCCGCTTTATGCACGAACGCACGTGAAGTGAGAAACAAGGTCCTGGGAAGCCTTCGGCGCCGCGTTTCGGAGACCCGCGAATGGGCATGCCGCGAGGATATCGCCGGCATGATGCCGTCGAGGCGCTGGGAGGCGGTCATGACGCATTCTCGCGGGACCGCGGAGAGAAACCTCTTCCCGGGGCCGTGGGACGTGCGGACTTTCGCGGACTTACGCTGGCGCCGCGCTGACTCGGAGTGCGATCTGCCGCCAGGTGATGAGCCAGCCACCACGGGCGGGGAGGTGCAGCACGATGCGCCGCACCGACCGTTCGACCCACGCCGCGAGTTTGAACAGCCGCTCGCGCAGCGTGCTGACCTGGGCGTCGGCACAGGCGGTGCCCTGGGCGTGGGCCTGCAGGGTCTGAAACAGGATATACGCCGCGGCCGTCAGGAGCACGCGGAACTGGTTGGCCAGGAACCGCTCGCAGCTCGTCCGGTCCAGGGCCAGCCCGTGGTGGAGTTCCTTGAGCCGGTTCTCCATGTCCCCGCGCCCGCAGTAGGTCTGGTAGACCGCGGCCGGGGCGTCGGGCAGGTTCGTGATGACAAAGCGGGGATTGTTCTTGGGCGCCCGGCCAGGGTGCCGGACCACCTCGGCCTTGATGATCACCCGGCGCTGGCGTGTCCACTGCCGGGCGGCGTACCGCGTCTCGCCGTAGAGGTGCTCGGTCGCGCCACTGGCCTTGGCGAGCATCCGCGCGCGGCCCATCAACCGCCGGCTGCGCTTGAGGAGCCGGACGTTGCTCGCCATGGCCACGACGTACTCGACGCCCTCGGCATCCAGGCAGTCCAAGATCTCGGGACTGG
>JBIOTN010000193.1:0-15325 GCA_044866005.1 Candidatus Rokuibacteriota bacterium | reverse complement strand
CCTTCACGCTCCTCCCGCAGTTCCCGAGAACTGCGGGAGGGCGCGAACGGGTGACGGAGCCCGGCCGGACCGGGGCAAGCCGGCGACAGGACCCGGGCGGCCCGCGCGCGCGCTCAGCGGCGGTCAGCGGGATCCGCCCCCACTCGTCGGGAGCCTGAGCGCGACGTCATGACGTGCCTGGAGGTGGAGGGCGTCTCCAAGGCCTTCGGCGGGCTCCTGGCCGTCCGCGACGTGAGCCTCGCCGTGAGAGCCGGGGAGCTGCTCGGGGTGATGGGCCCGAACGGCTCGGGGAAGACCACGCTCTTCAACCTGGTCGCGGGCGCGCTGGCGCCCGACGCCGGGCGGATCCGGCTCCGCGGCGAGGACATCACGGGCCTCGCCTCCCACCGCATCGCCGCCCGCGGGGTCGCGCGCACCTTCCAGCTCGTCCGCCCCTTCCTCGGGCTCACCGCGCGCGAAAACGTCCTCGTCGGCCAGCTCTACGGCCGGGCGCGGCCCGGGCGACGCGCCGGAGCCGCCGAGGCGGAGCGCGTGCTGGCCCTGGTCGGGCTCGAGGCCAAGGCCGAGCGGCCGGCCGCGCAGCTCACGGTGATGGAGCGCAAGCGCCTCGAGCTCGCCCGGGCCCTCGCCTCCGGGCCCCACCTCCTCCTGCTCGACGAGTTCATGGCGGGGCTCAACGCGACCGAGACGGCCGCCGCCATGGGCCTGATCCGCCGGCTCCTCGGCGACGGGCTGACCCTCGTCATGGTGGAGCACATCGTCTGGGCGCTCCTCGATCTCGCGGACCGGATCGTCGTCCTGAGCGCCGGCGAGAAGATCGCCGACGGCCCGCCGGCCGCGGTCGCCGCCGACCCGGTCGTGGTCGAGGTCTACCTCGGCACGGCGGGCGGCGGCGGGAGCCGGGCCGGTGCTTGAGGTCCGGGACCTCGAGGCGGCGTACGGCGGCCTGCGCGCCCTCGCCGGTGTCACGCTCGCGGTGCGGCCCGGCGAGATCGTCGCGCTGGTCGGATCGAACGGCGCCGGCAAGTCGACCCTCCTCAGGTGCGTGAGCGGGCTTCTCCGGGCGCGCGCCGGCGTGATCCGCTGGGAGGCGACGGACCTGAAGACGGCGCTCCCCCATCAGATCGTCGAGCGGGGCATCGCGCTCGTCCCCGAGGGACGCCGCCTCTTCGGACGCATGACGGTCGAGGAGAACCTCGAGCTCGGCGCCTTCACGCCCCGGGCCCTGGCGCACCGCGGGACGACGCTGGCCCGCGTCTACGAGCTCTTTCCGCGGCTGCGGGAGCGCGCGCGCCAGCTCGCCGGGGCGCTCTCGGGCGGCGAGCAGCAGATGGTCGCCATCGGCCGCGCGCTGATGACGCGGCCGGCGCTCTTGATGCTCGACGAGCCGTCGCTCGGGCTCGCGCCGCGCGTCGTCGAGTCCATCTTCCAGATCCTCGGCGAGGTCAACCGCGCCGGCGTCTCCGTGCTGGTCGCCGAGCAGAACGTGCAGGCGGTCCTGGCCCTCGCGCACCGCGCCTACATCCTGGAGGGGGGCCGGGTCACGGGCGAGGGGACCGGCCGGGCCCTCCTCGGGGACCCGCAGGTGCGGCGGGCGTATCTCGGCCCCCTCGCCGGATGAGCCGCACCGGCCCGATCCCCGTCGCATCCCGGCGTCCGGCATCACGGCCGGGACGTCCGGCGCGCAGGCCGGCGCGGTGAGCGCGCTCCTCCAGCAGCTCCTCCTCGGCCTGCTCCTCGGGGGCCTCTACGGCCTGGCGGCCGCCGGGCTGTCGCTGATCTTCGGGGTGCTGAAGGTCTTGAACGTCGCCCACGGGGAGCTCATCATGGTCGGCGGCTACGCCGCCTTCTGGCTCTTCGCCCTGCTCGGCCTCGACCCGTTTCTCGCGCTGCTCCTGGTCGTCCCGCTCTCCGCCGCGCTCGGGATCGTCCTCTACGGCACGCTCTTCGGGTTCGTGGTGCGGCTCCCCGAGGAGACGCGCGTCAAGAACTCGCTCCTGGTCGGGTTCGGCCTCGCCCTCGCGTTCCACGCGCTGGCGGTTCGCCTCTTCACCGCGGACGAGCGCGCCATCCCGACCGCGTACGGCGGCCAGGTGCTCCGGCTCGGCGGCCTCGCCGTGCCTGTGGTCCGCCTGGCGAGCCTCCTCCTCGCCGCGCTCCTCATCGGCGCGCTCCACCTCTTCTTGAGCCGTGGCCGGTGGGGCCGCGCCATCCGGGCGACGGCCGAGGACTGGGAAGCGGCCTCCCTGGTGGGGATCGACGTGCGCCGCGCCTATCTCCTCGCCTTCGCCATCGGCACCGCCCTGGCCGGCGCCGCGGGGAACCTCGTCAGCGTCGGCTACTCGGTGAGCCCGGTCATCGGCCTGGAATGGACGTTGAAGGCGCTGATCGTCGTCGTGCTGGCCGGGCTCGGCTCGATGGTCGGGACGTTCGTCGGGGGCCTGGTCCTCGGCCTTGCCGAGGCCGGGAGCGCCTTCGCCTTCGGCGGACCCTACCGCGAGGTCGTCGGGCTCCTGCTCTTCGTCTGCGTCCTCGTGGCCCGCCCCCAGGGGCTGTTCGGCCGGTGACCCGGCTCGGCCCCGCCGAGCGGCGCTGGTGGCTCGCGACGCTCGGGCTCTTCCTCGTCCTCGCGGCCGTCCCGCTCGCGGTCCACCGCGACGACGTCCTGAATTTCCTCTTCCTGTTCCTCCTCTTCGTCACGCTCGCCCAGAGCTGGAACATCGTCGCGGGTTACGCCGGGCAGGTCAACCTCGGGCACGCCGCGTTCTTCGGCCTGGGCGCGCTCGTCACGCGACTCCTCTGGGTCGGGGGCACGCCGATCGGGGTGGCGATGGCCGCCGGCGCCGGCGTCGCGACGCTGTTCGGCTTGGCGGTGGGGCTGCCCGCCTTCCGGCTCCGGGGCGCCTACTTCGCGATCGCGACCCTCGCCCTCGCCGAGATCCTGCGAATCACGGTCGGCAACGTCCTGTCCGAGATCTCCACGCTGCCGACCGCCACCATCGCCGGCTACCGCCTGACCGATCGCTACTATGTGGCGCTCGCCCTCGCCGCGACCACGGTCAGCGTGGTCGCCTGGCTGGCCGCCTCGCGGGTCGGGCTCGGGATGCGGGCCGTGCGCGAGGACGAAGGGGCGGCCGAGGCCACCGGCGTGGGGGCGCTCCCCGTAAAGCTCGTGGCGCTCGCGCTCTCGACGTGGTTCGCCGGCCTGGCGGGCGGGGTCTTCGCCTACTACCACATCAGCTACTACCCCCAGCACCCGTTCCACCCGGCCTGGACCTTCGACGCGCTGCTGATCACGTTCATCGGCGGCGTGGGGACGCTCCACGGCCCCGTGCTCGGCGCGCTCTTCTACGTCTTCCTCAAGGAGTACCTGGCCGTGCGCTGGGTGGACCTCCACCTCCTGATCTTCGGCGCGCTCTTCGTCCTCGTGGTCCTGCTCCTGCCGGGCGGGCTCGTGGAGGCGGGCGCGCGCCTGCGATCGCTCGCCGGGGGCCGCGTCGGCCGAGGGGCTTGATTCCGGGCCGGCTCGATGGAATCGTTACAGGGCACCGTGGGTGAACGCGGGATGACCCATCGCTCGGCCGCGCGCGGCGGCCGCGGAGGGACGACGATGAGACGATCCGGGTGGCAGCGGGCGGCGGGCAGGGTCGTCGGTGGGCTGGCCGTCGTGCTCGTCTGGAGCGCGAGCGGGGTCGCCGCGGAGTGCAAGGCGCCGCGGCAGGAGACGACGACCGTCATCGGGATCAAGTACTGCGCGGACCCGGCCTTCGACCGGGTGATCCAGAGCCAGGTCCAGAAGATCCGCGACGACGTCCGGGCCCAGCGCCGGGCCGGCAAGCTCACCGTCTACGAGAGCACGCCGATCAGCCAGCGGGGTGGCGGCTACGAGAAGCTGAACGTGGAGATCGCCGCGGCCGTGAAGACGAAGCTGGAGCGGGAGTACGGCGGGGCGGTGTGGGTCATGAATCCGGCCGTGTACGACCTGCCGCCGGTGGACGGCAAGTCGGCGGGCGGCGGCGAGTACATGGTGATGTGGACCGCGGTCCTCGCCGGCGAGGACGGGACCGGCAAGGACTTCGACATGGCGCACTTCACGGGGCCGGGCGACATGCGCGCCTTCTTCGGCTGCGGCCGGGACGACCTCAGCGGCTGCCTCGAGCGCTACGTGGCGACGCGCGCCGCCGCCGACGAGCCGTTCCGCAAGGAGATCGCCGAGAACCGGGAGCGCCGCGCCGCCTTCATCCGCTACTACGCGCTCCGCGCCAGCAGCGTCTACAGCACGGGCTCCCACGACGAGTGGAACATCGTCGTGAAGATCAACCGGAAGCGGCCGATCGGGGACCAGATGGCGGTTTCCTTCGACGGGCGCCCGGCCTCGCCGGCCGAGATGGAGGTGGAAGTCTCCCCCGGCTACGAGGCCCGCTGAGGTCGCCGGGCCGGCTGTGCGACCAGCCGAGGCCTTCGCCCTTCGGCGTAGGCCTCGGGCCTGCCTCCCCCAGGACAAGGCGAGGGCGAAGTCGTCCCCTGTGTCGCCGGCATGCGACGGTTATCGGCCCGCCTGACGGGTCCGGACGACGGAGCCTGGGGCAGGCGGGGGGACGGGCGGCGCGGGTCTCGGCCCGGCGGACCGGACGGGCCCGCGTCTTTCAGGCGGGTGCGGGCTCGGCGCCCTTGTCGGCCGGCTTCGGGCCGCCCGCCAGTCTCAGCAGCGCGAGCGACCGCCCCGCCATCTCGTAGCTGTCGCCCCCACGCAGCGCGGCCTGGCCCTCAGGCGTATCCTCCGTCCGCGTGTCGAGCACGGTTTCCCACCGAATGTCGTCCCGGTGGGCGGGCAGCACGAACGGGATGGGCTCGTGGTAGGCATTGAGGAGGATCAGGAGGGTGTCGTCCGCGATCCGCCCGCCCCGGTCGTCGACTTCCTCGATCGCGTCGCCGGAGAGCCGGAGCCCGAAGCACCGCGTGTGGGGGTTCGTCCAGTCCTCCTCGGTCATCTCCTTGCCGTCCGGGCGGAACCAGGAAAGGTCCTTCACCTCCGAGCCCCGGATCCGCCGGCCGTAGAAGAACTGCCGGCGCCGCAGCACCGGATGGCGGTGGCGCAGCTCGACCAGCCGCCGGACGAAGGCCAGGAGGCTCCGCCGGGGCGGGTCGAGGTCCCAGTCGAACCAGGAGAGCTCGGTGTCCTGGCAGTAGGCGTTGTTGTTCCCCTGCTGCGTGCGCCCGATCTCGTCGCCGCCACAGAGCATGGGCACGCCCTCGGCGAGGAGAAGCGTCGCCAGGAAGTTCCGCTTCTGGCACTCCCGCAACGCCAGGATGGCCGGGTCGTCCGTGGGGCCTTCGGCGCCACAGTTCCAGGACAGGTTGTGGTCGTGCCCGTCCCGGTTCTCGTCCCCGTTGGCCTCGTTGTGCTTGTCGTTGTAGCTCACCAGGTCGTTCAGGGTGAAACCGTCGTGCGCGGTCACGAAGTTGATGCTCGCGTAGGGGCGCCGGCCGCCCCGCCCGTAGAGGTCGCTGGACCCCGTCAGGCGGTAGGCCAGGGGTCCGGCCTGGCCTTCGTCCCCCTTCCAGTAGGCGCGCACGGTGTCCCGGTACTGCCCGTTCCACTCGGCCCACAGGACGGGGAAGTTCCCCACCTGGTAGCCGCCCTCCCCGAGGTCCCAGGGCTCGGCGATGAGCTTGACCTGCGAGATGACGGGGTCCTGGTGGATGATGTCGAAGAAGGCCCCCAGCCGGTCCACGTCGTGGAGCTCGCGCGCCAGCGCCGCCGCGAGGTCGAAGCGGAAGCCGTCCACGTGCATCTCGGTGACCCAGTAGCGGAGGCTGTCCATGATGAGCTGGAGCGTCCGCGGGTGGGTCATGTTCAGCGTGTTCCCGCAGCCCGTGTAGTCGGTGTAGTAGCGCCGGTCGTCGGGGACCAGCCGGTAGTAGGCCGCGTTGTCGATCCCGCGGAAGCAGAGGGTCGGGCCGAGGTGGTTGCCCTCGGCCGTGTGGTTGTAGACCACGTCGAGGATGACCTCGATCCCGGCCTCGTGGAGGGTCTTCACCATCGTCTTGAACTCGGCGACCTGCTCGCCGAGCGTGCCGCCCGAGGCGTACCGGGCGTCGGGGGCGAAGAAGCCGATGGAGTTGTACCCCCAGTAGTTCGTCAGGCCCCGCTCGACCAGCTGCTTGTCGGCGACGAACTGGTGGATGGGCAGGAGCTCCACGGCCGTGACGCCGAGGGCGCGGAGGTAGTCCACGGCGGGGGGCGAGGCGAGCCCGGCATAGGTGCCCCGGAGCTGCTCGGGGACCTCGGGATGGCGGGCCGTGAAGCCCTTGACGTGGACCTCGTAGATGATGCTCTCGTTCAAGGGGGTCCGGAGCCGCCGCTCCTCCCCCCAGCTGAAGGCGGCGTCGATCACCACGCTCTTGGGAACGTCCCGGGCGCTGTCCCGGTCGTCCCGGGAGAGGTCGGCGTCCGCGTGGCCGACTTCGTAACCGAACAGCGCGTCGCTCCACCGGACAGAGCTGTCGATCGCCCGGGCGTACGGGTCGAGGAGGAGCTTGGCGGGGTTGAAGCGGTGGCCCGCGGGCGGGTCGTAGGGCCCGTGGACGCGGTAGCCGTAGCGCTGTCCCGGCCGCACCTCGGACAGGTAGATGTGCCAGACCTGGTCGGTGTTTTCCTTCACGGGGATGCGCTTCTCGCCCCCCGCGGCCGAGCCGTCGAAGAGGCAGAGCTCGACGCCCGTGGCGTTCTCCGAGAAGAGGGCGAAGTTCACCCCGGAGCCATCCCAGGTGGCGCCGAGGGGATAGGGGTAGCCGGGTCGCGTGCGCACGTCAGCCTCTGGGCCAGCAAGCGGGATGCCAGCGCTCGGCGGCGCGCCGTCCGGGCCTGGCGTCGCCGGGCGCGCGGCGGGAGAGCCGGGCGGCTGGCAAACCGGACCGGCGGCTTGCTAGAATCTGCCCCACATGCTCCCGGTCCTCTGTCCCGGATGCCGGAGCCCCGTGCCGTCCTCCACCGTGAAGTGCCCCTGGTGTGGCCGGAACGTGAACCAGGGCAGCTGGGACGACGATCATCATTTCGGAGGGGGGCTCTACCGCCCTCCGGGCTTGAGCCGCGGCCGCTCTGATCGATTGGCGGGACCAAGTCCCGGCCGTGGCGGCGAACGGTTCGGGCCTGCCTCCCCCTGACCAGGCAGGTCCTTCCGCGCCGTTGACAGCGGCGAGCCGGCGGCCGGGAGTCCTCGACCCCTTCCGCCGGCGCCTCCGCGTCCTCATGCTCCCGGCCCGCTGCAGCGTGGTGTCGGGCGGCTGCAACCCACATCGTCGTCGGCTAAGATTTCGCGTACACGATTGCCGCAACCGGCACGATCCCTCACTCGATCACCTGATCCGCCCGGAGCAGCAGCGATGGTGAGATCGTGAGACCGAGGGCCTTGGCGGTCTTTAGATTGATCACCAACTCGAACTTCGTCGGCTGCTCGACGGCGAGATCGGCAGGGTTGGCGCCTTTGAAGATCTTGTCAACAAAGGTGGCCGCTCGGTGATACATGTGAAGGTCGCTCGCACCGTAGGTGACCAGCCCTCCGAAGTCCACATACTCCCTGGCCGCATAAATCGACGGCAGGCGCTGCTTGGCGGCAAGCTCAGCGATCAGTCGTAGATTCCCCTGCGTGACACCGTCGAGTCCCACGATGAGCGCCTCGGCACGCTGCTTCGCTGCTGCATCGAAAGCTTGCGGCAAATCTTGGGGGCGTCGCACGTCGAGAAGCTGAGGCTGGATACCGAGAGATCGCGCCGCCCGCTCTACTTCTTTCCACTGAAGTGGGAGAACGGGGTTACCCATATTGAAGAGGCCCGCGATTCGTGTGAGTCTCGGAACCAGCTCTCTGAGCAGCTCGACCCGTTTCGCATATATTTCGACGTTAAAGAGGCTGAGCCCCGTCAGATTCCCGCCCGGGTGCGCGAGGCTGCCGACGAGGCCGGATCCGACAGGATCGCCACTGGCTGCCATGACCACCGGGATGGTTCGTGTCGCACTCTTTGCCGCCAGAGCCGCTGGCGTCCCCCTCGTCACGATCAGATCCACCTTCAGGCGAACCAGCTCGCTCGCCAGGTCCGGGAACCGTTCGTCCCGGCCATCCGACGATCGGTACACGATCTCGAGGTTCTGACCCTCCCTGTACCCAAGTTCCCGCAGCCCTTGTCGGAAAGCACCGATGTTGGCAGCGTTGAGTACGGCGGATCTCGTCTCCAGCATGCCAATGAGATAGACCTTCCCCGCCAGCTGCGCGCCGACGACAAGCGGCGCGGTGAGCAGCAGAAGGGCGACGACGACGGAGAGTCTAGCGCTTGTTGATCTCACAACCATCCTCCACCGAGAGCCCCAGTGGACCGCCCAACTCGACGTACACGGAACTTGATAGCAAGGGGTACGCTGCGGGCTCGGACAGGCTAACACGCCCGTCGGGCAAGCCGTCCTGCCCTCACGGACCGATCCGATCCGACGCGCCCTTTGGCGCGCGCCGCCGGGCGCTTCGTCCCCGCGTTATGCAGACCGGTGGTATCCGCCACGTCGCCTCTTCGTAGTCCGGCGCCGCGCCGTCCGCTTGGCGCGGCCCACGCCGTCGAGCCAGGGGAGCTCCTGCTCGAGGACGTTGCGATAGAGAAACAGCCGGGCGCTCGACGCCTGGTTTTGGGTGGGCGCGGCGACGTTCCTTTCGGCGGCGAGCGAGCTCAAGAACCGCGTGATCTCGGCCGCTCCCATCTCCGTCGGATGGCGTTGGCCGTGGAAGAGGTGTACCGGCGGATCCAGGCGACATACGTCTTCTCGGTACGGCGGCTCCCGTGACGCGCCCGCAGGGCCAGACGGACGCGGTCGAGGAGGTGAGCCGGCGTTCCCCCCGAGGGTGGCTCACTACGATACGGTATCGGTCCAGGCTCGGCAAGACGCTGGCCCGCGCCTCCCGCGCCTGCTGGCCGCGCCACGGCCCGGCCCGGAGCGTGCCCGTGAGGAGCGGCGCCCCAGGCGCCCCCACGGGGATTCGTCGCCTATCGCGGCCGTGACGCGCCCGCACGGGGTGTCACCGGAACGATCCAGGGGGGTCACACGCCGACCCTCCGGGCCCGGCCTCGAGCGGCGCGACTGCATCGAGCTCCCAGCCGGTCGGGGTCCAGCGGGCCACCCGGCCTCCGAGTGCCGATCGCTTACGGCGTCCCGGGGAACCAGGTGAGCTCGGCTCCCGACTGGAGGGGCTCGACACGGTGGACGGGGCCGCCTATCTTGCCCGATCGCCGCCGGCGCGGCGGCCGCGGTCGATCAATCAATGAGCAGCGGAACGGGTCATCGGTGGAACGGGGCCTGTCACTCCCTGAGGCGCTCGGCGATCCGGGAAAGGTCTTCCACGAAGCGCTCCAGCTCGGCGTGGCGCGTCGCCTCGTCGGGGGCGCGGAGCAGGGCGGAGGGGTGGACCGTGGCCATGACCAGCGGCGCGAGCGGGGAGGGGACGAACTCCCCGCGCTGCTGGGTGACCTTGAACGTCTTCCCCAGGAGCGCCTGGGCCGCCGTCGCGCCGAGGCAGACGACGACCCGGGGCCGCACGAGCGCGATCTCGGTCTCGAGCCAGGGCCGGCAGGCCGCGATCTCGGCCGCGTTCGGCTTGGCGTGGATCCGCCGCTTCCCCCGGGGCTCCCACTTGAAGTGCTTGACGACGTTGGTGACGTAGACCTTCGTCCGGTCGATCCCCGCCGCGGCGAGCGCCCGGTCGAGGAGCTTCCCCGCCGGGCCGACGAAGGGCCGCCCCGCGCGGTCCTCGTAGTCCCCCGGCTGCTCGCCGACGAGCATGACCTGGGCCCGCGGCGCGCCTTCGCCGAAGACCGTCTGGGTGCCGGTCCGCCAGAGGTCGCAGGCCTGGCAGCCGCGGGCGGCCTCCCGCGCGGTCCCCAGGGTCGGACGCTCGGGAACGAGCGGCGCCGCCGTGCCGGGCTCCGCCCGCGCCCGCCTCGCCGGCACGGTCAACCCCCCGCCGCGGCCGCCGCCGCCCGGACGAGCGCCTCGAGGATCTGCTGGTCGGCGGGGTCGACCGAGGTGATGCGGATCCGCGCGAGCCCGGCGCCCGGGTCGCCGTCCGAGGCGACCACCTTGCCGTACACGTCGCCGGATTCCTGCCCCAGGGCCGGGTAGCGGAGGCGGAGGCGGACGTTCGTGAGCGGCGCGAGCGGCGTCGGGAGCCGCGCCGCCAGCCGCATGTGACCGAGCCGCACGGCCTCGCCGCCGATCGCCTCCGGCCGGATGGCCTTCCCCTCGATCACCCAGGCCTGGAGCGGCAGGGCGACGTCCACCTCGGGGCCCTCCGCCGCGGCGGCCTCGGGCAGCCGGCGCGCGTACCGTCCCTCGAGCGCGCGCAGCTCGTAGAGGAGGAGCGGCTCGCGGAGGCCCTTGACCTCGACGGGGAGCGGCGGCCCCACCTCCGCGACCTCGCACAGGCGCTCGTAGGTGGAGGCGCTCAGGAGGACCTGGCCGCCCACCGTGCACCCCTCGACCCGGGCGGCGAGGTTCACGGTGTTCCCGACCACCCCGTACTTGGTCCGCTTCTCCGACCCGATGTTCCCGACCACCGCCTCGCCGGTGTTGAGCCCGATCCCCATCTCGAGCCGGGGGAGCCCACGGCTGGCGTGCCGCGCGTTCACCTCGGCCATCGCGAGCTGCATGGCGAGGGCGCAGCCCGCGGCGCGCTCGGCGTGGTCCGCGTGCGGCAGGGGCGCGCCGAAGATCGCGAAGATCGCGTCGCCGATGAACTCGTCGATCGTGCCGCCGTGCTCGATGATGATCTCGGTCATCCGCCCGAGGTACCCGTTGAGCAGCTGCACGACGACCGCCGGGTCGGCCTCCTCGACCAGGCGCGTGTAGCCGCGGAGGTCCGACATCAGGATGGTGACCTCGCGCTTCTCGCCGCCGAGCTGCAGCCCCCCGGGCGACTCCAGGACCGTCCGCGCGATCTCCGGCGAGACGTAGCGGCCGAACGTGTCGCGGATGAAGTCGCGCTGCCGGAGCCCATCGAGCATCGCGTTGAAGGCCCGCGTGAGCAGCCCCACCTCGTCCCGCGAGCGCACGGGGAGCGACTGCGACAGGTCGCCCTCCGCCACCCGTGTGACGCCCGCCGTGAGCGCGGCGACGGGGCCGGTCACACGCCGGGCCACCAGGACGCCGACCGCCAGCGCGACCACGCCGCCGAGCAGGGAGGCGCCGAGGAGCAGGTGACGGATGCGGGCGAGCCGCGCCAGGTAGACGTCGACCTGGTAGTCGACGTCGAGGACGGCGAAGACCCGGCCGGTCCCATCCCGGACCGGCGCGAACGCCGTGATCCAGGTGCCGGACTGGTTCGCGTAGATGCGCGTGTGCGTCGCGACGCCGTCCCGGAAAGCCCGGCCGAGCGGCTCGAGGAGCGCCGGGACGAGGGGATAGGGCTCCCCCGGCGCGCCCGGCCCGCGGCTCGTGACCATGAAGTGCGCCAGCCGCGCGGAGGCATCGAAGCCGGTGAGCGTGTAGATCGGCGTGGGGATCTCGTTCGCGTCCTGGATCGCGGCGAGCCGCGCCCGGATCTCGCGGTAGGCCGTGGAGTCCTGGGTGAGGGTCGCCTCGACCTCGGCGTGCCGGGCGGAGTCGACGAGGAGTGACCCGGTCCGGGCGATGTTCACGAGGAACATGCCGAGCGTCTCTTCCAGCGACTGCTTCTGCTGCCGGTAGTCGAGCAGCCCGACGGTGCCGATGCCGAGCAGGGTGACCGCGACGAAGCCCGCGGCGACACGGGCGCCGAGACGCTGCCACGGCCGGGGGCGGGGCAGCCGCATGGTCCCATTGTACGTCGGGCCGTGCCCGGATCTGCCGGCGGTGTCACGTGCTATGCTGAGGCCACCGTGGAGATCGAGGGCAACCTCGTCATCCGCTGGCACGAGCGGGGCATGTTCGAGGTGCGCCTCGTGCCGACCGGCGCGGTCCAACCGCCGGGCGGGGCCCGGCGCCGCCTCCCCGACCGGGCGGCCCTCGAGGCATTCCTGACCGAGCTCGGCCTGCCCGCGGAGCGCGTCGAGCGGGCGCTCCGCTCGCCCTACGTTCTCCAGTCGCTCCAGGTGCGGGTCGACGAAGGCGTCGCCAGCCGGCTCGGGCTCGTCCAGGCGGCGTGGTCACGACGGCTGCTCGGCGCCCTGACCGTGCTGGCGCGGCGGACGGGTCTGGCCGCCCGGCGGCTGGGCCGCCCTCGCTGAGCGGGAGAGAGAGCGAGACAGACCATGGCGACGCTGCGTGAGGTCGGCCGATCGCTCAAGCGCACGGAAGATCTCGGCCTGCTCACCGGCCGTGACCCGTACGTCGCCGACATCCCGCTCCGGGGCGCGCTCCACCTGGCGGTCGTCCGCAGCCCCTTCGCGCACGCGGAGATCCGTCGGCTCGCGCCCGACCGCGCGCGCCGCGCCCCCGGGGTCGCCGGCGTCTTCACCGCCGCGGACGTGAACGGCGCGCTCGGCGAGATCCCCATGGTCATCGGGACCGACGCCTTCGACGAGGTCCACCTCAAGGGGCGCCGGGCCCTGGCCGACGGGCGGGTGCGGTACGTCGGCGAGCCGGTCGCGGTGGTCGTCGCGGAGACCGCCTACGCCGCCCAGGACGCCGCCGAGCTCGTGGACGTCGAGTACGCGCCGCTCCCCGCGGTCACGGACCCGGAAGCCGCGCTCAGCCCCGGCGCCCGACGCCTCTACGACGACCTCGACTCGAACCTCGGGGTGCGCTGGGCCCGGAGCCACGGCGACGTGGCGGCGGCCTTCCACGACGCGCCGGTCGTGGTGGAGGCGCGTCTGGTGAACCAGCGGCTCATGGCCGTCGCCATGGAGCCGCGGGCGGTCGCCGCGCAGCACGAGCCCGCGACCGGCCAGCTCACGGTGTGGGGCTCGACCCAGATCCCCCACGGCCTCCGCGACGCGATCGCGGAGCACCTCAAGCTCGACCCCGCCCGTGTCCGCGTCGTCGCGCCGCGCGTGGGCGGCGGGTTCGGCGCGAAGATCGCGCTCTACTCCGAGGACCTGATCGTCCCGTGGCTCGCCATCCGGCTCGGCCGGCCGGTGCGCTTCACGGCGAGTCGCCGCGAGGACCTCCTCGCCACCTCCCACGGCCGCGACGTCGTCGCGCGCCTCCGGCTGGCCGCGGAGCGCAGCGGGCGCCTCCGCGGCCTGGAGGCCCGGATCATCGGCAACCTCGGCTTCTGCCTGTTCAGCGACGGCCCGCTGCTGCCGGTCCTGTGCGGCCAGATGATCACCGGCTGCTACGACATCCCGGCGGTGCGGACGGAGGTGCTGGGCGTCTTCACGAACTCCATGGGCACCGCGGCCTACCGCGGCGCCGGACGCCCCGAGGCGGCCTACTTCATCGAGCGCGCGATGGACCTCCTCGCCGCGGAGCTCGGGCTCGAGCCGGCGGAGGTCCGCCGCCGGAACTTCGTGCCGCCGACGGCGTTCCCCTACGCGGCCCCCATGGGCCCGAGCTACGACAGCGGGAACTACGTGGGCGCGCTCGACGCGCTCCTGGCCCGCGCGGACTACGCCGGCCTTCGCGCCGAGCAGGCCCGCGCGAGAGCCGCGGGCCGGCTCGTCGGCATCGGGCTCGCCTCGTACGTCGAGATGTGCGGCTTCGTGGACGACGAGGTGTCGGACGTCGTCGTCGGCCCGGACGCGGGCGTGACCGTGCTGACGGGCTCTTCGCCCCACGGGCAGGGGCACGAGACGAGCTTCGCCCAGCTCGTGGCCGACGAGCTCGGCGTGCCGGTCGCGCGCGTGAAGGTGCTCCACAGCGACACCCAGGTGGTCCGCAAGGGCGTGGGGACCTTCGGCAGCCGGAGCATCTCGCGCGGCGGCATGGCGGCCGTCGTGAACGCCCGGCACGTCGCCGACAAGGCGCGGCGCATCGCGGCCCACCTCCTCGAGGCGCGCGGCGACGACATCGTCCTGGAGGGCGGCGTCTTCCACGTGCGGGGCGTGCCGGACCGCCGCGTCTCGTGGGCCGAGGTCGCCGCGGCGGCCCACCACGGCCCGCGCCCCGCGGACGTCGAGCCGGGCCTCGAGGCGCGCCAGGACTTCGTCGGCCAGGGGCTCCTCTACCCGTTCGGCGCGCACCTCGCGCTCGTCGAGGTGGAGGCCGACACCGGGGTCGTCCGCGTGCGGCGCTACGTCACGGTCGACGACAGCGGCGTCATCGTGAACCCGCTGCTGGCGGCGGGACAGGTCCACGGAGGGCTCGCGCAGGGGATCGGGCAGGCGCTCTGGGAGGCGGGACGCTACGACGCCGAGGGCCAGCTCGTCACGGGCTCCCTCATGGACTACGCCGTGCCAAAGGCCGCGGACCTGCCCGCCTTCGAGACCGGGCACACGGTCACGCCGTCACCGCGGACCCCGATCGGTGTGAAGGGGATCGGCGAGTCGGCCACGATCGGCTCCACGCCGGCGGTCGCGAATGCCGTGATGGACGCGCTCGCGCCGCTCGGCATCCGCCACCTCGACATCCCGCTGACCGCCGACCGGGTCTGGCAGGCCATCGCCGCCGCCCGCCTCCGCCAGCGCTGACGCGCCGCCCGCCGGGCCGAGAAGCGAGCAGCCCCAGGACGCAGGGAGGAGGCGGCCCGAGGCGTATGCCGCATACGTTGAGGGCCGACGACGACCGAGGACTCGGGGATGCGACGCTTATCGGCCCGGCACGTGGTCGGTGTGGGTGCGGGCCAGCTGGCGGAAGTACTCCTCGTAGCCCGGCGGGGTGAGGGTGAAGGTCATCCTGAGCTCGCCGGGTCCGGGATTCTCGATCCGGTGGTAGGTGTCCGGCGGCACGAAGATGGCGGTCTCGGCTGTCACGGGATACGTCGTCCCCGCCACCGTCACGCGCGCGCTCCCCGCGTAGACGAAGAGGATCTCTTCCTGGGCGTGCTTGTGGAGCGGCACCTCGCCGCCCGGCGGGAGCGTCTGCGCGCCCATCGTGAAGGCCCGGGTGCCGGTCGCGCCCGGCTCCACCAGGATCTCGACCGCTCGCGGCCGGTTCTGCCCCAGCGTCAGGATTTCGCCTTCTCCGCGCCGGATCACGTTCCGCATTGGCGCCTCCGACTCTTGGACTTCACGACGACGCATAGAGTCTCGAATTCCCCGCACCCTGGGCCGAAGCGCTTCGAGCGGCGGCTTTGAGCCTGTGAATCAAACCGATACTCGGGAGCCGACGTAGGGTCGGCATCCAACGTATGGCGCTGGGGTTCCAACCCGAATACGGTCAATGGGGACCGACCGTCACGGCCAGTTCAGGGCCCGGCGGGGCCGCCCGGCT
>JBIOTN010000192.1:0-5180 GCA_044866005.1 Candidatus Rokuibacteriota bacterium | reverse complement strand
AGGCAGAAGAGGGAGCCGAGGCCCGTGACCTGCGCCTTGACCTTCCGGGCGCGGAAGAGCGCCCGGACCTTCTCCCGCAGGCTCTCGCCGAGCCGATCGAGGTGCGCGAAGGCGTCGGGCGAGAGCGCCTGGAGCGTGGCGAGGCCCGCGGCCATCGTCACCGGATTCGCGTTGAACGTGCCGCCCTGGGCGACCTTCGCCTTGCCGCCCCGAGGGTCGAAGACCGCCATCACGTCGGCCCGGCCGCCGAAGGCGCCGACGGCGAGGCCGCCCCCGATGATCTTGCCGAACGTCGTCATGTCGGGGGTGATGCCGAAGTGGCCCTGGGCGCCGCCGGGACCGAGCCGGAACGTGATGACCTCGTCGAAGATCAGCACGATGCCGTGCCGCGTCGTGACCTCGCGCAAGGCCTTCAGCATGCCGTCCGGCGGCGGGACGATCCCCGCCGCGCCCTGCACCGGCTCGCAGATCACGGCGGCGAGGTCGGCGGCGTGCCTCTCGATGAGCCGGACCGCGGCCTCGGGATCGCCCCACGGCAGGACGACGACGTGCTTGAGCACGGCCGGCGGCACCCCCGCCCCGGCCGGCACCGGCCTGGGCCGCGTGCGGCTGCCGGCGCCCTCCACCGGGGGCGTGACCGAGACCTGGACCCAGTCGTGCGTGCCGTGGTAGGAGCCCTCGAACTTCGCGATCTTCGCCCGGCCCGTGTAGGCCCGCGCGCCGCGGATCGCCAGCATCGTGGCCTCGGTCCCCGAGTTGGCGAAGCGGACCTGCTCGCACGACGGCACGCGACGGACGAGCTCCTGGGCCAGCCTGAGCTCCGGCTCCGACGGGCCGGGGAACGACAGCCCCCGCTCGGCCGTCTCCCGGACCGCGGCGACGACGGGCGCCGGCGCGTGGCCGAGGATCAGCGAGGTGTAGTTGCCGTTGAAGTCGAGCCGCTCGTGGCCGTCCGCGTCGTAGATCCGCGCCCCCGTCCCCCGGACCGCGTAGAAGGGATAGGGATCGATGAAGATCGTGGTGCGGGTGTTCCCGCCGGGCAGGACGCGCCGGGCCTCCTCGAAGAGGGCCCGCGAGCGCGGGGTCTTGGCCTGGTAGTCGGCGATCAGGCTCTCGAGGCTCATCTCCAACTCCTTTCGCCCGCGTCGGCGCGAGCGTGCGTAGACTAGTATCCGCCGCCTCCACCGCCTCCACCGCCCCCGCCCCCCCCGCCGCCGTTGCTGCGCGGATTGCTGAAGGTGGGCGCCGCGGTCGCGGCGGGTGCCGGACCGGGCGCGCCGGACGCGGGCGGCGGCGGGGCGGCCGACTGGCAGCTCGCGAGGAGCGCGAGCGCCGCTAGGAGCACGGCATGCCTCACGCGGACAGTGCGCCGTCGAGCCATCGGGCTTCCTCCTCTAGCGCGGCGTGCGCCTCCGCCACCATGACCTGGCGGAACCGCACGCGGTGGCCGGGCCGCGTCTGGCCGATCCGCCCGACGTCCACGCCGATGACGGTCGCGATCTTCGTGTACCCGCCCGTCGTCTGCCGGTCCACCAGGAGCACGATCGGCTGCCCGTCGCCCGGGACCTGGACGCCGCCGAGGGGGATGCCGTCGGAGATGACGTCGTGCCCCCGTGCGTGGGCGATCGCCGGCCCCTTCAAACGATACCCCATCCGATCCGCCTGCGGGGTGACCTCGTACGCCGCGCCCAGGAACGCGGCGAGCCCCTCGCGCGTGAAGCGGTCGTCCTGCGGGCCGAGGACCACGCGGCACTCCACCTCGCTCGGGTAGGCCGGGCGGCGGGCCGACGGCACCGTACGCCCCGCGAATCCCCCGGACGACGCGCTGGGGGTCGCGATGGGCAGGGCGTCGCCTTTCTGCAGCGGCCGGCCCTCGAGGCCACCCAGGCGACCACGGAGATAGGTGGCGCGCGAGCCGAGGGCCGGGGGGAGGTCCAGGCCGCCCGCCACCGCGAGGTACGCGCGACAGCCGGTCGTGACCATCCGGAAGGCCACGACATCGCCGACGCCGAGCCGCACGGCGGTCCAGGTCGGCGCCGCCTGGCCGTTGACCGTGAGCCCCATGTCGGCCCCGGTCACCGCCACCAGGCACGCCCGGCGCACCTCGAGCCGCGGGCCGCGGAGCGTCAGCTCGAGCCCGGCCGCGCCGTCGGGGTTCCCGACCAGCCGGTTCGCGAGCACGAAGCCGGTCCGATCGACGGGGCCGGACGGCGGGATCCCGAGTCGCTGGTGGCCCGCCCGGCCGAGGTCCTGGACGGTCGTGAGAAGTCCCGGCTCGACGACGACGAGATCGCTCACGGACCGGCGTGGACCCGCGGGGCGGCCGGAGGCGCCGGGCCTAGAGGACCGCCAGCGCGTGGTCGGGCAGATCCGTGATGAACATGTGCCCGGGCGCGTGGGTGATGACGAGCGGGAGCCGGGCTTCGAGCGCGACCGCCTGGGGCGTGACGCCGCATGCCCAGAAGACGGGCTCCTCGCCGGGCAGGATCGTCGCCGCGTCGCCCCAGTCCGGCCGCTGGACGTCGGCGATCCCGATCCGGGCCGGGTTCCCCACGTGGACCGGCGCCCCGTGGGCGAGGGGATAGCGGGCGGTCACGGTGACCGCGCGCGGGATGAGCGGCGCGGGGATCGGCCGCATCGAGACCACCATCGGCCCGTGAAAGACGCCGGCCGGACGGCAGGCGAGGCTCGTCCGCCACATGGGGACGATCCGGTTCTCCTCGATGTGCCGGACCGGCACGCCCGACTGGAGGAGGG
Source organism: Candidatus Rokuibacteriota bacterium (assembly GCA_044866005.1). GTDB lineage: Bacteria > Methylomirabilota > Methylomirabilia > Rokubacteriales > DASRDR01 > JBIOTN01. The sequence goes on along the minus strand of JBIOTN010000192.1, from coordinate 2,423 downwards.
CGGCCTCGAACGTGAAGGAGCAGCCGAGGAGGAAGGCGACGAAATCGCCGCGCCATTCCCGCGCGATGTCGGTCACCTCGGCCTCGAGCCGGCCCTCGCGGTAGATCCGGTAGCGCGGCACGTCCGTTCGGAGGTCGGCCCCCGGCGCCACCCCCGCCGGCTCCGGATTGCCCGGGTCCGTCACCTCGACGAGGGGGCAAGGGCGCGGGTTACGTTGACAGAACACCAGGAAGTCGTAGGCCTGGGCGTGCGGCAGGATGACGAGGTTCGCCTGCACGTGGCCCGGGGCGAGCCCGGCCGTCCCGCCGGTATAGCGCGCCTGGCGGATCGCCTGGCGAATCTCTTTCGGCGTCTGCCCGACGTCCATCGCGCGTCTCCTCACCGATCGGTCCGGCGTCCCCGCCCACTATAGACCAGCCCCCGGGGCCCGGCAACCGACGCCGCGATCGCGCCGCCTCCCGGGACGGGCACGCATCGAGCCCGTTTCCCGCGCGGAGCTACGCCGTCGCCCTTAAAGGGAAAAACCCGCGGACAGTCCCCACCCCGCTAGGCATACTGGCGATCGTGAGGGAGAGCCGAGGCGTCGACGTCCTGATCCGCCAGCCGCTTCGCCTCCACATGCCCCACCCGGACGCGAGCCGGCTCGTCGCGGCCTGCATGGAGCAGGGCTACGTGGTCCTGGCCGACCGGCCGGGCCTCCTTCCCACGGAGCGCCTGACTTCGCCGGCCGAGCTTCCGGCCGACGCCACGGAGGTCTGGATCCTTCCGCCCGAGCCCGTGCCGCGCCCGATGCCCGGCCGGCGCGCGCAGCGGCTCTCGGGGGCGGGGGCGTTGCGCGCGTCCCACCTCGGCGCGGTCCGCCTCCGCCGCCGCCCCGCCAGCTGACGCACCGGTCGCGGGGCGGCGTCCTCAGGACGGCGGGAGCAAGACGCAGGCCTCCGGCGGAATGCCGAGCGTGACGGCCTGCCCCGCGACCAGCCCGGCGTCCGGTGGGGCCGCGAGCCGGAGCGCGGGGCCGCCGGCCCGGACCGCGACCACGAGGTCCAGCATCTCGCCGAAGTAGACGGCCCGCGTCACGGTCCCCTCGAGCAGGTTCCAGCCCCGCTCCCGCAGCCCCGCCGCGGCGGCCGGGGCGGCGACCGCGATCCGGTGCGGGCGGACCGACACGACCACCTCCTCGCCCGGTCGTGCGGCCCGGCCGCCGCCCACCCGGAGCGCGTGGCCGCCGGGAAGGCGAAGCGTCGAGCCTTCCTCCAGCGTGCCGCGGATCAGGTTCGTCCGGCCGATGAAGCCGGCGACGAACGCGGTGGCCGGGCGCTCGTAGACCTCCTGGGCCGTCCCCACCTGCTCGATCCGCCCCTCGCGCATGACGGCGATGCGGTCGGAGGTCACCATGGCCTCGGCCTGGTCGTGGGTGACGTAGAGCGTGGTGATGTGGAGCTCCTCGTGGAGGCGGCGGATCTCGAAGCGCATCTCCTCCCGGAGGTGGGCGTCGAGGTTCGAGAGCGGCTCGTCGAGGAGCAGGATCTCGGGTCCCACCACGAGGGCCCGCGCCAGCGCCACCCGCTGCTGCTGCCCGCCGGACAGCTCGCCCGGGTAGCGGTCGGCGTAGAGCTCGAGCCGCACCATGGCCAGGGCGTCCTGGACGCGCTTGCCGACCTCGGCGCGCGCGACGTCGCGGAACTTGAGGCCGTAGGCGACGTTCTCGGCGACGGTGCGGTGCGGCCAGACCGCGTAGGACTGGAAGATCATGCTCATGCCGCGTCGCTCCGGCGGCACGGCGTGCCCGGCCGCGGACAGCCGTCGCTCGCCGACCCAGATCTCGCCGGCGTCGGGCTCGATGAAGCCGGCGACGAGCCGGAGGGTCGTCGTCTTGCCACAGCCCGAGGGCCCCAGCAGCGACACCATCTCGCCGTGGCGCACCTCCAGGTCGAGATCCCGGACGGCGGCCGTCTCGCCGCCGAACCGCTTGGTGAGCCCTCGCAGGACGACCGCCGCCATGGCCCCGCTCAGATCTCCAGAAAGCGCTTCCCCAGAAAGCGCTGCGCCACCGCCACCAGGACGAGCGTGATGAGGAGCAGGAGCACCCCCAGGCTCGACACCGCCTCCCACAGCCCCTCCTCGTAGAGCGTGTAGATGACGACCGACACGACGCGCGAGCGCGACGTGAAGAGGAGGATGGACGAGGACAGCTCGCGGAGGCTCGGCAGGAACACGAGGAGCCACGCCGAGACGAGCCCGGCGCCGAGGAGCGGCACCGTCACGTCCTTCACCGCTACCAGCCGGTTGGCGCCCAGGATGCGGGCGGCGTCCTCCAGCTCGGGATGGACGTTCGCCATGGCCGCGTGGCAGGCGGTGTAGGCCACCGGCAGGTACTTGGTGAGGTAGGCGACGAAGATGATCCAGATCGTCCCGTACAGGAG
>JBIOTN010000191.1:0-4992 GCA_044866005.1 Candidatus Rokuibacteriota bacterium | reverse complement strand
CGTACGTGTTCCTCGCCGCACTCCTCGGCGGCGGCCTGGCCTGGCTTGCCCGCCAGCCCTTGATCCTCGGCTACGTCGTGGGCGGCATCCTCGTCAGTCCGCTCACCCCCGGTCCCGGTGTCGAGCGTGTCCACACCTTCGAGCTGTTCGCCGAGATCGGCGTGATCCTCCTGATGTTCTCGATCGGCATCGAGTTCTCCCTGCGCGACCTGCTCCGCGTCAAGTGGGTCGCGCTGGTCGGCGGGCCGCTCGGCATCCTCCTGTCGGTGGCGCTGGCGCTGGGCATCGGTGCGGTCCTCGGCTGGAGCCCCCTCTTCGGGCTCGTCATCGGGGCCGTCGTCTCCGTCGCGAGCACCATGGTCCTGGCGCGGCTGCTGGTAGACCGGGGAGAGCTTCACACACGACACGGGCGGGTCATGATCGGCATCGCGCTGGTCGAGGACCTCGCCGTGGTGGTCTTGACCGTGCTGATCCCGGTCCTCGGGAGCCTCGAGCCGGACCGTCTGCTGGCCATCGGGGCCGCGCTGGGAAAGGCCCTGGCGATCCTCCTGCCCTTTGGCTACGTCGCGACGAAGCTCGTCCCGCCGCTCATGACGCGGGTGGCCCGGACGCGCAACGCCGAGCTGTTCCTGCTGGTGGCGCTGGGGGTCGGCCTCGGGACGGCGGCCCTGAGCCAGGCGCTCGGCCTGTCGCTGGCGTTAGGGGCCTTCCTGGCGGGCCTGGTGATCAGCGAGTCGGACTACGCCCACGAGACCCTGGCGCGACTGCTCCCCTTGCGGGACGCCTTCGTCGCGCTGTTCTTCGTGACCCTCGGGGCCCTCATCGACCCGCGCACGTTGCTCGACCATTTGCCCCTCTTGGGGGTGATGGTCGGCCTCATCGTCGCCGGCAAGCTGGTGATCCGGACGGTCGTGACGCTCCTCTTCGGCTACGGGCCGTGGACCGCCGTCCTGGTGGGCATCGGGCTCACGCAGATCGGAGAGTTCTCGTTCGTCCTGGTCCAGGCGGCGCGGACCGCCGGCCACGTGGGCGAGGACGTCTACAACGCCACGCTGGCCGCGTCGCTCCTGACGATCCTGATCAATGCGGCGCTCGTCCGATATGCGTCCGATTGGGTCGCCCGCCTACGTCTGGGTCGCGACACGCGACAGCTGCCGCACGGAGCGGCGGAGCCGGACAGGCTGACCGGGCACGTCATCCTGATGGGCTTCGGCCGGGTCGGGAGCGCGGTCGGGGAGGCGCTGGAGACCTTCGGGGTGCCGTACGTCGTCATCGAAACGGACCCCGATGTGGTGAACGGACTCCGGGGCCGAGGCCTGCCGGCGCTGTTCGGCGACGGGGCGCAGCCGCGGTTGATCGAGGTCGCCGGGGCGGCCCGCGCCCGGCTCGCGGTGGTCACCATTCCCGACGGGCCGCGAGCGCAGCTGGCGGTCACGGCTCTCAAGTCGATGAACCCCCGCCTGCCAGTTCTCGCCCGCGCGCATGACGCCCGGGTCGCCGAGCAGCTGGAGAAGAAGGGCGCGAGCCGGGTGATTCGGCCAGAGCTGGAGGGGGCGGCCGCCCTGATCCGGGACGCCCTGGCCCGGCTGGCCCTGCCGCAGGAACGTGTCGGCGCCTATCTCGACCGCTTCCGGAGGGCGATGGAGCTGCCCGAGGTGCAGATCGTGGCGGAGCGCGATCAGCTACCCCAGATTCGAGAGATCACCGTGGGGACCGGGGAGATCACCGACCAGTCGCTTCGGGACGCGCGCGTGCGGGAGCGGTTCGGCGTGACCGTGTTGACGGTGAGCCGGGCCGATGGCGGCGAGGTGGTGATCAATCCGCCGCCCGAGACCATCCTGCGTCCCGGTGATCGCGTTCGCCTCTTCGGACTCGCCGACCAGATTCGGGCGTTTGTCGAGAGCGCGTAGGGTGACGACACCCGGTCACGCCAGGGAGCACAGGAGGCAGCATGCAGACGACTGCGGACGAGGTGCCGACGATGGGGCGGGTACGGTGAACCGGGAGCGGCGGTTCACGCACCTGCTGGTCTTGGTGGTCATCGCCCTTACCGCCGGGTTCGCGATGGCGCAGACGCGACCGGCACGGCCGGGAGTGATCGAGGCCGAAGGGTTCGTGCTTCGCGATTCACGCGGCCGCGCGCGCGCCCATCTGAGCCTGATCGCGGACGGGTCGGTGGCGCTGGGCCTGGCGAACCAGTCGGGGGACACTCGCGTGGCGCTCGTGGTCGGGGTCGACGGGGCTCCGCAGCTCACGCTCCGAGACGCGGATGGAAAGACGCGACTGATCATCGGCATGCAGCCGGGTGGGGTGGGAATCCGGTTACAGGACGCGACCGGGAAAATCGTCTGGTCGACGCCCTGACCGACAGCATCACTGACGACCCGCCGCGCGAGGCTCCTCAGCCTGCGACCCACCCGTACCACCGGTGGCTGGGGGTGGCGCCGTCGTCGAGATAGGCCATCTTCATCCGGCTCAGGTAGTCTCCGGGCACCTCGTTGCGCTTGGCGTTGACGTCGATGCCGAACACGCGTGCCGCGTTCAGCCCGAAGATCTGCGCCTTCACCGGGCGGGTGAGCGGCGCGTAGCCGTGCTTCTCGACCAGCGCCTCGGGGATCTCGAAGCGGCGGAACGCCTCGATCTGCCACTGCGGCGACCCGTACCAGATCGAGTCCGTCCCCCACAGCACGTGGTCGGCGCCGAAGGCTTCGATGACCTGCCCGAGCAAATGGGCGCAGGCGGCCGGACTGGACGTGACGAGCTGCCCGAAGGTGGAGCCGAGCTCCATGTAGACGTTCCGGATCCCGGGCTCCTTCTTCTTCATCCGGCAGAACTCGGTGGTCCAGGGGACTTCCCCCGAGGGCTTGGCCGCGGATGCGCCGAGCAGCCCGGAGTGGTAGACGAGGAAGTCGATGTCCGGGAAGTCCTTGGCCGCCTTGATGAGGTCGCGCGGGTGGTTGTAGTCCGCGACGGGCCCGAGCGGCAGGCCCTTGTGGATGCACATGCGCCGCACGCCGAGCTTGCGGGCGCGCTCGAGCATGGGGTAGGCGACCTTCTCGTCGTCGGCGAACCAGCCGTGATCGAACCCCTTCGGCGGGGCGCCGGTGTACGCCTTCCAGGCGTCGACCTTGAGCGTCGCGGCCTGCAGGTCCATGAACTCGAGGTCGGCCTGGCCGAGCTGCGGCGTGACCAGACCATGGGCCAGCATCCGGCGCGACTGCGTGACGCGGTTGATCTCGTCGCGGATGTGGGTCATCTCCTTCGGCGGCACCACCGCCTCCTGCGGATAGGGGCCGGGCGGGGTCGAGATGAGCCCGATCGCCGTCTCGCTGTCGAGGAACACCTCCTTGACGAAGGTCTCCCACGAGAGGTCGGCCAGCGTGCCGCGGTCCGACGCGAGCTTCGGGTTGAGCCGCCGCGCCTGCCGGCGGAGCCCGAGCAGCCCTTGCTTGCTGACCGCGCCCTTGCGCCCCGCCTCCGCGTCGCGCGGGTCGTAGCCCGCGCTGACGTAGTGGACCTGGACGTCGAAGATGAAGACCGGCTCGCCCGTGCGCGCGTGGAACGCGGCCGGCTCCGCCGCCTCGACGGGAAGCACGTCGAAGAACCGGCCGAAGACCGCGTTCATGCCGAGGAGCGACGTCGCCATCCCGCCGGTGGTCCTCAGGAAGTCCCGGCGCGTGAGCCCGAGCCCTGGCGCCAGCCGTCCCGCCTCCGCGAGGATCCGCGCCTCCACCGCCCGCTGCGCGGCCGTCTGGGGGAGGGGCGGGAACTCCTCGTTGGAGACGAGCCGGAGCGGCAGCGGCACCTCGGTGCGAAGGCCCCGGCGCATGCCCGGGCGGACACGGAAAGCGTGGCGATTCTCGACCGTCATGATCGCCTCCTCGGTGCGGGTGGCGGCTCGGCCGTCCACGCCAGTATAGGCGCCGCCCGGCTCGTGTAGAATCCCGTCAGGTCATCGGACGGTCGCGCCGGGAGGGGAGGCGCCTTGTGGCCTGGGACCCCGCGCAATATCTGAAATTCGCCGGCCACCGCCTGCGGCCGGCGGTCGATCTCCTGAACCGGATCGACCTCGCCGACCCCGCCGAGGTCTACGACCTGGGGGCGGGCGCCGGCAACGTGACCCGGCTCCTCGAGGCGCGGTGGCCGATGGCCCGCATCACGGGTGTGGACGAGTCCCCGGCGATGCTGGCGAAGGCGGCCGCCGCGGCGCCGGCGATCGCGTGGCAGCGCGCCGACCTGGCGACGTGGCAGCCGCCGCGCCCGGCCGACCTCGTCTACTCCAACGCGGCCCTCCACTGGCTCGGCGACCACGCCCGGCTCTTTCCCGCACTCTTCGCGGCGCTGGCGCCGGGCGGCGTGCTGGCGGTGCAGATGCCCCGGAACTTCTCGGCCCCGTCCCACGCGGCGGTCGCCGAGGCGGTGCGGCGCGGGCCCTGGCGGCCGAAGCTCGAGCCGTTGCTCCGGCCGGCGCCGGTGGCCGAGCCCGCCGTCTATTTCGACCTGCTGGCCCCGCGCGCGGCGGCGCTCGACATCTGGGAGACCGAGTACATCCAGCTTCTGGAGGGCGACGCGCCGGTCACGGAGTGGATGAAGGGGAGCTGGCTCGCCCCGTTCCTCGAGGCCCTCGACGCGCCCGAGCGGCGCCGCTTCGAGGCGTGCTACGCGGAGCTGGTCGCGCCGGCGTATCCCCGGCGCCCGGACGGCCGCACGCTCTTTCCGTTCCGGCGCCTCTTCATCGTGGCCACGGCCCGGAAGGGGTAGCGCGCGCGCCGGTGACCACGGTGCTGTTCGCTACGGCTGGGACATCTTACGCTGCTCGTGCTGCTTACGCCGCCCGTACGGTCAGACAAGTATGTCTCTCCCCGTTCACGCACATCGCCTGACGATCGTCGTCTCCCTCAGCGCGGTGGGCAACGTCCTCGTGCTGGCCATGCTGATCTGAACGAGTTCCGGCTGGGGATGACTGGCTCGGGGGATGACCGGGTGGGGTCT
>JBIOTN010000190.1:0-43625 GCA_044866005.1 Candidatus Rokuibacteriota bacterium | reverse complement strand
CCCCCCCCCCCCCCCCCCCGAGACGAAAAGGGCGACGCTGATCGGCACGGCGCCTTCCCCGCGGCGGGCCGAGAAGCGAGCAGCCCCAGGACGCAGGGCCGCGCCCACCGCAGGCGTACGCGGTTGTACGTCGAGGATGGGCGCGGCCCGAGGACGCCGGGATGCGACGCTGATCGGCACGGCGCCTAGCGGAACGGCCACAGCGCGAAGTACAGGCGTACCTTCCCCCACCGTCCCGCCAACCCCAGCGGCTCGAAGACCAGCACCACGAGAATGGTGAGGCCGAAGAGGACCGGCACGAACCAGCGATAGTCGCTGAACAGCGCCGGCACGAGGATCACGAAGGCCGCCCCGAAGACCGACCCCTCGACCGAGGCGAGGCCGCCGACGATGACCGCGACGAACAGGGTGAGCGACTCGCCGAGGTTGAAGGCCTGGGGCTCGAGGTGCCCGAGGAACTGGGCCAGAAGGCCGCCGTGCACGCCGACGTAGAAGGAGGAGAGCGCGAAGGCGAGGAGCTTGTATCGCGTGAGGTTGACGCCCATCACCTCGGCCGCGACGTCGCTGTCCCGGATCGCCACGAAAGCCCGGCCCACGTAGGACGACACGAGGTTCTCGCTCACCGCGGTGAACCCGATCAGCAGCGCGAGGTACACGTAATAGACGTACACCTCGCGCGGCACGCCGGCCGGCGGGACGAGCCTGGGAACGGCCAGGCCGGTCCGGCCCCCCGAGAGCAGCTCGGAGCCGGCAAAGATCTGGTAGACGGCGACACCGAATCCCAGCGTGGCGATCGCGAGGTAGGGCCCCTTGAGCCGGATCGAGGGGAAGCCGACGAGCACGCCCGCGAGCGCGGCCGCACTCCCCGCGGCGGCGAGCGCAGGCAGGAAGGGCCACCCGAAGATCTTGAGGTGGCCGAAGGTGTACGCCCCGATGGCGAGGAAGCCGGCCTGGCCGAACGAGATCTGCCCCGTGTAGCCGATGAGGAGGTTCTGCCCCATGACGCCGATGGCGTAGAGCCAGATGAGGGTGAACCGCACCACCCACGACGGGTGGGCGTACCACGGAAGGGCCGCCAGCGCGGCGGCGAGCGCGACGAGCAGCAGTCGGGTGCTCCGCCGGCGCGCGAAGCGCGACTCCTCGCGGTAACTCTCCACGAGGTCCATCCGTCAGCCCCGGTACAGGGACGCGATCAGCTCGGCATAGCGTCGCTCGATGTTGCGCCGCTTGACCTTCTTGGTCGGGGTGACGTCGCCCTCCTCCTCGTAGAACCGCCGGGGCAAGAGGGCGAACCGCTTGATGGCCTCCACCTGGGAGACCGAGCGGTTGACCTTCGCCACCTCCTCACCGATGAGACGGCGCACCTCCGGGTGCTGGGTCAGGTCCGCGAACGTGGCAAAGGGAATGCGATGGTCCTGCGCGTACTGGGTGACGGCGTCCTCGTCGATCAGGATCAGGGCCACGAGGTAGCGCTGGCCGTCGCCGACGACGACGGCATCCTGGATGTACGGGCTGAACTTCAGCTTGTTCTCGAGGTACGCCGGCGTGATGTTCTTGCCCCCGGCCGTGATGATGATGTCCTTCTTGCGGTCGAGGATCCGGAGGTGCCCGTCCTCCCAGGCCCCGACGTCGCCCGTATGGAGCCATCCCGCCGCGTCGACCGCCTGGGCGGTGAGCTCCGCATCCTTCAGGTAGCCCCTGAAGACGTGGGGGCCGCGGGTCAGGATCTCGCCGTCCTCGGCCAGGCGGACCTCGATCCCGGGGAGGGCCGGGCCCACGGTCCCGATCCGTGCCCGGTCCGGGCGCGCGGCGCAGATGAGTCCGGTGGACTCGGTCTGGCCGTAGACCTCCACGAGCGGGACGCCCAGGGCGTGGAAGAACTCGAAGAGCTCGGGCGCGGCGGGCGCGGCGGCGGAGATGGCGAGCCGGATCCGCTCGAAGCCGAGCCGCCGCTTGAGCGGGTAGAGGACGGCGGCGTGCGCGAGCCCGTACGCGAGCCGCAGCCCCGGGCTCACCGCTCCGCGTCGCCGGGCCCGGGCGTGGCGGCGTCCGATCCCGACCGCCAGGCGGTAACAGGCGCGCTTGAGCCGGGTCGAATCGGCCATCCGCAGCTCCACGGTCGACGCCAGCTTCTCCCAGATGCGGGGCGGACCCGCGAAGGACGTCGGGGAGACCTCGCGGAGGTTTTCGAAGAGAGTGTCCACCCCCTCGGCGAAGTTCACGACGTACCCCAGCCGGACGGGAAGCAGCACGGAGATGAAGTTCTCGAAGATGTGCGCGAAGGGCAGGTAGGAGATGACCGCGTCAGTCGGCCGCCAGGGGATCGCCTGGATGGCCGCCTCCACGACCCACAGGACGTTCCCGTGGGAGAGCATCGCGCCCTTCGGCGGCCCGGTCGTGCCCGAGGTGTAGATCACCATGGCGAGGTCGTGAGGGCCGGTCTCCGTCACCGCCTGCGCCACGCAGCCGGGGTGAGCCTCGAGGAAGCGCGCGCCCGCTTCGAGGAACTCCTGGAAAAAGCCCACCCGCGCGTCCGAGAACCCCCAGAGGCCCTTGGCGTCCCAGACCACGACACGCTCGACCGGGGTGTCGGCGAGGACGGGGAGAACCTTTTCGAGCTGCTCCTCGTTCTCGACGAACAGCAGCCGGGCCTCCGCGTGGGTCAGCTGGTACCGGATCTGCTCGGGGGCCGACGTGGCATAGATCCCGGATGTGGCGGCGCCCGCCGACATGACGCCCAGGTGACAGTAGAGCCACTCCGGGCGGTTGTCGCCGAGCACGGCGACGCGCTCGCCGCGGCCGACGCCCGCCGCGATGAGCGCGGCGGCGACGCGCCGTACGGCCTCCGCGTACGCCCGCCAGGAGACACGATGCCAGATCCCGTACGCCTTGTACCGGATCGCGAGGTCGTCGGCGTGCCCGCGCGCCTGGTCGAAGAAGAGGGCGCCGAGGCTGCTCGCCGCGCCGGAGGCCGCCGTCACCATCGTCGCCGCTTCCGGTAGAGCCGCCATCCCTTCGGAGAGGCGGCCGCCTCCGCGCCCCCCAGCCCCAGGTACGCTTCCCGGACGTCCTCGTGTCCCGCCAGGTCCTCGGGCGTGCCCTGGATCGCGATCCGGCCGGCCTCCAGGATCACCGCGTGATGCGCCACCCGGAGGGCCAGCCGGGCGTTCTGCTCGACGAGGAGGATCGTCGCGCCCCGCGCCCCGATCGCAGGCAGCGCGTCGAACACGGCCCGGGCGACGGGCGGCGCCAGGCCGAGGGACGGCTCGTCGAGCATGAGGAGCCGCGGTCGTCGGAGCATGGCGCGGCCGAGGGCCAGCATCTGCTGCTCGCCCCCGGAGAGCGTTTCCGCCTGCTGCCGACCGCGCTCGCGCAGGATCGGAAACATGCCGTAGACGAACTCCAGGTCCTGGCTCACCGCCCCGTCCCGCCGCCCCCAGAGCCCCAGCTCCAGGTTCTCGCGGACGGTCAGCTCGCGGAACAGCCCGCGGTCCTCGGGGACGTACACGACGCCGAGGCGTGCGATCGCCTCCGGCGGGCGCCGCTCGATCCGGTGGCCGTCGAGCTCGATGGCGCCCTTCTTCGGTTGGTCCTTCAGGAGCCCCGCGACCGTCTTGAGCAGCGTCGTCTTGCCCGCGCCGTTGGGTCCCAGGACGGCGACGATCTCGCGCTCGCGCACCTCGAGCGACACGCCCAGGAGCGCGTAGATGCGGTCGAAGTAGAGCGTCTCGATGCCGGCGATCCGTAGGAGCGGCCGCCCGTCCGTCCGGGTCGCCGCCACGGTGGCGTTCACTCCCCGAGATAGGCGCGGATCACGTCCGGGTGCCGCTGCACCTCCGCGGGCGTCCCCTCGGCGATCTTCACGCCGTGGTCGAGTGCGACCATGCGGCCGGCCAGCCGCGAGGCCACGCGCAGGTCGTGCTCCACCAGCAGGATCGCGATGCGGAAGCGGCCCCCGACCTCGTAGATCCAGTAGGCGACCTCCTCCTTCTCTTCGACGGTGAGGCCGGACACGGGCTCGTCGAGGAGCAAGAGGCGCGGCTCGGTGGCGAGGGCCCGGCCGAGCTCCACGCGCTTCTGGACGCCGTAAGGGCAGTCGCCGACGCGGCTCTGGCGGTAGGGCTCGAGGTTCAGGAACTCGATGATCTCCTCGCATCGCCGCCGGTGGCGGATCTCTTCGCCGCGGTGCCGCAGCAGGGCGTGGAGCAGGTTGCGCCTGAAGTGGAGGTGCCGCCCCAGGAGCAGGTTGTCCAGGACGGACATGTGGGGGAACAGCCGCAGGTTCTGGAAGGTCCGCCCGACACCCCGCCGGGTCACCGCGTCGGGCGACCGACCGAGCAGGCTCTCACCCGCCAGCGTGATCTCGCCGCCGGCCGGGCGATAGAGGCCCGTGATGCAGTTGAAGAGTGACGTCTTGCCCGATCCGTTGGGGCCGATGACGGCCAGGGTCTCGCCGGCGCCGACGCCGAGGCTGACCTCGTTGAGGGCGTGGATGCCGCCGAAACGCAGGGAGAGGCCGCGGACCTCCAGCAGCGCGCTCACGGCCTGACGCGAGGCGGCCATCGAGCTAACACCGCGCCTGCCTGGGCATCACCGCAGCGGTCACAGTGTTCCGCTCCGGGCGCCGGCTTCGCCGGCGGCCCACCCACCCAGCCCTTTGAGGTAGGGAGGTCCCGGAGGGGGCCGTCGAGGCGCCCCCGAAAACTAGAAGAGCGGAGGGAAGATCTGGTACCCGGTGACCTGGCTGAACGACCCGTCAGCCGACTTCTCCGCGCGAAGCAGGCGGACCGAGTTCAGACCGTGGTGGCGTCCCGGCCCGAAGGTGATCGGCGCGTGGAGGCCTTCGGCGTTCCAGCCTCTGACGCTCTCCATCGCCTCGACGTAGGAGTCCCGGGTCAGGTTGCGACCGGCTCGCTTGAGCCCTTCCAGGGTCGTGAGCATCGCCGCGACGCCCGCCAGCGCGAACGCCTCACGCCCCTTGAGCTTCGGCTCTTCCTTCAGGACCGCGTCGAGCATGCGGTCCGCGTCCGGCTCGCCCGGCGCCGCCAGCGTGGCGTCGTAGTAGGCGCCTTCCCACAGCTCCCCCAGCAGCCTGAACATCACGTGCCGGTCCTGGAAGGGAAAGGGGGCGAAGACCTTCGGCCTGAACCCGACCTTCGCCATCTCCTTGATGACGTTCGCGCCATGGGTCGTCGTGGCGTAGGGGATGATCACCTCGGCGCCCGAATCCTTGAGCTTGAGCGCGTGCGTGCCGAGCTCGCGATCCTGCAGCTCGTACGGTACCTCGGCGACCACGCTCACGCCGCCACCCAGCGCCTTGGCCCCGCGGCGGACGCCCTCCAGCCCGCCCTTGCCGTAATCGTCGTTCTGGTAGAAGACCGCGACCCTCTTCGCCCCCACGAGCTTCACGGCCTGCTGGAGGAGGAACTCGCCCTCGCTGCGGTAGTCCGGGTATACGACGAACACGTGGCGCAGCTTCTCCTTCGGCTGCCGCGCCCAGATCTCCGGGCTCGCGTAGGGGTACACGGTCGGCACCTTCGCCTCCGCCACGAGGTCCTTGTTCGCGTTGACCACGGCCGAGCCGAGGAGCCCTACGATCGCAAACACCTCGTCCTTCATCTCGGTCACGTTGGCCACCGCGCGGCCGGGGAGGTAGCCGTCGTCCTTCAGGACCACCCGCAGCTTCCGGCCGTGGATACCGCCCCGGGCATTCACGTGCCGCGCCCACGCCTCCGCTCCCAGCGCGGTGGTCCCCCAGGCCGCCGCCGGGCCGGACAGCGGGGTCGTCGCGCCGATCACGATCTCGGCGTCGGTGACGCCGGGCACGCGGCCCTGGGCGCCGGCGCCGCCGGCGGAGAGGAGCAGGATCAGAACCGACGCGGCGAGCACTCTGACTTTCATGCCGAGACCTCCGTCACGACGGGTGGTGGGATTATAGTGCGGCGCCGCGCCCCGTGTCGAGCCGGGGCGCCGGGCCTCAGCGGGCGCGCCGCGGGGTCGTCAGGCTCGCGCGGCGGACCGCGTCCGGCCCGAAGCGGGCCCGCAGCCGGTCGGTGAGCCGGCCCACCTCCTCGGCGCGCGCGTTCGACGGGAAAAGGCCGAGCTGCCGCGAGTCGCTCTCCCGGCTGAGGCCGCTCACGCTGAGGCCGATCAGGCGGATCGGCTGCACCGGCTTCAGCTGGGAGAAGGCGCTCCAGGCGCGCCGGAAGATCTCGCCGCCGTCGACCGTCGGCGCCGGAGAGGTCTCGCGCCGCGTCAGGGTCCGGAAGTCGGCGAAGCGCACCTTCAGCGTCACCGTGCGCCCTCGGAGGCCCAGGTCCCGCAGCTCGCGGGCGACGCGGTCCGCCTGGTGGAGGAGCGTCGCGCGGAGCCGCTCGACATCGTCGGTGTCGCGCTCGAAGGTCTCCTCGGCCCCCACGGACCGGGGGTCGTCGGACGGGACGACCGGCCGATGGTCCCGCCCCTGCGCGAGCGCCAGGAGGTGCACGCCGGCCGCGCCCAGCCGCCCGACCAGCACGCCGCGGGGAACGCGCGCCAGCTGTCCGATCGTCCGGATGCCGAGCGAGGCGAGCACGGCCTCGGCCGCGGGCCCTACCCCCCACAGGCGAGAGATCGGCAGGTCTCGGAGGAACGCCGCCTCCTCCCCGGGGCGCACCTCGACCAGGCCGTCCGGCTTGCGGAGGTCCGAGGCGATCTTGGCGAGGAACTTGTTCGGGGCCACACCGGCCGAGGCGGTGAGTCCCACCTCGCCGCGGATGCGGGCCTTGATGCGGCTGGCGATCTCGTGCGCGGGACCGAAGAGTCCGCGGGAGCCGGTCACGTCGAGGAAGGCCTCGTCGAGGGAGAGCGGCTCCACGAGCGGCGTGAACTCGCCGAGAATCCGCATGATCTCGGCAGAGACCCGCGCGTACTTGGGCATGTCCACGGGCAGGAACGCCGCGTGAGGGCACAGCCGGTACGCCCGGCTGATCGGCATGGCGGAGTGGATGCCGTAGCGCCGGGCTTCGTACGAGGCGGCGGCGACCACGCCGCGCCCGCGGGGGTCGGCGCCCACGATGACCGGCTTGCCGCCAAGCTCGGGGCGATCGCGTACCTCGACCGACGCGTAGAAGGCGTCCATGTCCACGTGAAGGATCGCCCGCGGGGTCATCGCTCTCGCTTCGTGCCGGTCCTCCGGGGACGGCGCGCTCAGCCGGACCAACCCGGCGCCCTGGCCGGAATCGCGGTTACCCGCGGCTCGCCCGGCGTGCCTCCTGCCGCTGCCACTTCTGGAGCGACTTCCGGGAGAAGACCCACTGGCCATGGAGCTTGATCGCCGGGATCCGCCGCTCCTCGGCCATCTGCGCCAGCGTGCCCTCATCGAGGGACAGAAACTTCGACGCCTCCGTTACCGTCATCGCGTCCTTGAACGTCACCGTCTCCTCCCCTGACAGGCCAGAAGGCACGGCCGGCTGCGCCGCCGGCCCCGCAGGCGCGGGCCCGCGCAGCCCGAATCTACCACGAAGCGTCCAACGCCCCCTCGGGGCCCGAACCCCCGCCGCCGGCGGCCCGCGGTGGCGCGGCGTCGGCGGGGCCGCGTCGCCCTCAGACCGGACGGTCGGGCGCCGCCGCGGTGTCCCCCACCGTCTTCCGCAGGGCGTGCACCTCGGCTTCCAGCCTGTGGAGCCGGTCCAGCAGTTGCTCGATGGCCTTCGCCACCGGGTCGGGCAGATCGGTGTGCTCCAGGTCGACATGCTCGGCGACGGGCTTGCCGTCACGGAAGATCACCTTGCCGGGGACCCCCACGACGACGGAGTTCGGCGGCACGTTCCGCACGACCACCGAGCCGGCGCCCACCCGGGTACCCTCCCCGACCGTGATCGCGCCGATCACCGCCGCACCCGTGCCGACCACGACGTTCCGCTCGAGGGTCGGGTGGCGCTTCTCGCGCTTGAGGCTCGTCCCGCCCAGCGTCACGCCCTGGTAAAGCGTGACGTTCTCCCCGACCTCCGCCGTCTCGCCGATCACGACGCCCATCCCGTGGTCGATGAAGACGCCGGGCCCCAGGCGCGCGGCGGGGTGGATCTCGATGCCCGTGAGGAAGCGCGACGCGTGGGAGACGAATCGGGCGGTCACGTACCAGCCGGCGTTCCACAGGCGGTGGGCCAACCGGTGAAACGCGAGGGCGTGGACGCCGGGGTAGCAGAGGAAGACCTCGGCCCGGCCCCGGGCGGCGGGGTCCCGATCCATCGCCGCCTGCACATCGCGGCGGAGTGCCTCAAACACGGCTGACCTCCTGTCCGCGCACGTGGCGGTAATGCGCGGCGGCGATACCGAGGGCGGCGACCACCAGCGACGCCGCGTGGCGGCGCGCCTCCGGCAGCCCGCCGAGCGCGCGCTCCACGGCCTCCGGCGTCAGCGCGGCCACCTCGTCCACGCTGCGGCCGCGGACCAGCTCGGTGGCCAGGCTCGAGGCCGCGATCGAGGGCCCGCAGCCGTAGGTCTGGAACCGCGCTTCCGCGACCCGGCCCTCCCGGATCCGGAGGTGGAAGCGGGCGAGGTCGCCACAGGTCGGGTCCTCGCTCTCGCCCACCGCGTCCGGCTGGCGCATCATCCCCACGTTCCGCGGGGCGCGGAAGTGGTCGAGGAGGGTCTCGCTGTACATCAGCCGGCGCCGGCCGGCGACAGGACCCGGAGACGATCCACCGCGGCCGGCAGCACCTCCAGCACGTAGTCGATGTCCTCGGCAGTCGTGCCGCGGCCGAGCGAGCAGCGAAGCGCGCCGAGCGCCCACTCGGCCGGGATCCCCATGGCCGTGAGCACGTAGGAGGGCTCGAGGCTGCCCGACGTGCACGCGGAGCCGGCCGACGCGCCGATACCCTTGAGGTCGAGCGCGAGGATCAGCGACTCGGCCTCGACACCGCGGAAGCTCAGGTTGAGCGTGCCCGGCAGGCGGCGGGCGGGATGGCCGTTGAGCCTGACGTCGGGCACCTTGGCCTGGATGCCGGCCCACAGGCGATCGCGCAGCGCGCGCAGGCGCTCGGCTTCGTCGCCCATCTCGCGCGCGCGCGCCGCGACGGCCCTGGCGAAGCCGACGATCGCGGGGACGTTCTCCGTCCCCGCGCGCCGGCGCCGCTCGTGGTCGCCGCCGTGCTGGACCGACACCATGCGCGTCCCCTTCCGGATGTAGAGGCCGCCCACGCCCTTGGGGCCGTAGATCTTGTGCGCGGAGCAGGAGAGCAGGCTGATCCCCGCACGCCGCACGTCGAAGGGGATCTTCCCGAAGGCCTGCACGCCGTCCACGTGGAACGGCACGCCGCGCTCCTGCGCGATCCGACCGATCTCCTCGATCGGCATGATGGTGCCGACCTCGCTGTTGGCGAACATGATCGTCACCAGGATCGTGTCCGACCGGAGCGCGCGCCGGACGTCCTCCGCGTCGACCAGGCCGTCGGCGTCCACGGGCAGGTACGTGACGGCGAATCCCGCCCGCTCGAGCGCCTGGCAGGTCCGCAGCACCGCGTGGTGCTCCACCTGGGAGGTGATGACGTGGCCGCGCCCGTGGGCGTGGGCCACCCCCTTGATCGCGAGATTGTCGGACTCCGTGCCGCCTGACGTGAAGACGATCTCGCCCCTCGCCACGCCCAGGAAGCCTGCGATCTCCTCGCGCGCCGCCTCCACCGCGTCGCGCGCCTCGCGCCCGAAGGTGTGGATGCTCGAGGGGTTCCCGTATTGCTCGGCGAAGTAGGGGTACATCGCCGCGAGCACGTCGGGATGCATGGGCGTCGAGGCGTTGTGGTCCAGGTAGACCCGCCGCATTCCCATCGTCACCTCGGCACGCCTCCGTCCGCGCGACGCCGCGCTCGAATCGGGCCGCGCGCGTTGACAGGCTCGGTACCGGATGTTAGCGTACGAGCGAAGGCGCCACATCCATGAGCGCGACCGCGAGAGAGGGATCGCTGCAGGGCCGGAAGCTCGGCATCCTGCTGTCGACGAAGCCGGAGCATCCGAATCTCGAGACCTGTCTCCAGCTCAGCCGGACCGCCCTGGCCCGGGGCGCCGACCTCTATCTCTACCTGGTGGACGACGGCGTCGCGAACATCGACGACGAGCGGGTCCTCGAGCTGGGGCGCCACGGTGCGAAGCTCTTCGTCTGCGCCTACGGTTGCCAGCGTCGTCGGCTGCCGATCACGGACAAGGCGACCTACTGCGGGCTGGTCGTCCTGACCGATTTGATCAACGGGTGTGAGCGCTTCGTCGCCCTGAACTAGTCGCGTGCCGACCGCCTGCCCCGCATAACCTCGATGGCCGCCGAACACGTACTCGTGCTCATCTCCGCGGACCCCGAGACGTCTCATCGGGCCAACGAGGCGATCCGGATCGCGCTCGGCATCATCGCGGGCGAGAACGACGTGACCATCGTCCTGCTGGGCCCGGCCGCGAAGATCTTCCACCCGGACGTCGAGGACTACGTCGACGGCGAGGACATCCTCAAGCACGTCACCACGCTCAAGAAGCTCGGCCAGGCCTTCCACGTCGCGCGCGAGGCGATTCCGGCGAACGGCGCCTGGAACGCCGGTGGTCCCCCGGTCATCCCGATCACCCGCGAGGGGCTCGCCGCGCTCGTGGCGCAGAGCGATCGCGTGCTGGTCTTCTGAGGCCCCGTGCCGCGCCTGCTGCACCTCCTCAAGGATCCCACGGACCGCACGGCGCTCGACGTGCTCGCGCAGCAGGCGCGGGACCCTTCCATCACGCTCGAGATCGTGCTCGTCCACGACGCCGCGATCGCGACGCGCTTCCCCGAGCCGTTGCCGGGCACGGTCTTTCGCCTCGCCGAGGGGGGAAAGCCCGGCGCGAGCGGCTCGCCCTACCCCGCGATCGACCACAGCCGTCTCCTGGAGCTCATCTTCTCCGCGGACACCGTGGTCTCGTGGTAGCTCCACCCTAACCGCCTCCTGGCCCAACTCCCGGCCGAGGCCCGAGCAGGTCAAGGACGCAGGCCCGAGACGCGCATACGTTGAGGCGCGGCGAGGGCCCCGGAGGCCGGGACGGCCGCGAGGCCGCCGGCCGAGCGCGTCCCGGCCGTGATGCAGGACGCCCCAAGGCCGCCGCGGATCGAGCGCCGCAGGCGCGAGACGCGTCGGCCGAGACGAAGATCGCGACGGGTCTCGGCCCGGAGCCGTCACTCCCGGTTGGCGCGGTATTCCTCCAGCCACGCCATCTGGATCGCCTCCAGCTTTCCCTCGCTGGATGCCTTGGGGTCGTCCTCGAAGTCGGGAAGCTCCGTGACCCACCGGTGGAGGTCCGTGAACCGGACCGTCAGCGGGTCGGCGTCCGGGAACTTCTCCGCCAGCCGGATGCCGATCTCTTCCGCGTCGTTCCATTTGAGCGCCATGGTCGGGCTCCTCAAAGGACGCCGGGCCGAGCGCGTTTCGGCCGCGATGCAGGACGCCGAGATGCGACGGGCACCGGCACGGCTACTCCACGACCTCGACGATCACATCCCCCTGCACGATGGCCTGACATCCGAGCCGGGATCGGAGCGTCAGACCGGTCGCCGTGTCCAGACGATCCTCCTCGTCCGACTCCATCGGCGAGAGGTTCTCCGCTCCCTCCTTCACGACCACGTGACAGGTGGTGCACGCGCAGTTGCCGCCGCAGTTGTGTTCCATCGGGACGTTGTTGTGAAGCGCGATGTCGAGCAGCGACCCGGGCTTGCCGTGGTCGCCGTACGGGAAGTCCTTGTCGTCCACCTCGACCGTCACGTTCTGAGGCAGGAACGTCACCCGGTATTTGGCCATCACTTCTTCTCGATCGCCTCGGTGATCCGGCGGTTCTGCAAGGCGTCCCGAAGCGCCCCGTCCATCAAGAGCTCGGCCAGGTGCTGGGTCTCCTGGTTCAGGCGGTCCGTCGCGCCGCGGATCCGGTTCACGTCGTCCGCCTCGCGAAGCGACCGGAGCTCGGCCGCCGCCGCGTGGATCCGCTCGACCTCCGCGGCCGAGAGGAGCGCGCTGGCCTGCCCCAGCGCCTTCTCGGTCGCGCGCAGCACCGTGTCCGCTTCGTTGCGCGCGTCGATCAGACCGCGCGCCTGCACGTCTTCTTCCGCGTGCTCCAGCGACTCCTCGATCATCCGCTCCACCTCGGTTTCCGTCAGCCCGTACGTCGGCCGCACCTCCACCGAGGCCTGAGTGCCGCTCCGCACCTCTTTCGCGGTCACGCCGAGGATCCCGTTGGCGTCGATCAGGAACGACACCTCGATCCGCGGGAGGCCCGCCGGCATGGGCGGGACACCGCGTAGCTCGAATCGGGCGAGGCTCCGGTTGTCCTTGGCCAGGTCGCGCTCGCCCTGCACGACGTGCATGTCCACGACCGACTGGCCGTCGACGGATGTCGTGAAGTCTTCCTTGGCCGACGTCGGGATCGTCGTGTTCCGCGGGATGAGGACGCTCACCGCCCCGCCGAGCGTTTCGATGCCGAGCGACAGCGGGGTCACGTCGAGGAGCAGCATGTGCGTGATGCCGCCGGCCAGGATGTCGGCCTGCACCGCGGCGCCGAGCGCCACGACCTCGTCGGGGTTCAGCTCCGCGTGCGGCGCCTTGCCGAACAGCGTCTCCACCCGGCGGCGCACGAGCGGTGTCCGTGTCGCGCCGCCCACCAGCACCACCTCGTGGATGTCTGCCGGACCCATGCCCGCGTCCGCGAGCGCCATCCGGCACGGCCCGAGCGTCCGCTCCACGACGGGGTCGATCAGGCTCTCCAGCTCGCCGCGGGTCAGCTCGCGCCGGTAGTCGAAGCCGTGCTGCGGCATCGGGATGGTGAGCACGGTCCGCTCCGCGCTGGAGAGCACGATGCGGGCCGCCTCGGCCCCCAGTCGGATCTCCTGCATCGCCTCGGGATCGCCGGAGAGGTCCACGCCGTGGCGGGCGTGCGCGTCGGCGAGGATCACGTCGACGAGCGTGCGGTCGAAGTCGTCTCCGCCGAGGTGAGTGTCCCCGTTCGTCGAGAGGACCTCGAAGATCCCGTCCTTGACCTTGAGGACGGAGATGTCGAACGTCCCCCCGCCCAGGTCGTACACGGCGATGACGCCTTCCTTCTTGCGCTGGAGCCCGTAGGCCAGGCACGCCGCCGTCGGCTCGTTGACGATCCGCAGCACGTCGAGGCCGGCGATGCGGCCGGCATCCTTCGTGGCCTGCCGCTGGCTGTCGTTGAAGTACGCGGGCACCGTGATGACCGCCTTCTCCACCGATCGCCCGAAGTGGCGCTCCGCCCGGCGCTTGAGCTCCTTGAGGACGAGGGCGGAGATCTCGGGCGGGGTCAGCTCGCGGTCCCCGATGCGGATCCGCACGACCTCCTGGCTCGGCGTCACGCGGAAGGGGAAATACCGGAGCTCCTCCTTGACGTCCTCGTAGCCCTTCCCCATGAAGCGCTTGATGGAGTACACCGCGTGCTCGGCGTTGCGGACGAGCTGGCGCTTGGCGGCGTCGCCGACCACGGCGCCCTCCGGTCCGAAGGCGACCACTGACGGCAGCAGCGCCCGGCCGGCGTCGTCCTCGATCACCCGCGGCACGTGGCCGTCCATGTAGGCCACGAGGCTGTTCGTCGTGCCCAGGTCGATGCCGACCACGAGCTCCTTCGCCATCCCCCCGGCCCTGGACCGGGTCGCCGGCTTGATCTGCAGCTCCGTCATCTCCTCATGCCTCCCCGAGCGACGCGGCGAGGTCGCGCAGGATCGTGCCGAGGTAGGCGCGCGTCGCCAGGACATCGCGCATCCGCTCGAGGAGACGGCGGCGTTCCTCCTCCGCTGCCGCGTCCCAGCGCGGGAAGAGGCCCACGAGCTCCTCTTCCGTCCGCGCCCGCCGCGCCCCCAGGTCACCGCGGGCCGCCTCGAGCCGGGCGCGCAGCGCGGGGGCCGCGTCCGGGCCCGCGGTCGGCAGCTCTTGCCGCGCTTCCTGCAACTCCATGATCTCCTCGAAGAGGTCCGCGGGCGGCCGCGTCTGCCCGGCGCTGCCGAGGGCCATCCCCTCGAGCGCGAGCAGGTACTCCACGCGGAAGATCGGATCGCGCAGCGTCCGGTACGCCGTGTTGACGGCCGCGGAGTTCTCCAGGCTGATCCCCTGCTCCTCGGGCGAGCGAAGGCGGAAGTAGTCCGGGTGAAAGCGCCGGTTCAGCTCGTGGAAGCGGCGCTCCAGGTCGACCCGCTCGAGCACGAGCCGGCGGTCGAGGCCGAGGACGGTCCAGTGATCGGCCACCGACGGGAACGGCTGGAGCCGGCCGCACTCCGGGCACAGCCCGCCGCCCGGTGCCTCGCTCCGGCACGCCCAGCACTTCACCGTCCGTGGATCTGTCCGCTCCATCGTCACGCTGGCCTCAAAACCAGACCGGGCCTCCCCCGAGGCCCGGCTTCCATAAAGCTCACCCCGGACCGAAGTCACACGCCCGCGCTCCGTCCGACTCAGGTCGTGAAGGAGGTCCCGCAGCCGCAGCTCGACTTCGCGTTCGGGTTGGTGAACGTGAAGCCTCCCGTGAGGCCCTGGTTCACCCAGTCGAGCGTCGACCCGTTCAGATAGAGGTAGCTCTTCGCGTCGACCACGACCTTGATGCCGTCGATGTCAAAGTGCTTGTCGAACTTCCCGACCTCGGTGTCAAACTCGAGGTTGTAGGAGAGCCCGGAGCACCCTCCGCCCTTCACGCCCATGCGCAGGAAAGCGTTCTGGAGCCCCTGGCTCTCCATGAGCTCCTTCACCCGCGTGAGCGCCGTGGGACTCAACTGCACGGCCATGACGTCCTCGCCCCCTCGCCCTTACGCCTTCGCCGCCGCCTCGGCCTGCTTCCGCGCCCACTTCTCCTGGAAATCGGAGATCGCCGCCTTGATGGCATCCTCCGCCAGGACCGAGCAGTGGATCTTGACCGGGGGGAGCTTCAGCTCGTTCACGATGTCCGTGTTCTTGATGTGGAGCGCCTCGTCGACGCTCTTGCCCTTGAGCCACTCGGTGGCCAGGCTCGAGCTGGCGATCGCCGACCCGCAACCGAAGGTCTTGAACTTCGCGTCCTCGATGACCCCGGTGTCGAGGTTCACCTTGATCTGGAGCTTCATCACGTCGCCGCACTCCGGCGCGCCGACGAGCCCCGTCCCGACGCCCGCCAGCTCCCTGGGGAACGAGCCGACGTTCCGCGGGTTGTTGTAGTGGTCGATGACCTTCTCGCTGTAGGCCATTGAGTCTCCCCCTTATTCGGCCTTCCACTGGATGGACTTGATGTCGACTCCTTCTTTCGCCAGCTCGTACAGCGGCGACATGTCCCGAAGCCGCCCGACGACTTCGATCGTCCGGTTCGCGACGTAGTCGAGCTCCTCTTCCGTCGTGAACCGGTGCAGCCCGAACCGAATCGAGGAGTGCGCGAGGTCCGCACCGACCCCCAGCGCCGCGATGACGTAGGAGGGCTCGAGCGTCGCCGACGTACAGGCCGAGCCCGAGGACAGCGCGACCTCCTTGTTGAGCCCCATCAGGACGGACTCGCCCTCGACGTACGCGAACGACACGTTCAGGTTGTGGGGCAAGCGCTTCTCGGGGTGCCCGTTCAGATACGTTTCGTCCACGCTCGAGAGGATCCGGTCCTGCAGCGTGTCCCGCAGCTTCGCCAGTCGTGCCCCTTCCTCGGCCATGACCTCACGGCAGATCTCCGCCGCCTTGCCGAAGGCCACGGCCAACGGCACCGGCACCGTGCCGGACCGCGCGCCCCGCTCGTGCCCGCCGCCGTCGATCATCGGCGCGATCCGCACGCGGGGGCCCTTCCGCCGGACGTAGAGCGCCCCGATGCCCTTGGGGCCGTAGATCTTGTGGGCGGAGCACGTCAGGAGATCGACGCCCATCCGCTCGACGTCCACCGGCACCTTCCCCACGGCCTGCGTGGCGTCCGTGTGGAAGAGGATCCCCCGCTCCTTGGCGAGCTTCCCGATCTCGGCGATCGGCTGGATCGTCCCGATCTCGTTGTTGGCGAACATGACCGAAATCAGGATGGTCCTGTCCGTGATGGCGCTCCGGATCGCCTCCACGTCCACCAGCCCTTCGGGAGTGACCCGGACGTAGGTGACCTTGACGCCCTGCTTCTCCAGTCGCCGGCACGGATCGAGCACCGCCCGGTGCTCGATGGCCGTCGTGACGATGTGGTCCCCCTTCTCCCGGTACATCTCGACGATGCCCTTGAGGGCGAGGTTGTCCGACTCGGTGCCGCCCGAGGTGAAGACGATCTCCTTCGGGTCGCGGGCGCCGATCAGCCTGGCCAGCTGCTCGCGCCCCCGCTCCATCGCCCCCTCGGCCTCCCAGCCGAAAGGGTGGTTCCGGCTTCCCGGGTGCCCGAACTTCTCCGTGAAGTAGGGGATCATCGCCTCGAGCACCCGCGGGTCCATCGGGGTCGTCGACTGGCTGTCCATGAAGATGGGAAGCTTGACGGGCATGGTCCTCGGTCTCCTCAGTTACGCGCTCCGACCAGGGGCAGCGGCGTCGCCCCCGGGGCGCTGAAGCTGTTCATCTCTTCCAGGGTCATGGTGTCCAGGAGTTGCTCGATGCTGGCCTGGATCACGCGGACCGGCGTCCGGATGTTGCACCGCGCGAGCTGCGGGCACTGGTAGGAGGTCTGGTAGCAGTGCACGATGCTCGGCGGCCCGTCGATCGCCCGGAGCACCTCGCCGACCTTGATCTGGCCCGGCGGCCGGGCGAGCACGTATCCCCCTTTGGGCCCGTTGACGCTCCGGATGAGCTTTCGTTTCGCCAGGCGTTGCAGGATCTTGGCAAGGAGCTCCGTCGGGATCCCGAGATCCTCGGCGATCCGCCTCGCGTTGACCACCCCGTCGTGCTGGTGGAACGCGATATAATGGACCGCCATCAAGCTGTAATCGGCCTTCTTGCTGAAGCGTAACACCGACTGCTCCGATCGCCGACCAATTTAGTCGCACTTGAGGATCACACGGGGACGGGCGGGTGTCAAGGAGGAAACTTCGGGGAAATCGAGGGAGATACGCATGAGTTCGGAGAGCAAACTGCAGTTTGAATCCTCTGAACTGTATCGGAATGCGGTCGAGCAGCTCGACGGGGTGGCCAAGCGGATCCACCTCGACCCGGCCATCCACGAGCGCCTTCGCTTTCCCCGGCGAGCGCTCGTCGTCAGCGTCCCGACACCCATGGACGCCGGCCGCACGGAGGTCTTCATCGGCTATCGGGTCCACCACAATACCGTGCTCGGGCCCACCAAGGGCGGGATCCGGTACCACCCCGGCGTGAGCCTCGGCGAGGTGACGGCGCTGGCCATGCTCATGAGCTGGAAGTGCGCCCTGATGGGCCTGCCCTACGGCGGCGCCAAGGGCGGCGTGGCCTGTGATCCGGGCAGCATGTCGGCCCGGGAGCTCGAGCGGATGACCCGACGCTACACGGCCGAGGTCATGCTGCTGATCGGCCCGGACCTGGACATCCCGGCTCCCGACCTCGGGACCAACGAGCAGACGATGGCCTGGATCATGGATACCTACGCCATGACCCAGGGCCGGACGATCCCCGGCGTGGTGACCGGGAAGCCGCTCCTCGTCGGCGGCTCGGCCGGGCGCCGGGACGCGACCGGGCGCGGCATCGTCTACGCCCTGGGCCAGGCCGCGCGCGAGACCCGGATGGAGCTGCGGGGCGCGCGGGTCGCCATCCAGGGGTTCGGAAACGTGGGCTCGGTCGCAGCGCGGCTGCTCTGGCGCGAGGGCTGCCTGGTGGTCGCGGTGACGGACGCCAAGGGGGGAGTCGCGAACGAGCACGGGATCGACATCCGCGAGCTGACCAACCACGTGAGGGAGGCCGGGACGGTCGTGGGCTTCGCGGCGGGCGAGAGCGTGACGAATGCCGAGCTCCTGGAGTTCCCGTGCGAGGTGCTCATCCCGGCCGCGGTGGGCGCCCAGATCACCGGCCAGAACGCCGACCGGATCAAGGCGCGTGTCATCGCGGAGGGGGCGAACGCTCCGACGACGCCCGAGGCGGACGACATCCTCGACGACCGGGGCGTCCGCGTGATCCCCGACATCCTGGCGAACGCGGGCGGCGTGGTGGTCTCGTACTTCGAGTGGGTCCAGGGCCTCCAGTACTACTTCTGGCGGGAGAGCGAGATCAACACACGGCTCCAGGAAATCATGATCCGGGCATTCAACCAGGTCGTCGCGCTCGCCAAGCGCGAGTCGGTGAACCTTCGCACCGCCGCGCTCATGCTGGGCGTCCAGCGCGTCGCGCAGGGCTTCCAGCTCCGCGGCTTCTATCCCTGATTTTTCGGAGGGGGCCGCGACGGCCCTCTCCGATGCCTCCCCCTCGGTTGCGGCGGCCGCCGCTCCCGGGCACCCGAGATCGTTCGCCGCTCTCGGACCCCCGCGACCTTCCCGCTCGGTTGCGCCGGCACAGCCGGCGCTCGCAGGGTCCGGAACAGTCGCGTGGGTCGCGGTCCACTCGGAAGGAGAGAGCTCCTGGAGGGAGCCAGGCCCGATGGCGTTTCGCCGCCTCGGCCGGGACAGAGTCCCGGCCGACAATCAGTCAGAACGCCGCGGCTTCGCCGCGAGGGCCGTCGGCCCCCCGGCGGGGTGTCGCGGATCGAGCGCCGTAGGCGCGAAGGGACGCGACGGGGAGATGAAAAGGGGGGGGCAAAGCCCCCTCCGAGCAAAACTAGCCGATCTCGAGGGTCTGGTTGGAGGCGCCTTCGTCCCGGAGCAGCGCCGCGGCCGCCTCGGGGAAGGTCTCGTTGATCGCGATGCCGGCCACCGGGGACCGTCGCTCGTGTCCGGGAGCGATCTCGAAATGCCAGTGGTAATCCTTGGCCACCGTGTCCCACTCCCCCTGGAGGACCTTCACCTGGAGGTTCGGCGCCGTGTGGAGCACCATCTCGTAGGGCGGGTCGCCGAGCACCTTGGCGATCACGCCGAAGAGGGAGCGCAGGAGCCGCGCCAGGTCCATGAGCTGCTCCCCGCCCATGTCCTCGTAGGCGCAGGCGTGGCGGCGCGGCAAGATCCGGAGGTCGTAGGGCACCCGGGCCGCGTAAGGCACGAAGACCACGAAGTGCGAGGTGACACGGACGAGGCGATCGCCGCTCGACATCTCCTCGCGAATGGTGTCGCAGTACACGCAGCGGCGCTTGTACGCGTAATACTCCCGAGCCTGGGTGAGCTCCGACCGGATGTCGTCGAAAATGATCGGCGTCGCGAGGATGCGGGAGTAGGGGTGATGGATGTTCGCCCCCGGCTTGCCGTGCCGACGGGTCACGGCCACGTTTCGCACCTTGCTGTCCCGCTTGAGGTCCTGGATGCGGTCCCGGTACATGGAGAGCACGCGGACCAGCTGGTCTTCGTCCATGGTCGCCAGCGTGACGTCGTGGCGCGGGTCCTCGACCAGGATCTCGCTGGCGCCGCGGGTCGAGATGCGGTCGAACATCCCCACGCCCTCGCGGACCAGCTCTTCCTCGATCGTGAAGTAGGGATCGCCCTCCGGGATGACGCGCACCTGCCAGCCTCTCTCGTTCGGCCGGCTGTCAGCCGACCGGTACGCGACGATCTCGCGCGGCGTCAGGCGTTCGTTCCCCGGGCAAAATGGGCAGACGTCCCCGTTCCCCTCCCAGAGACGCACGCCCGGCCGGCGCACCAGCACCCACTTGCCGGTGGCGGGATCCTTTCGCAGCTCGCCCTTCATCAGCCCTCCTCAGAGCCCTCCTGGGAGGACATCGAGGCCCCCTCCCGTCCGTGCTGTCATGGCCTGAAAATCCAAGGACATAGCTACCATAGTCAGCCGGACCGGCCTTGTCAAGCTGGGCGACTTTCGGCCTCACGCCCGACAGGTGCATCGCGGACACCCGCGCCGTCATCGAAAGGGTGAGCGGCCGGTCCGACCGGCGGCGCCGAAATGGGAGGAGCGAAGTGAGCCAGCGAGCCGTCGTCGTCTACTCGAGTCCGACCTGAGCCCCCTGCAGAGCGGCGAAAGCGTGGCTTTCGCAAAAGGGGGTCCCGTTCACGGACGTCGACGTCGTGGCCGACGCGGAGGGGCGCGAGGAGCTCATGCGGCGGACCGGGCAGATGACCGTGCCGGTGATCTGCGTCGATGACGAGGTGGTCCTGGGCTTCGACCGCGGGCGACTCGCCGCGCTCCTTGGCGTCAGCGACGCGTGATCCCGTCCTGAGCCGCTCCCGACGAGGACCGACGCCACCCCGGAGGGCGGGCTCTGCGCCGGCACGCGGGGCCCGGCGCGCGCCGCCGTCGGAACTACTGCGCAGGCTTGTCGCGCAGCTTCCGCAGGTGCTGGCGGGCGACGTCCACCCACTCCTTCTCGGTGGCGATCTGGGAAGCGAGCTCGATGTACCGCTCCCACTGGGTGATCGCCTCCTTGACGTCGACCTTCTCGTAGGCGAGGGCGAGGTTGTAGTGCGCCCCGGTGTGCTTGGGATCCACCTCGATCACTTTCCGATATTCGGCGATCGCGTCCTTGTATAGACCCTTCTCCTCGTAGATCTCGCCGAGCCCCATCCGCGCGTCGAGGAAATACTGGTCCAGGTCGATCGCCTTCCTGTAGGCGTTGACCGCTTCGTAGTAGAGGCCCTTCTCGTTGTAGTAGATCTTGCCGAGGCTGAAGTGGACCCGGGCGTTCAGCGGATCCAGCTGGAGCGCTTTCTGGTAGTGGCCGATGGCGCCCTCGTTGTCTCCCTTCGCCGCCTTGGCGTCACCCAGCCCGACCTGGGCCTCGGCGTAGTGCGGGCGAAGGCTCAGCGCCTTCTGGTAGGCCTCGATGGCTTGATCGTAGAGCCGCCGGGGGCTCAGCATGAACAGGTCCCCGAGCGCCTTGAGGGGCTCGGGGAGGTTGGGGTCGACCTGCGTGGCGGCGCGGAACTGCGCCGCGCCCTTCCAGCGGTTGCCCAGGGCCAGGTGGGAGAGCCCGAGGTGGTAGTGGGCGAGGGCAAATGCCGGGTCGACCTCGACCGCGCGGGTGAACAGCTCGGCCGCCCCCTCGTACCCGTCCTGACCACCACGCAGGTAGGAGCGCCGGCCCTTCACGAACGCCTCGAAGGCGGTGAGATTTGCCGTCGGCTTCGCGGCCGCGACCGCCCGCTGGAGCTCCTCCGGCTTGAGCCCGAGCTTGAGCGCCTTCGCGTAGATCGGAAAGACGTCGGCTTGCGTGTCGAGCACCCGGTCGGCGTCGCCCACCGCCGCCTCGAGGGCGGTCCCCTCGGCGCCTTTCGCCGGCTCGTACAGCCGCGGGACGATCGAGATGCCCCCGTCGCCGGTGCGCTGGTACTCCCCGTAGAAGACCAGCTCCGCCCGGAGCGACCGGGCCAGCGCCGACACCGCGCTCGCCGCCAGCCCTGCCCGGAGGTCGACGCCGGCGGCCCGGGCGGCCTGGACGATGCGGCCCTGGTCGACCGGCAGCAGGGCCGGGGTCGTCTGGGCCGCCAGCTGGAGCGTCTCGGCGAGCCCCTCGCCGAACCAGCCGTCGGCCCCCCCGGGGGTGACATTGTGGAACGGCAGCACCAGCACCGGGCGCGGCTTCCCCGCAGCCTCCGAAGCGGTCCCGGCCATCGTCGCCATGAGTCCGGCCAGCAAGGTCATCAGGAGCGCGCGCGGAACGGACCTAACCATCGGCGCCCACCTCCTCTGTCCCGCGACGCCGGCGGGTCCACCGGCCGAGGGCCGGCCCGATCCGCCGGATCGCGATCTCCGGAACGAGGGCGAGCGTGACGAGCCCGACGAGCCAGGGCCAGAGGTCCGTGGCCACGCGCGAGCGGCGACGGTTGGCGGTGAACGCCTCCTTCGCGTCGCCGAGTCCCCCCCCGCCGGTGAGCTCGCTGACCTCCCGGAGCAGCACCTCGTTGGGGCCGAGCTCCCGGTACTCCTGCGCGTAGGGCACGACCGTCCCGACGATCTGCGAGCCCACGAGCTGCTGGTCCCGGCGCTGGGAGAGCCCCGCCAGGTACACGCCCTCGGCGCGCGCCGGGAACGTGCCCTGGTAGCGGCCCGGCGCCACCTGCTCCAGCTCCACCACGGCCTGGCTCTTGTCGGGGTTGACCAGGCCCAGGTGCGCGTCGAGGAAGTTGATGAACTCCCCCCTCGGGTCGATCGCCTCGACCGACACGACCCCCTGCCCGTCCCGGCGTTCCACGGTGGCCGTGGTGTCGCTCCGCGCCCCGGCCCGCAGCGTCCACCGCACCGTCTGCGCCCAGAACTTGTTGAAGTCCCGCCAGCGCAGCCAGAGGATCGCCCATTTGGCCTTGGCGTCGGCGGTGAACGCGACCGACCGGCCGAGACCGTACCGCCAGGCTGCCAGCAGCGGGTCTTCCTGATGGGTCATCAGGAGCTGGTCGGCCGTCTGCTTGATCGTCGTCGCCACGTAACCGCCCAGGGGCGGGGCCTTCGCCCAGTCGATGTCCTGGATGGCCTCGTGGTACTGGTTCGTCACGATCGGTCGGAACGGCTGCTCGATCAGCGAGGCCTTCGACGCGAGCTGGGTCTCCAGCGTGAAGATCCGCGGGACCGTGGCGGTCTCCTCGGTGAAGTAAAAACGGCCGCGACCCCACTTGGCGACGTCGGCCATGAGCTGGATGTCGGCGTCCGAGCCGATCGCCACACCCGAGACGGTGATCTTGTCCTTGAGCATCCGGCGGATCAGCGAGGCGAAATCGCCGCGCGTCATCTGCCCGTCGGAGAGGAAGATCACGTGCTTGAGGAGCGCGTCCCGATCGTAGAGGGCCTTGTAGGCTTCGCGCACGGCGGGGTAGCCGTCGGTCCCGCCGCCGGCCTTGATGGCCGAGATCTCGCGATGGACGGCGCGCTTGTCCTTCGCCGGCTGGAGCGGCACGTGCCAGACGAACTCGGTGTCGAAGGAGAGCACCCCGACCTCGTTCCGCTCGTCGAGCAGGTCGACGACCAGGTGGGCGGCCTCTTTGGCCACCTCGAGCTTGTTGACCTTGTCGTTGTCCTTCATCCCCATCGCCATCGAGCCGGAGCGGTCGATCACCAGCATGACGGCGAGGCTGGGGATCTCGATCTTCTGCTTGACCTCCATCGTGACCGGCAAGGCCTCCTCCAGCGGCGTCCGGTAGAGGCCGCCCAGGCCGAAGCTCTCCTCGCCTCCGATCATGACGAGCCCGCCACCCTGGTCGCGGACGTAGTCGCGGACGAGCTCCATCTGGCGCTTCGTCATCTTCAGGGACGAGACGTTCGAGAGGATGAGGCCGTCGTACTTCTCCAGCGTCGCCATGGAGGTCGGCAACCCCTCGGGCCCGGCCACCCGCACGTCGATGTGCTGGGAACGCAGGGCCGAGACGAGGTTGCCGGCGTGGGCCGGCTCCTTGTCCACGAGGAGCACCTGCGGCCGGCCCCGGACCACGGTGAGCCCGATGGCGCGGTTGTTCTCGTCGATGACGTCACCCTCGGCCTCGACGAGCGCCTGGTAGACGTGCACGCCGGACTGCTCCAGCGCCTGCCGGTACGTGAGGACGTTCTTGCCGGTCGTCAGGTGGACCACCTGCGAGCCGAGGAACTCGCCATTGCGGTAGAGCGAGAGCCGGCCGGCCGTCTCCTTGACGGAGTTGACCACGACCTTCGCGTAGAACGGCTCGCCGAACTTCACCTCGGTCGGCAGCAGGAGCTGCTCGACCACCACCTCTTGCGGGAACGTGAGCCCGAGCGGCGAGTAGTAGATGGGGACGCCCGCGTCCTTGGCCGCCTGGGCCGCCGCCACGGCCTTCCCCGCGTTCTCCCGCCCGTCGGAGAGCAGGACCACGCGGTTGGCCTCTCCCCCTGGGAACGACGCGAGCGCGAGCTGGATCGCGCGCTCGATGTTCGTCGCGGTCGTCACCTCTCCGGGCTGGACCCGCCCGAAGGACGGCCGCGGCCGGAGCGGGTCGGCGAGCTGGGGGTCCCGGGCGAACACGATCAGACCCGCCCGGTCCTGGTCCTTCATGCCCTCCAGGGCCGCGGTGGCGTAACGGTACCCCGTCTCGCGCGCCGCCAGGCTCACGCTGTCGGACATGTCGAGGAGGAAGAAGACGTTCTGCCGATCGACCCAGCGCGCGAACTGAGGCTGCGTCACGGCCCAGAGCAGCGCGAGCACGCTCGCCGCGCGAATCCCCAGCGCCCAGCGGTCGGCGCGGCGGGTCGGGGCCGTCCACCGGCCGGCCGTCTGGCGACGCCAGTAGAGGCAGCCCTCGAGCAGGAGTGTGAGGATCACGAAGGCCAGGAGCGGTCGCCACAGCTCCCGCTGATAGGTGTACAGGTCGGTCCCCGACCCCTCCGTGGGCGGCGGCGCGGTCGGCAGCGGCTGCGGGCGGATGTTGGACTCGCCGGCCTGCAGAAGGTTCACCGCAAACGCCACCTCGCGCGGGCCCGTGACGAGCGAGTAGACGCCGACGCGGTCCGTCTGCGTGAACGAGAGCGCCCCGCGCGTGATGAGGGCCTTGCGGGTGCCCCCCTCCGGGTCTCGCACCGTGGCTTCCTCGACGCCGTGCTCCACCGTCAGGAGGAAGGGGTCCCCGGCCCGCACCATCAGGTCGGAGCCCTCGAGGCCGACCGGGTGCAGCCAGCGCACGCTGTTCGAGAGGATGAGCGGGAAGGCGACGCGGAGGGGAAGGTCGGTCTTGAACAGGTCGAAGCCGACGAAGACGGCCTTCCGCTGCGGCTCCTCCAGGAGGTAGATCAAGGGCCCGCCCACCGACTCGAGCAGCGTCCGGCCGGCCGCCAGCGGACGCACCCGGAGCGCCTCCTCCACGCCGACCTTGGAGAGATCGACGAAGCGCATGATGGGGTGCGCCCGGTCCCAATCCAGGATGACCGGCTGTTCCATCATCCCCAGCGGCTCGATCGGGACGTCGCCCGGCACGGCGTTCACGAAGATGAACCGCCCCAGCCCCACCTTGGGCGGCGAGACGCTGTCGAGCACCACGACGTCGTAGCCGGCCATGCCGCCGGCGTACTCGCCGGGGGCCTTGGTCTCGAGGATCACCTGCGGATCGGCCTTCAGCGCCTTTTCCAAGAACAGGTTGCCCGGGCTCACCAGCAGGAGCTTGAGCTTCCGCGGCGCGGGCATGACCCCGTAAACGAGGTTGTCCGCCTCCAGGTCGTCCTGGATCCTCGCCTCCACGCGCAGACGTCCGCCGCCCTGATGGGTGAAGGGGACGATGACGTTCCGCTTCACCTGCGGGTCGAGGCTGATCGTCTGCTCGCTGACCACCTTGCCATCGATGGTCACGATCAGCGGGAACCTCAGGCGTTCGTCGGAGAAGTTCGTGAGCGAGAGGAAGGCCTGGTGGTCGTAGATGCCGTAGTAGCTCTTGCGCAGCGCGAACTGCGTGATGCCGACGTTGCGCGTGCCGGTGCCCACGGAGACCCAGCGCACGCGCGGATCCGGGAACTCGCGCACCTGGGCCGGGTCGAAGGCGCCGTCCGTGAGGACGTGTATCCGCACGCGGCGGTCGAAGGGCGGGACCAGGGTGAGCGCCGTGCGGATCGCCTCGCTCAGATGGTTCGGCAGGTCGCGCGCTTCCAGCGCGTATACCGCACGGCGCGCCCGATCCAGCTCCCGCGTGAACGGCAGGCGGATCACCGGGTGCGCCGCCGCCTCGATCACCATGATCTCGGCGCCGCGGCCGGCCTCGTCGATGAGCTGGACGGCGCGGCGCTGCGCCTCGCTGAACCGGTCCGGCGCGACGTCGCGCGCCTTCATCGACGCCGACACGTCCAGGACCAGGATCAGCCGGTCCGTGCCCTTGCCCTGGAGCGTCACGGTGGGCCGGGCCAGGGCGACGGCGAGAAGCACGAGGGCGAGGATCTGGAGGAGCAGGAGGGGATCGAGCTGCAGGCGCTGGAAGAGCGCGGAGGCCTGCTGGTCGCGCAGCACCGGAGTCCACAGGAGCACGGACGAGACGCGGCGCTGCTGCCGCCGCACCTTGAGGAAGTAGAGGAGCAGGAGCGGGACGGAGAGCGTCAGGAGCAGGAAGGCGAGCGGCGACAGGAACGTCACTGCAGCAGGCTTCCCTTCAAGCGGCGCAGCAGCAGGTCGTCGAGCGGCACGTCGGTGGAGACCCGGATGTAGTTGATCTCCTTCGCTCGGCAGAAGCCCTCCACCCCGGCCAGGAAGGCGCTGAGCTGCCTGTGGTAGGCGCGCAGCGCGTCCGCGTCCACGGACACCTGCCGCGCCTCTCCGGACTCCGCGTCGACCAGCTCGAGGTCGCCGCCGAAGGCCGGATCGAGCTCCTCGCGCGAGAGCAGGTGGACCACGTGGATGTCGAAGCGCCGCTCCATCAGGGCGCGCAGGCCCTCCTCGTACCCCGCCGGGTCGAGGAAGTCGGAGATCACGATGGCGACCCCGGCGTCCTTGGCCCGCAGCGCGTACTGTCGGACTGACTCGTTGAAGCGGGTCGGCCCCGCCGGCACGAGCGCGCTCAGGAACTGCTCGACCGGCAGGAACTGGTTGCGGCCGCGCGTCGGGAGCCACCCCTCCGACACGCGGTCGCGGAAGACCGCCACCCCGACGCGCTCGAGGTTCGCGAACCCGATGAAGGCGAGGGCGGCGGCCAGCCGCAGCGCGTAGCTGAACTTCGTCGGCCGCCCGGCGTCCCCGAAGTCCATGGAGGCGCTGCCGTCGAGGATGAGGTGGATGCAGAGGTCCTCCTCGTCGACGAAGACCTTGAGGTAGAGACGGTTGAGCCGGGCGAAGGCGTTCCAGTCCACGTAGCGGAGATCGTCCCCGATCTCGTAGGGGCGGTAATCCGCGAACTCGACGCTCGAGCCGCGCCGCGGGCTCTTGCGCTCGCCCTTGACCCGCCCGACGTGGGTGCGGCGGGAGACGAACGTCAGGCGCTCGAGCTGCATGAGGAAGGCGTTGGAGAAGAAGCGCGTGGCCCGGGCCGCGGGCCCGGCGGAGCTTCCCCCGGCGGTCGCGTCGCCGGCTGTCCGGCGCATCACCGCTCCTCGAGGGACTGGAAGTACTCCTTGACCTGCGTGCGATAGTCGAACGGAATGCTCTCCTTCGCTAGCGCGTCCTCCATCATTTTCCGGTACTGCGAGTACACGCTCATGTAGGGCAGCCGCGAGGGGTTCTGGGCCCCGCGCCCGATCATGTTCGTGTCGTAGGCCTCCTTCCGCCCCCGACGGGTCTGCCCCTCCACGCCCATGTCGATGGGGCTCTGGCCGAGCCGCGCGCTCGGGTCCCCCCGCCACTGCGGATTCGTCCCCTTGCCCGGCAGCGAGCCCTCGGCGTCGCCGAAGTCCGGGTCGGACTCGCCCCCGCGCCCGGCGCGGCCGTCGCGTCCTTTCCCCCCGCGGTCGCGGCCGCCCTCGAGCCCCTTGCCGCCCCGTTCCCGCTCTTCCATCTCCCGGAGCTTGTTGAGCGCCCGCTCCATCGCGTCGAGCGCCCGGGACATCTGGCCCTGCTCGAGCGCCTCGGAGCCCTCCATGAGCTCCTGACCGAAGTCGCCCTCCCCCCCCGGCTGGCCACGGCGACCCATCCGGCTCATCTCGTCGAGGAGCTGCCGCATCCGCTCGGGCGAGAGGCGGTTCGGATCCATGCCGCCCAGCAGGCTGCGCGACTTGCGGAACATGACCTTGTACGGCGTCTGGGTGAAGTCGCGCTGGAGGTCGGGCAGGGCGTCCGTCCGCTCCAGGAGACGCAAACGGTCGTCCCCCTGTTTGAGGAAGCTCGAGAAATCCGGCCGCTTCTGGGCCACGCTCGTGTCCTTGAAGACCGCGGCCAGGTCGCCCTTGGCGTGGTCGGCGCCGGGGTTCGGCCGCTGCTGGTAGTCCCGGTCCTGAAACTCCACCCGCTCGGTGCGCTCCGGCCGCCTGGCGAGGGGACGGTCGGCCACCTGCGGCGCCTGGGCCTTCTCCGGCTCCTTGGCCGGCTCCTCGGCCGGAGTCAGCGGCGGAAAGAGCTCTTCCGGCACCGGGAGCGGGGGCAGATAGGGGAGCACGGCGAGCGCCAGGACGGGGACCGGGACGAACCGGAGCTCGCGAGGCCAGCGCCAGGGAACGGCCCGCCGGAGCTCGAGGCCCGCGGCGCGCGCCACCGCGTCCCGGATGGCGAAGCCGGCGAGCGGGCTTGCCGCTCGGCCGTCGAGAAGCTCGAGCGCGGTGGCGAGGCGGTCGTGGAGCGCGAAGGTG
This sequence comes from Candidatus Rokuibacteriota bacterium, assembly GCA_044866005.1. Classification (GTDB taxonomy): domain Bacteria; phylum Methylomirabilota; class Methylomirabilia; order Rokubacteriales; family DASRDR01; genus JBIOTN01. The sequence continues at coordinate 15,498 of JBIOTN010000190.1, read as the reverse complement.
CGGTCGGCGAGGCGGGCCAGATCCGCGGGCGGCACGCGCAGTGTCAGCCCGTAGCCGAACCCGACAAGGAGACCGGCGGCCGCCAGGCCGCCCGCCACGAAGAAGGCGGCCGGCCCGATGACCGACCGCAGCAGCACCGGTAGCACCGCCAGCCCGAGGCCCCACCCCAGGCCGCGGAGGCCGTAGAAGACCGCACGCCGCTGCCGAATCAGCCTCGCCAGCCGCTGGATCGCGAGATGGAGCGCCGCGCCCTCTTCCATGGGGCCTCCTTGCCGGACGGATCAGAGCCTAGCGGAGGAACACCTCCTTGCCCTCCCGGGTGGCTGCCTCCGCGGCTTCCAACACCTCCAGGATGAGCCGGTCCTCGTCGATCCCCTCCGCTTCGCCCTCGAAGTTCAGGATGACGCGGTGACGCATGGCCGGCAGGGCGATCGACTTGATGTCTTCCGCGCTCACGTTGAACCGGCCAGCACGCAGTGCAAGAACCTTACCGCCGAGCACGAGCGCCTGCGCCGCGCGCGGGCTGGCACCGTAGCGGAGGTAGCGGCGCGTCACCTCGGGGGCGCCCTCCCACTGCGGGTGGGTCGCCATCACGGCGAGCGAGGCCAGATTCCGCACGTGGGTCGCGATCGGGACCTCGCGGACGAGCTCCCGGAACGCCAGGACCTCGTCGCCCGACATGACCTGGCCGATGGTCGGCTCCTCGGCGCGGGTGGTCCGGTCCACGATCTCGTTGAGCTCCTCGATGGCCGGATAGCGCACCTTCAATTTGAACAGGAAGCGGTCGAGCTGCGCCTCGGGCAGGGGGTAGGTCCCTTCCATCTCGATCGGGTTCTGGGTGGCCAGGACGAAAAAGGGCGCGGGCAGGCGATGCCCGACCCCGGAGACCGTGACGTTCCCCTCCTGCATCCCCTCCAGCAGGGCCGACTGGGTCTTCGGCGTCGCGCGGTTCACCTCGTCGGCGAGGACCACGTGGGCGAAGATCGGCCCGCGCTGGAACTGGAAGTGCCGGCGGCCCTCGGCGTCCTCCACGATGATGTTGGTGCCGATGATGTCCGCCGGCATGAGGTCGGGGGTGAACTGGATCCGCGAGAAGGTGAGGTCGAGACAGCCCGCCAGCGTCCGGACGAGCAGCGTCTTGCCGAGTCCGGGGACCCCTTCCAGCAGCACGTGGCCACCGGCGAAGAGGCACACGAGCACCTGATCGACGATCTCCTGGTGCCCGACGATGACCCTGTGAACCTCGCTGTTGAGTCGCTCGTAGCCGCGAACGAAGGCCTCGACCCGCGCCTCGGTCATCTCACCCCTCCTGGGCGTCGGAGTCCCGGATCGGTCGTCGCTCCATTATATCGCCTCCGGCCACCGGGCCCACCCAACCGCGCCGGACTCGCTCCCCCCGACTCACCGGCAGGTGCCGATGCCGCGGGGAAACCTCATGAAGGCGAGCTCGTAGACCGGCGCGGCGCGCCCCGGCAGGCGCGCCCGCGCCTGGCCGGGCTCGTACCCGTCGAGGACCCGGGCCTCCAGCCTGATGCGGAGGAAGCGCTCGAGCGCCGCAGGCGTCTCATCGCTGCGCACGCGGTTCCAGACCACCAGGCACTGGCCGGGTTCCCGCCGGGCCGGCGGCTGGAGATAGGCCAGATCCGCCGTGAGGACGCGGGCGTCCGGGAAATGGAGGCGGAGGTTCCCGCCGATGATGCGGTTTTCGGCGACGATCGTCCCTCCGGCGAACCCCGCGGCCCTCACCTCCTCGGCCAGGGCGGCGAAGGGGATGTGGAGCCGCGAATGGATCCCGAACCGGGGGCCCGCCCAGACTTCGCCGACGCGCACCAGCACGGTGACGACCGCGAGCGCCGCGAGGAGATAGCCGAAGCGGCGAAGCCGGCCGGCGCCGACGTCCCCAGCCGGCAGTCGGAGGAACAGGTAGAGGGGCAGCAGGAGCAGGAACGGTCCGAGCCAGCGCCCCTCGAACGTCGTGACGCGGATCAGGACCGCGGCCAGGGCCAGCAGGCCGGCCGCCACGAGGAAGAACCGGGCCAGGAGCCGGCGGGGCTCGAGCGCATCGGAGATCCGCCCCTCTCCTCCGCCGACGGCGCGCGGGAAGAAGAGGAAGAACACCGAGACGAGCGGGGGCGTGACGAGCAGCGTCGCCCAGATCAGGTGGAGGACGCCCTTGGCCCCCGCCTCGACGCGGCCGCCTTCCTGGCCGAGCCGGAGCTTCTCCGCGATGCCGCTCGAGGTGAGCGCGAGGTGCCCGGCGAGCCACACCAGGTGGGGCGCGAGCACGAGCGCCGCCACTCCGACGCCGAGGAGCATCCGCCGGTCGAGCAGCCGCCCCCGCAGCCCCGGCAGCGAGACGACCGCCAGGACGAGGCTCGCCCCGAAGAGGACCATGTGGTACTTGGCGAGGGCCGCGAGCCCCAGCAGGAGCCCCAGGATCACGTAGTGACGGGTGGCGCCCTCGCGCAAGAGCCTCAGCAGGACCCAGACGCTCGCCGCCGCCAGGCTCGTGGCGAGCACCGAATGGCTCAGGTCCCGGTGCGCCTCCCAGCCGATCGGCGGCAGGAGCGAGAGGGAGAAGGCCGCCAGGAGCGCCCGGACGTCGTCGCCGAGCAGCAGGCGGGCGCTGAGGAACGTGAAGAGATAGGTGCCGAAGAGGAGCAGGCTCTTGAGAAGCGCGAGGGCGAAGACGCCGGGCCCGAAGGCCGCGACGAAGCCGCGCTGGAGCCACGTGTAGAGCGGCGGGTGCACGCCGTACCCCGCGGCCACAGACTGGCTCAGCAGGAGCTGTTCGGCCTCGTCGTGCTGCACGGCCCCCGGGGCGAGGAGGCGGACCGCGAGATGCGCGAGGCAGTAGGCGGACAGGAGCGCCACGAACCAGGGCGCCACGCCGCCGGCCGCCGCCGGCCGCGCCGCCGGCCGGGCCCGGGCCGACGGAACGCCGACGCTCATGCCGGCCTCCCTGCCCGACGGGACGTGGTCGCCGGCCCGCGACCGGGCGTCGCCTCCCCCACCGGCGCCGCCGCCCGGCCCGCGGCGAGGACGATCCGGGCGTCTACGACGGTGGCCCCCGCGCCTTCCGGCCCGACGATCAGCGGGTTCAGCTCGAGCTCGCCGAGCCGCCGCCCCAGGGCGACCGCCAGCGCGGACAGGCGGACGACCGCGTCGGCGAGCGCCGCGCGATCGGCAGGAGGCCGCCCGCGGTAGCCCCGGAGCAGCGCGGCGAGCGCGGGCATCTCGGCGAGCATCTCCTCGGCCTCCGTCACGCCGATCGGCGCCGGCCGCATCGCGCGCTCGCCGTAGAGCTCGGCGTGGACGCCCCCGGGGGCCACGACGACGAAGGGCCCGAGGCCGGCGTCGCGCAGCGCGCCGACCAGCACCTCGACGCCCTCCACCATCGGCTGGATCAGGCACCCCTCGCCCCGCGGGCCGAGCTCGCGGACGGCGGCGACGACCGCGTCGAGGTCCGGCAGCCGGAGGCGCACGCCGTCCGCGTCCGTCTTGTGGAGGGGGCCGAGGGCCTTCACCACCGCCGGATAGCGGAGGCCGGCGGCCGCGACCTCGGCCTCGGTCCGGACGACCGCCTCCGCGACGAGCGGGAGACCCGCCGCGGTGAGGACCGACCGGACCGCCGCCCAGTCCAGGGCGCCCTCCCGCTCCGGCACGGCCGGCAAGGCGAGCGCCGGCGGCCGACTCACGACACGGGCCGTCCGGCGCATGCCGCGGTACGCGACCGAGGCGCCCACCGCCGCCGCGCTGCCCGCGACCGAGTCGAAGACGGGGACTCCCGCCTCTGCGAGGGCGCGGGCCCCGCGGGCGACGAGGCTGCCGCCGGGCCAGCAGACCGCGACCGGCTTGGCCCCGGCGCGCGTCGCCTTCACCACCTGCTCGGCCCGCGCGCGGCCGCCCTCGGCCGTGGCCATCGTGAGCGGCACGAGCACCAGGTCCAGACCGGGGTCGGCGAGCATGGCCGCGAGCACGGCGCCGAACGTCTCCTCGGGCAGCCCGGCGGTGACGTCGAGCGGGTTCCCGACCGTGGCGTAGCCAGGGAGGAGCACGCCGACGCGCGCCGCCGTCTCCGGGGCGAGCGGCGGGAAGACCACGCCGCACGGCTCCAGCGCGTCGGCCAGCATGACGGCGATGCCGCCGGACGAGGTGGCCATGCCGGCCCGGTTCCCCTGGAGGGGCGGCGTGCGGGCCAGGAAGGCCGCGGTGGTCACGAGCTCGTCGAGCTCCTGCGCCTCGAGCACGCCGACGGCGCGCGCCCAGGCGCGCCAGGCGTCGCGCGCCCCGACGAGGGAGCCCGTGTGCGAGCGCGCGGCCCGTGTCCCGGTCTCCGAGCCGCCGAGCTTCAGCGCGACCACCGGCACACCCTGCGCGAGGGCGCGGGCCGCGACCCGCGCGAAGCGGTCGGGCTCGCGAACCTGCTCGATCAGGCACGCGACCGCGCGGGCCCGTCCGTCGTCGAGCGCCCACTCCAGACAATCGGCGAGCCCGAGGTCCGCCTCGTTGCCGGTCGACACGAAGAGGCCGATCCCGAGCGCGCGGTCCATCGCGCGGTTGACGAGACAGCCGCCCAGGCCGCCCGACTGGGAGAGGAGGACGAGCGGCCCCCCGACGAGGCTGTCGAGCTCCCCCACGGTCGAGAACGTCAGCGCCACGCGGTCCCAGGCGTTGACGAACCCCACGGTGTTCGGACCGACGAGCCGGACGCCCGTCTCGCGCGCCACCTCCCGGAGGCGGACCTGCTCGGCCTCGCCTTGCTCGCCGGCCTCCGCGAACCCGGCGCCGAGCACGATCGCGAACGGCACGCCCGCGGCGCCGCACTCTCGGACCGCCTGGGCGGCCTGCGCGGCAGGCAGCCCGATCCAGGCCACGTCCACCGGCTCCGGCACCGCGGCGATGGTGGGGTGAGCGGGCAGGCCGCCGATCTCCCGGCGACCGGGATTGACGGGGTGGATCCGCCCGCCATAGCCGTGCCGACGGAGGAAGTGGAGCGGGCGCGCGCCCGGTCGCCCGAGGTCGCCCGGCACACCCACCAGCGCGACGGCGCGCGGCGCGAACAGCCGCGCGAGCGAGCCGCCTCCGCTCACGTCGTCTCCCCGCGCCCGCGTCGAGACCCGAGCAGATCAAGGACGCAGGCCCGAGGCGCGCCGAGGCGTATGCCGGCCCCCCCACCCAGCCCTATGAGGAGGCGGGACGAGGCCCCCAGAGGCCGGGACGGCCGCGAGGCCGCCGGACGAGCGCGTTTCGGCCGTGATGCGGGACGCCGAGAGGCGACGGGTATGGGCGCGGGGCTCACCGGGGATCCTCGCGCAGACCCAGGGCGTGCTCGGCGACGAGGACCCGGTGGATGTCGTTGACGCCCTCCACGACCTGGAGGAACTTGGCGTCCCGGAGGTACCGGCCGACGTTGTACTCCTCGGACGCCCCGTAGGCGCCGTGGATCTGGACGGCGTCGGCCGCGGCGCGGAAGGCGGCCTCGGTCGCGTAGAGCTTCGCGACCGAGGCTTCGCGGCGGGCGCGCTTGACGCCCTGGCTCTTGAGCCAGGCGAGCCGATACGCGAGGTACCGGGCGGACTCCACCCCGAGCACCATGTCGGCGATCTTGGCCTGGACGAGCTGGTAGTGCGCGATCGGCTTCCCGAAGACCACGCGCTGGCGGGCGTAGCGCGCCGACTCGTCCAGGCACGCCTGGGCCAGCCCCACGGCGCGGCAGGCGACCGATAGTCGCCCGTTCTCCACGGCGCAGAGCGCCACCTTGAGCCCCTCCCCTTCCCGTCCGACGAGGTTCTCGGCCGGCACGCGACACTCCTCGAAGACGAGCTCGCCGACCTGCGTCGGGCGGAAGGCGAGCTTGTTGCGGATCGGCCGCTCGCTGAAGCCGGGAAAGGTCGTCTCGACGATGAAGGCGCAGATGCCCTTCGCGCCCCGGCTCCGGTCGACGGTCGCGAAGGTCAGGTACCAGGCGGCGAGACCGACCCCGGAGATCCAGATCTTCGAGCCGGTCAGGATGTACTCGCCGCCCTTCCGGACGGCGGTCGTCTCCATCGCGGCCACGTCGGTCCCCGAGTGGGGCTCGGTGACGGCGGTGCCGGCGAACACGTCCCCGCGCGCGACGGGAACGAGGTACTTCCGCTTCTGCGCGTCCGTCCCGAACTCCAGGATGCCGGCCCCGACCAGGCCGGAAGCCCGGCCCATGGCCGAGCCCATGTGGATGCAGACCCGCGACATCTCCTCGATGCCCAGCGCCATGGTGAGGTGGTCGAGGCCGGCGCCGCCGTACTGCTCGGGAATCGTCCCGCCGATGAAGCCGAGCGCGGCCATCTTCTTCACGATCTCGACCGGATAGCGCTCCGCGCGATCGTAGTCCCGGACGTGAGGCGCCACCTCCTTCTCGGCGAACTCGCGGACGAGCGCCTGGTAGCGGCGCTGCTCCTCGGTGAGGCTGAACTCCATCGTGCGTCTCCTCAGCCGCCGTCCACCGCACGGACGGCCGCCTCGGCGTGCGCGGTGTCGACGACCTCCTCGTAGGGGTGGCTCCGCTTCACGAATCCCCGCAGCAGGACGATCTCCTGGAGCGCGTCGAAGGCCGGGCGGCGCAGGACCGGATCGGCCGCCCACGTCCGGCCGGCGAGGTACCGGCGGATCGCTGCGACGACGATGGCCGGCTCGTCGTCGGGGCAGGCGGGCGCGACCTGGGCGGCGATCTCTTCGGGCGTGTGGCCAGCGAGCCAGCGCTGCGCGCGGTAGAGCGCGCGCAGCGCCGCGTCGACGACGTGCGGGCGCTCGGCCAGAAACCGAGGCGTGACGAGGTAGGCGCTCCCGGCGACGGGGCCGAGCGCGGAGCCGAGCGACGCCGCCAGGTGCGCGCGCCCGCCGTCCATCAGGCGCTCGGCGACCGGCTGGCCCTGCAGGAGGTAGTCGGCCCGGTCCGCCAGGAAGTGCTCCACCGCCAGTGGGCTGGGGAGATCCGTGGCGAGGTCGACCCGGCCCAGGCCCATCCCGTGCCGCTCCAGCAGGTACTCGAGACAGAGCCGCGGCATCGGGGTCTCGGCGAAGACCAGCACCCGCCGGCCCGCCAGATCGCGCCAGGCAAAGTCGCGCACGGGGCCGCGGCCGAGAAGGAAGAACCCCACCCGGCTACACACCTCGGCCACGCACACGAGCGGCGCCTGTCCCCGGTCCAGGGCGCCCAGAGCCCGGAGGGGGCCGGAGAGCCCGATGTCCGCTTCGCCCGCCAGCAGGGCGCGCGCCAAGCCGTCCGGCGTCGCGGCCGCGTGCGCGACCTCGAGGCCTTCGCGCGCGAAGAGATCGAGCGCGCGCGCCAGGTAGTGGGGGGTATAGAAGACGGTCTGAAACGGGACGGCAAACCGCACGTGCTCCATCCCGCTCACGCGCGCCCGAGCCGTCCCGCCACGCCGGCGCGGGAGTGCCTGGGCCGGCCGACCGGTTCCCGGTGGATCGTCCCGGGGGTCTCGACGTCGTCAGAGCCGCGGCAGGGCGTCGTGGCCGCTGCCGGCCGGTTCAATGCGCCGCGGCCCCCTGGTCGAAGGGCAGCGGGTCGCGCCCGGCAAACGGGTTCCGGCCCGCGGGCCACGCCTCGCGCCCCTGCTCGTACGTGAACTCGAGCATGTGGCCGTCGGGGTCCTCGAAGTACACGGACAGGTTGGCGCCGTGGTTCATCGTCCCGTGCAGGGTCACGCCCTTCGCCTCGAGGTGACGGTAGAGCGTCTCGAGGTCCTCCGGGCGGTCCACCTGCCAGGCGACGTGGAAGAGGCCGACCTGCTTCGGGACCTGCGGGGCGGCGTCAGCGCCGACCTTCCAGACGGCCAGGTCGTGCGAGTCCCCGTTGCCGGGCACGCTGAAGAACACCATCCGGCCGGGCAAGCGACCCGTCACCCGGAGACCGACGACGTCAGTGTAGAAGGCCTCCGCGCGGTCGAGGTCCCGGACCTTCAGCACGACGTGCCCGAGCTTCTTCAGCCCCACCGCTCGCCTCCCTGGTTACGGTCTCTCAACCGCCTGGTCCCGGGAACACCGGGCGCGTGACCCCAGGGGCACGGAAGTCGGCTCATTCTAGCACGCGAACCGCGCGACGCTCCGTGGGCTCAGCCGGACACGAGCCGACGGTACAGCTCGAGGTGCGCCGTGATCTCGCGCTCCGGCGGGTAGAGCCGGACGATCTTCGCGCGCCCCGCCGCCCCGAGGCGGTGGCGGAGCGCGGGGTCGCGGATCAGCCGCTCGGCCTCGCGCTCGAGCCCCGCCGCGTCCCGAAAGAGGAGCCCGTCGCGGTCGTGGTCGATGACGGAGCGATTCCCCTCGATGTCCGAGGCGAGGACCGGTCGGCCGCAGCTCATCGCCTCGAGGACCGAGTTCGCCATGCCGCCTTCGGAGATCGACGAGTTGAGGACGACGTCCGCCTGGTGCAGGAGCCCCCCCATCTGCCCGTGCGGCACCTCGCCGAGGTACGTCGCCCAGTCCGCGCCCTTGAGCGCCGCGGCCAGGCGGGCGCCCTCGCTCGCCTCGATGATCGGGCCCGCGATCAGCAGCCGGATGGGGTACCGCCGGGCCAGCCGGCCGAGGGGACCGAGCGGGAAGAGGACGTTCTTCACCGCGCGGATCCCGGCCGGCAGGAGGAAGCGGACCTCGTCCGGCTGGCGAGGCACCAGCTCCCCGAGCGGGCACGGCTCGTCGGCGAGGACGACGCTCTGCGGGATCACCTCGATGCGCGCCGCGGCCTCCGGCACCTCGCGGGCGACCCGGGCCCGGATCGTCTCGTGGAAGGCGATGAGGGCCTCCGCCTGCCGGATCGACGCGACGGTGGCGGCGCGTCGTTCCGGCTGGACGAGGTCGTGGTTGACGTCGGTGCCGGTGAGCGACACCACGAGGGGCAGACCCCGCTCGCGGGCGAACGCTGCGGCGGTCGGCGCCCCGCGGAAGGCGTGGAAGGCGTGGACCAAATCGGGAGCCAGCACGTGGAGCCGCGCCGCGGCCGGCGGATCCGGCCGCGAAAGGTCCACGACGTCCGCGGCGACCCCGCGCGCGCGGAGGCCGCGGTGGACCCGGCCGACCGTGACCGCGTTGCCGCGGACGGAGGGCGACGCGACGGGCGTGACGAGGGCGATGCGCATCGCGGCAGGCGGCCGGCGGGCGGCGGCAGAAGGCCCCGGCTCGATGGCTAGAGCCTACACGAGCCCTTCTGCGCGGGCAACTGTGCTACGATCGGGACACGCGGCGCCCGCGGGCACGACCGCCCGCCGGAGCCCGAGAGGTGAGGCGTGGAGTCGAGCCCCCACATCACGCGGTGCCAGGAGTGTATCGAGCTCCTGGTCGATTACCTGGAGGGGGAGCTCCCCCCGGAGCGAGCCCGTGCCCTCGACATCCACCTCGAGCTCTGCGCGGCGTGCGTGCGGTTCGTCCGCACCTACAAGGGCACGGTGGACGTCGCCCGCACGCTGCCCGTCGAGGAGATCCCACCGGAGCTGACCCAGCGCCTGGTCGATTTTCTGCGGCGGGAGAAGGAAGGGACGCTCCCGCCGCGCCCCGCCTGAGGCCGGGCCCCCTGCGACCCCGGCGGGTCTCGTCCCGCCTCGACCTCCGCGGTATACGCCCCGGCCGGCGCCGCGCCGGGGGCCGCCCGCGTCATCCCGGATCGCCGCCATGTCAGACGACGCGGCGCCGAAGCCATCCAGACCACGCGTCCACCAGCGTGACCATCACGTAGACGGCGAGGATCAGGGTCAAGAGCTGATTTTCGAGGAACAGGCTGATCGCGATGTGGATCCGCTGCCCGAGCCCGCCGGCCCCGACGAAGCCGAGGACCGCAGCCGCCCGGATGTTCACCTCCCAGCGATAGAGCGCGTAGGCGAGGAACTGCGGGAGCGCCTGCGGCAGGATGCCGTAGAGCAGGACCGCCAGGCGCGAGGCGCCGCCGGCCTGGAGCGCTTCGAGCGGCCGGGGCGAGACGTCTTCCAGGACCTCGCCGAAGAGCTTGCCCAGGACCCCGCCCGTGTGGAAGCCGAGCGCCAGCGTGCCGGGGAACGGCCCGAGCCCCACCGCGAAAACGAAGATGAGCGCCCACACGATCTCGGGAATCGTCCGGAGGAGGTTCAGCAGCGCCTTCGCGGCTGCGTAGAGGGCGATCCGCGGATAGCGGCGCCACCCGAGGTCTTCGCGCGCGTAGAGCACGCCGTCGAAGAGCATCGTCCGGGTCGCCATGAACGCGAGCGGCAGCGCGATCAGGACGGCGAGAGACGTGCCGACGAGCGAGATGGCGAAGGTCTCGACGGCCCCGCGGCCGGCCTCGCGCAGTACGGCCGGCGACAGGTCCGGCGGGAAGAGCTTCGCCCCGTACGTCCACATCTGCCCGAGCCCTTCGCGGCTCAAGAGCGCGCCGGCCTCCAGGTGGGTCCCGCGCGCGCTCCAGGCGACGAGCACCGCCGCCGCGCCCAGGCCGAGCCAGGACCACGCTCCGGGCCGCGGGCGGCGTGCCGGCGCGGGCCCCTCGGCGGGCCGAGGACGACCCGGGGCGACGCGCATCGGCCCGGGCCTCCTCACCGCACCACCCTTGCGGCCGCGAGCCAGTCTGGCTGGGCGCCGGTACCGGGCCGAGGCGCGAGCACCGGTAGGACGCAGGGAGGAGGCGGGCCGAGGCGTATGCCGCATACGTTGAGGGCCGCCGACGACCGAGGACGACCCGGGGCGACGCGCATCGGCCCGGGCCCCCTCACCGCACCACGGCGCGGCGAACGACCCCCGACACCGCGTCCACGCTCGCGACGAGGATCCAGAGGATCGCGAGCAGCGTGAGCACCTCGTGGAAGTCGAACATGCGCATGGAAAGCTCGAGCTGCTGGCCCAGGCCGCCCGCGCCGACGAAGCCGAGGATGGCGGAGGCCCGGATCGCGCACTCCCACCGGTAGAGCGTGTAGGAGACGAACGCGGGGAGGGCCTGAGGCAGCACGCCGTACACGACGAGCGGGAGCCGTCCGGCGCCCGCCGCCTGCAACGCCTCGAGCGGGTGCGGGTCCACGCCCTCGAGGATCTCCGAGTAGACCTTCCCGAGCATCCCGCCGTACGCGACGCCGATGGCGAGGACGCCGGGGAAGGGACCGAGGCCGACGGCGCGGACGAACATGAAGGCCCACACGAACTCCGGGATCGACCGGAAGACCGAGAGGAGCCCGCGGGCGGCCGCATAGGGCAGGAAGCCGAGCAGGCGCCCCTGGGCGCCACGGCGCTCGTGGAGCACGCCGCTCCAGCTCAGGGTCGACGTCGCGAGCAGTCCGAGCGGCAACCCGATCAGGACGGCGAGGGCCGTGCCTGCGACGGAGATCTGGATGGTCTCCACGGCCGGAACCGCCAGGAACCGGAGGAAGTCGGCCGAGAGCGCCGGCGGAAACATGCCGCGCACGAACCGCGCGACGTTGGCCCGCGCGTCGGCCGCGAGCAGGGCGCCGGGATCGACCTCGGCCACACGGAAGCTCACGGCGAGGCACACCACGAAGACCGGCCAGACCAGGTGGGGGAAGAGGGCCCTGGCGTCGAGCCGGAGCGCCGGCGACTCCAGCGCGGCGCCGCTCGCAGGCCGGTGCGCGGATCTTCGCCCCGCGAGCCCGCGCAGGCGGGCGCCAAGCCGCGTGGGCGTCACCTCAGGCCGAACAGGGGCCGGCAGACCGGACTCGTCGGCGAGACGCCCTGGGAGGACGGCAGCGGCTCATGGTCGGCCGCCGCGCCCGTGTACAGCTCGCCGAGGATCGCCCGGGTGACCTTGTCCGGCGCGAGATCGAAGAAGACACGCCCCTGCCGAACCCCGATGAGGCGCGGAAAGAAGGCGAGGGCCAGGTCCACGCTGTGGAGGTTCATGAGGAGCGTCTTGCCGGTCGCGGCCGACAGGTCGGTGAGAAGCCGCACGATGGCCGCCGCGAGCGACGGATCGACCGAGGAGACGGGCTCGTCTCCCAGGATCACGTCCGGGTCCTGGACGAGGACGCGCGCGATGGCGACCCGCTGCTGCTGGCCGCCGGAGAGCGTGTCGGTCCGGGCGTGGAGCTTCTCCGGGATGCCGACGCGCGCGAGGGCGTCCGCGGCCGACCGCACCTCCCGGGGCCAGGCGAGGGAGACGAGCGCCTTCGCCGTGGACCAGCGTCCCAGGTGCCCGGCCAGGACGTTGTGGACCACGCGGAGCCGGCCGACCAGGTTGTGCTGCTGGTAGACCGTGCCGATCCGCCGCCTGAGCGCGCGGAGCGCCGTGCCGTGGAGCCGCGCGGTGTCGGTCCCGTCGATCCGGAGGGCGCCGGCCGTCGGCCGGAGCGTCAGGTTGAGGATCCGGAAGAGTGTCGTCTTTCCCGCGCCGCTCGGCCCGATGACGGCGACACGCTCCCCGCGGCCCACGACGAACGAGACGTCCTCCAGCGCGACGTCGCGGCCGTCGAACGTCTTGGCGATCCCCTGGAGCTCGTACATCACGCGCACGACGCCGTCCGTCTACTTGAGGAGCCCGGCAGAGATCGCGGCTTCCTCGGTCATCTTCCAGTCCTCGTCGTGCGCTCGGCTGTAGCCCCTGGTCCGATGGAGGTCGAGGAGTCGGCGGTCGGCCGGGTTGTCGTAGCGGAGCTTCAGGAACGCCGCGGTGATCTTCTCCCGGAGGCCGGGATCGAGGTCGCTGCGGGCGGTCCAGACGTAATCCACGTACGGCGGCGTCGTCCAGAACACGGTGACCTTGCCGAGATCGACCTTCCTGGTCTCGACCAGCTTGTCCCAGACGAGGAAGTTCAGGGCGCCCGCGTCCACCTTCCCCGACTCGACCCAGAGCGCGGTGGCGTCGTGCGCGCCGGAGAAGGCGGGCTTCTGCGCGAAGTCCCGATCGGGGTCGATGCCGCTCTTGAGGAGAAAGTAGCGGGGCATCAGGTGGCCTGACGTCGACGACACGCTGCCGAAGGCGAAGGTCTTCCCCCTGAGGTCGGCGAGGGACTTGATCCCGCTGTCCTTCCGGGTGACGAAGACGGACTTGAACTCCGCGTCCTCCTGTCGCATGGCGAGCCGGGTGGCCAGCCCACCCGTGCGCCGCACCGCCTGGACCGAGGTGAAGCCGCCGTACCAGACGAGGTCGAGCTTCCGGGCGGCGAGCCCTTCGACGGTCGCGGCGTAGTCCACGACCGGGGTGAACTGGACCCTCATGCCGAGCTCCCTGGACAGGTACTCGGCGAACGGCGTGTAGATCCGCAGGAGCTCGGTCGGGTTCTCGTCCGGAATGGCCGAGACCTTCAAGACCTCGGGGGTGTAGGCCGACACGCCCGTGGGGACCACCGCCAGGCAGAGGATTGCGGCCAGACGCTGCGCGAGTCGGCCCATGGATTCCCCCGGGGTGAGGGGTTGGTGTCCGCCCGAATTCCCCTTCATGTTATGGGGGATTCCGATGGAGTCAAATCGGAAATCCCTGTGACGGCCACGCGGCCCGACCGGCTCAGCCGATGGGGACACCGGTGGACACCCGGGAAACGCACCGAAAGGGCGAAGTCAGCGTCGCTGACAGAGGCCGCGTGCGCGAAGCGGGCCCCGAACGGTGTCCGGAGCGCTCCGCGCGCGGGCTTCGCCCGCGCAACCCATCGGAGGGGGCCGCCGAGGCCCCCTCCGACAAACTCAGCGGCTGGCGAGGAGGTAGTCGAGGAAGGCCTGGCAGAGGGGCGAGCGCGAGCGGCCGGCGTGCGAGACGACGTAGAAGTGGCGAGTGAAGCGGAGATCCTTGATCTTCACGCACCACAGCAGGCCGTGCCGGCACTCCTCGTCGACCGCCCGCCGGGAGACGATCGAGAGGCCGACTCCCGCCTTCACCGCCTGCTTGATGGCGGACGTCGACCCCATCTCGGCGATGACGCGGAGCGCGTCCAGGCCCGTCCCCGCCTCGTCGAGCGCCCGCTCGAGCGCGGCCCGAGAGCCCGAGCCGGGCTCGCGCACGATCAGGGGCTCGGGCACGAGCTCCTCGAGCGTCGCCTGGCGGCGGCCGAACCAGGCATGCCCGGGCGGCACCACCAGGACCAGCTCGTCGGGCATGAGCTCGGTCGCTTCGAGGTTCCGGTGAACGGGACGCGCCCCGACGACTCCCAGCTCCACGCGGCCGTCGAGGACGGCGTCGACGATCTCCCGCGTGTCGGCGATCTGCAGCGTGATCGAGACCTGAGGGAACTTCTCCCGGAAGCCGCCGATGAGCGCGGGGAGGACGTACTCGCCCGGGATCGTGCTCGCGCCCACGGTGAGAGCCCCGGACACCCGGCCGAGGAACTGGTCGAGCGCCTGCTGGGCCTCGGTCCGGAGGACGAGCAGCCGCCGCGCGTACCCGTGCAGCAGCTCGCCGGCCCGCGTCGGCACGGTCTCGCGCCCGAGCCGATCGAAGAGCCGGGTGCCGACCTCGTCCTCCAGGAGCCGGATGTGCTCGCTGACCGTGGACTGCGTCAGGCGCAGGGCCTCGGCGGCCCGCGAGAAGCTACGCAGCTCGACGACCCGGGCGAACACCTCGAGCTGCCGGAAGTCCATGGCCGCTACGGCAGGGCCCGCGGGGCGCGGGTCGGTGACGTCAAGGCAGAAGGCGTGCCGGAGAGACGAGCCGGACTCACGGGGGAGACGAGCTAGAGAAGAAAAAAGGGGGCGGCCGGCCCCCTGTCAGCCCCCTGGCGTCGCGCCAGGGTCAGTGGCACCCGCACCCGCCTGCGCCGCAGCCGCAACCGCTTCCGGTCGAGGCGGTGAAGCCCTCGCTGGTCTTCACGCCGAAGAGCGAGAGCGTCCGCGAGATGTCCGCGCTCGCGCAGGCCGGACAGGCGACGCGCGCCTGCCCCACCACGAGTTTCTCGAACTTCTCGCCGCAGGCGAGACAGCGATACTCGTAGATGGGCACCGGCTCTACTCGCCTCCGCGCTGGACGTAGCTCTTGACGAACTCCTCGGCGTTCTCCTCGAGGATGTCGTCGATCTCGTCCAGCAGGTTGTCCAGCTCCTCCTTGATCTTCTTGCCCTTCTTGGAGAGCTCCGCGCTCCCCGCGCCGCCGTCCTCACCGCCTTCGGTGGGCTTGGTCGGCCTCGTTTCCTTCTTCTTTTGCTCGGCCATCGGATGTTCCTCCCGGCCCCTGAGTGACGGGGCCCGCGCCGGGCCTAGACCGTCGGCAACACGATCCCCTGCTGGCCCTGATACTTCCCCTGCCTGTCAGCTTACGACGTCTCGCAGGCCTCGTCGGATTCAAAGAAGAGGACCTGGGCGATGCCCTCGTTGGCGTAGATGCGGGCCGGGAGGGGGGTCGTGTTGCTGATCTCCAGCGTCACGTAGCCCTCCCACTCTGGCTCGAACGGCGTCACGTTGGTGATGATGCCGCACCGCGCGTAGGTCGACTTCCCCACGCAGAGCGTCAGCACGTTGCGCGGGATCTTGAAGTACTCGACCGACCGCCCGAGCGCGAACGAGTTGGGCGGGATGACCGCCACCCCGCCCTGGTAGTCAACGAAGGAA
>JBIOTN010000189.1:0-36149 GCA_044866005.1 Candidatus Rokuibacteriota bacterium | reverse complement strand
GACCCGCATCTCGCCGCCGAAGCTCACGGTCGGACCCGGTGGCGGCTGGGCCAGCGCCGGCAGGGCCGATCCGAGGATCAAGGCGCCCGCCGCAACCCACATCCCAAGTCGCTTCATCCTGCACCTCCGTCGCCACGCTGCGCGTGGCCAAATCGATGCGAAGCCGCAAAGAACGAGTGCTTGAATGAGTCCGTTCGGTGAGGCTGCAAGGTCCGATGCGCCAGGTTGGGTGCCCGCCACCACCCCCCTTCGAACCGCGCTTCGATGCTGGATGAGGACGATGAAGCCGCAAAAATCCCAAAAATCGCGGGCACTATAGCACCGCGCAAAAAATCGTGTCAAGCCTTAATTTGTGGCGCCCGGCCTTCCCTCTAGGTCCTTTTGGCTAGGTTTCTCCCGCCCTTGGAGCAAGGCGGGGCCCGCCCGGGCCACGGGAGCCGACGGCGCCCTCCGGCACCGGGCGGGTCGTCGGCCCCCCGGCGTGGGGCGGCCTCGCGCGACGATCAGGGGAGCTCGAAGAAGACCAGGTGCGCCCGGGGACGGGCCAGCGGGTTCAGCGTCGCCAGGTTCAGCCCCCGAGGGACGACCGCGACGACCATCTCCGGCAGCCCGTCGCCGTCGACGTCGCCCTGGGCGAAGTCGGCGATGTACCCCTCGGTCACCCGGCTCTGCCAGACGCGCACGAATCGGTTGTCTTTCCAGCGCAGCCGGTGCAGCCGTCCCTGCGAGAACGCCAGCGGGGCGAGGCGCGGAAGGAGGGTTCGGAACTGCGCGCCGACCGGTAGGAGGTTCTCGAAGACCAGGAGCTCGGGCCCCTCCGCCCCGCCCGGGAGCGGGATCACCCGCCCGAGGATGCGCCCCACCCCCATGTCCGGGTCCTTCGGGACGTTGACGGGGTCGAACGGAAAGCTGATGGCGGGCCCCCCGTAGGGGTCCGCGCTCGTCCAGAGCCGCCGGCCCTGGGCGGTCCACACGGCCAGGCGGTCTTCGGGGGTGAGCGCCACGACTTCCGGCTCCGCGCTCCCGGTGAGCCGCATCAACGTCAGGCCGTACACCGTCACGCCGGCCGGGGTGCGGAGCGTCGGCCCGTCGCGGTACCGGCCGTCCTGCCAGACGAGCCGACGGATCGAGGAGGCGAAGGGATCGGCGTCACCGACCGCCTGCGCGACCAGCCAGGGCTCGCTGCCCGCCTGGATCACCCGCAGGTAGCGCCGGCCGGCGCGGTGGATCGTCCGCAGCTCACCGTCTCGCATCTCGAGCACCGTGGAGTGGGCGAGCTCGGCGATGCCGCGGTAATCCACGACCACGAGCTGGGCGCGACCCGTGCGGTTGACGTCGGCCGCGTCCAGCGACAGGATCAGGCCCCCCGGACGGAACTCCGCGCCCCCGACCGGCACGAGCCCGGCGATCGCCCCCTGCCACCGGTAGATCCTCACGGTCCCCTCGTCCGCGATGGCGACCTCATGGCGGCCGTCGCCGTCCAGGTCGGCGATGGCGAGGCCCCGGATGGGCCCTTCGACGAGGTAGCGACGCTCGAGCTCGGGGGTCTGCTCCCAGGCGAAGCGCGGCGGGAACACGGCGCGGACGACGGGGGTCTGCAAGGTCAAGAGCGTGCTCCCCGTGCGGCCCGAGATCCAGGCCGTCTCGACCCGGCGGGTGGCTCCGTCCTGGACGACGCGGGTCGTGAGGACCGCCGGCACCTTGAGCCGGCGCGCCACCTCCAGCGGCGACGGTGGCCCCTCGGCCCCCGCCGGGGCCGCCGTCTCGAGGACGCGGCCGGCGTCCACGGCCAGGAAGCGGCCGGTCTTCTCGAGGAGCGCCGAGAAACGGGAGACGAGGAGGAGCGCGGTCTGCTCGGTCGTCTCGCCCGGTACCGCCACGCCGAGCGGCGGCAACACCGCCACCGGGATCCGCCCGGCGGTCAGGCGGGCGCCGTCCCCGGCGACCGGGGTGCGTCCGCCCTCGGTCACGGCCACGCGCGCCGTCGCCTCCTCGGCGGTCACCCCGGTCACCACCAGCGTGGCGACCTCCTCTTCGGCGTGGGCCAGCGGCTGGTTCGTGATGGGATGGCGGAAGAGCGCGCCCTTCCGGTAGGCGAGGAGCTCGAGGCCCGGACGGAGCGTCTCGACGCCCGCGCCCGCGATCCGCACCGTGTCTCCGTCGACGGCCACGACGCGGGCGTCGACCTTGGGGAAGGCGGAGCGGAGCTCCTGGGCGATCCGCTCGAAGGTGGCGCCGAGGTCTTGCAGGAGGTCAGCCGAGCTGACGGCGGCGCCAAGCCCCACCAGCAACACCAGGGCCGCAACCACTATCGTGTGCCGCAAGCGAGCACCTCCTGTCGCCCGGGGAAGGCCGGCCCCACGCCGTCGCCGCCGCGGCCGGGACATCCTGCCGGTCGCCGATCGAATCGAACGGGCGCGGCCCACGCCGCGAGGGCCGTCGGAGGGGGACGCAGGTCGCCCGTCCGACTTCAAAAGCCGACGGACGCCCGGTGCACCCCGAACACCGTCCGGAGCCGGTCGCAGATCTCGCCCAGGGTCACCTGAGACCGGACCGCGTCGAGAAACCGCGGCAGGAGGTTCTCGCGGCCCCGCGCGGCGCGCTCGACGGCGTCGAGCGCGCGAGCGGCCCGGTCCGCGTCCCGCGTGGCGCGCAGCCGGGCCAGGCGCTCGGCCTGCGTGGCCTCGACGTCCGGGCCGGGCTGGAAGAGCTGCGCCGGAGGCACCTCCTCGCTGACGAACTCGTTGACGCCCACGACGATCCGCGCCCGGGTCTCGACACCCTGCTGGTAACGGTAGGCGGCGTCCTGGATCTCCCGCTGCATGAAGGCGATCGCCGCGACCGCGCCGCCCATCCCCTCGATCTTGTCGAGATAGGCGACCGCCGCATCCTCGATCTCGGTCGTGAGCCGTTCGACGTGGTAGGCGCCGCCGAGCGGGTCCACGGTCTCGGCCACGCCCGACTCGAGGGCGAGAATCTGCTGCGTGCGCAGGGCGATCCGGACGGCCGCCTCGGAGGGGAGCGCCAGGGCTTCGTCCATGGAGTTCGTGTGGAGCGACTGGCACCCTCCCAGGATGGCCGCGAGCGCCTGGATGGCGACGCGGACGATGTTGTTCTCCGGCTGCTGGGCGGTCAGCATGGAGCCGGCCGTCTGGGCGTGGAAGCGCAACATCCACGATCGCGGGTCCCGGGCGTGGAAGCGCTCGCGCATGAGGCGCGCCCAGAGGCGCCGCGCCGCCCGGAACTTGGCCACCTCCTCCAGCAGGTTGTTGTGCGCGTTGAAGAAGAAGGAGATCTGGGGCGCGAAGTCGTCCACCGCCAGGCCCGCGGCGAGGGCGGCCTCCACGTACGCGATCGCGTCGGCGAGGGTGAACGCCACCTCCTGCACCGCCGTGCAGCCCGCCTCCCGGAGGTGGTACCCCGAGATGGAGATCGCGTTCCACCGCGGCACGTGCGCCTTGCAGTAGGCGAAGCAGTCGGTGACGAGGCGGAGCGAAGGGGCCGGCGGGAAGATGTAGGTGCCGCGCGCGATGTACTCCTTGAGGATGTCGTTCTGGACCGTGCCCGCGAGCGCCGTCGCCGGCACGCCGTGCCGCTCGGCCACCGCGACGTAGAGGGCGAGCAGGATCGACGCGGTCGCGTTGATCGTCATGGAGGTGGAGACCTGATCGAGCGGGATCCCGGCCAGGAGTTCCGCCATGTCCTCGAGGCTCGAGATCGAGACGCCGACCCGACCCACCTCGCTCCGCGCCGCCGGCGCGTCGGCGTCGTGCCCCATCTGGGTCGGCAGGTCGAAGGCGACGGACAGGCCGGTCTGTCCATGCTCGAGCAGGTAACGGAAGCGCCGGTTCGTCTCCGCGGCGCTCCCGAACCCGGCGTACTGGCGCATGGTCCAGAGCCGGCCGCGATACATCGTCGGCTGGACCCCCCGGGTGAAGGGGTACTCGCCGGGGAACCCGAGGTCGCGCAGGTACTCCAGGCCGGCCAGGTCGGCCGGGGTGCCGAGGCGCGCGACGGGCGTGCCCCACGACGTCTCGAACCCGGCCCGCTCCGGCGCGCGCCCGAGGGCGGGCCTCAGGGTCTCGGCTTCCCAGCGCGCGCGCGCCTCCTCGATCTTCTTCCGCTCGTCCTCATCCATCGCCAGTGCCTCGGCCCACACCCTTTCGGGGGAGGCAGGCCGGATGCCTTCTCACAGGGGGATGTTCCCGTGCTTCCGTGGCGGGTTCTGATCCCGCTTGGTGTGCAACGTCTCCAGCGTCCCGATCAGGCGACGGCGGGTCTCCCGGGGCTCGATCACGTCGTCGACGTAGCCCCGCGCCGCCGCGACGTACGGGTTCGCGAACTTCGCCCGGAACTCGGCCGTGCGCTCCTCGCGGAAACGGGTGACGTCGGGCGCGGTCTGCAGCTCGCGCCGGTAGAGGATGTTGACGGCCCCCTCCGGACCCATGACCGCGATCTCGGCGGTGGGAAACGCGAAGTTCGCGTCGGCCCGGAGGTGTTTCGACGCCATGACGCAGTAGGCCCCGCCGTACGCCTTTCGCGTGATGACGGTCAGCTTCGGCACGGTCGCCTCCGCGAAGGCGTAGAGCAGCTTGGCCCCGTGCTTGATGATGCCGCCGTACTCCTGCCCCGTTCCAGGCAGGAAGCCCGGGACGTCCTCGAAGATGACCAGGGGCAGGTTGAAGCAGTCGCAGAAGCGCACGAACCGCGCGCCCTTCACCGACGCGGCGATGTCCAGGCACCCGGCCAGGTGGGCCGGCTGGTTCGCGACGACCCCGACCGCCCGGCCGCCCAGCCGGGCGAAGCCGATCACGAGGTTCGGCGCGTAGTCCGGCTGGACCTCCAGGAAGTAGTGCTCGTCCACGACCGTCTGGATGATCTCCTTCATGTCGTAGGGCTTCATGGGGTTGTCCGGCACGAGCGTCTGCAGCGGTTCGTCCACGCGGTCCGGCGGATCCAGCGTCGGCCGGAGCGGCGGGTCCTCGAGGTTGTTCTGCGGGAGGAAGGTGAGCAGCTCCCGGATCCCGACCAGGCACTCCTCCTCGCTCTCGACCGCGAAGTGGGCGACCCCCGACGTCCGCGCGTGGGTGTCCGCGCCGCCGAGCTCCTCCTGGGTCACCGCCTCGTGCGTCACCGCCTTGATGACGTCGGGGCCCGTGACGAACATGTAGGAGCTGCCGCGCACCATGAAGACGAAGTCCATGATCGCCGGCGAGTAGACGGCCCCGCCCGCGCAGGGGCCCATGATCGCGGAGATCTGCGGCACGACCCCCGACGCCAGCGTGTTCCGGAGGAAGATGTCGGCGTAGCCGGCGAGCGAGACCACGCCCTCCTGGATCCGCGCGCCTCCGGAGTCGTTCAGCCCGATGATCGGCACGCCGACCTTCATGGCGAGGTCCATGATCTTGCAGATCTTCTGGGCGTAGGTGAGCGAGAGCGAGCCGCCGAAGACCGTGAAGTCCTGGGCGAAGAGGTAGACCGGCCGGCCGTGGATCCGCCCCGAGCCGGTGACCACCCCGTCCCCGAGGATCTTCTGCTCCGCCATCCCGAAGTCGGCCGCCTGGTGGACGACGAAGCGATCCAGCTCGTCGAACGACCCCTTGTCGAGGAGGAGCTCGATCCGCTCTCGGGCCGTCTTCTTGCCCGCCTTGTGCTGCCGCGCGACGCGTTCCTCGCCGCCTCCCTGCTCGGCGGCCTGTCGCAGGCGACGAAGCTCGGCGAAGCGCTCCTCGAGGCTCACCGGCACGCTCCCAAATGAAACATCGGTTGGCATTATACGGGGCCGCTCTTCCGAGCGTCAACGCGCGGCGCCCCACACCCGACGGGTTTGACGCGTCCGGGGCGCTCTGTTACGGTAGGACACGGCCCACGGCACGCCACCCGTAGCCGAGAGGGGTCTTCGAACCCGTGCTCACGATCGCCGCCTTCATCGCCAGCCTCGCGTTTGTCGGCCTCGTCATCGCCGCGATCCCGGCGCTCCTCCAGCTCATGCGCACCGCGCGCACCGCCCAGCAGACGCTGACGACGCTCGAGCGAGAGGTCCGTCCGCTCGCCGAGCAACTCCACGCGCTCTTGCAGGAGCACCGGGAGCTGGCGCAGCGGGCGACCCGGGATCTGCGCGAGGTGGAAGGGCTCCTCCTCATGGTCCAGGAGGCGCTGGCCCGGCTGCTCAAGCTCACGGGCGTCTTGAGCGGCGTGGGGACGGTCGGGCGGGTGCTCGGCGTCGCCCAGGGGCTGCGGAAGGGCGTGGACGTGTTCATCCAGCGGTTGAGCAAGAGTCACCGGTCGGGATAGGAGGCGGGACCATGGCGGAGGATCGACGGGACGATCTGAACTTCCTCGGGGCTCTGGGGCTCCTCACCGTGGGGGCGATCATCGGGGCCGGGGTCGCGCTGCTCCTGGCGCCGCGGACCGGCATGGAGACCCGCGAGCTGCTCCGCGAGAAGGGCACGGACTTCGCGCGCCGGGCACAGGAGCGCGGCTCCGAGTTCGCCCGCCGAGCCCAGGAGACCATGGGAGACGCCCAGGTGAAGGCCCAGGAATACCTCGGCCGGGGCCGCGAGGTCGTCGAGGAGAAGTCGGCGCAGCTCCGCGCCGCCTTCGAAGCCGGGCGGAGCGCGATGCGGGACGAGATCTCCAAGCTTCGCGGGAAGGACGAGCCCCTGGAAGGCGTCTAGGCGCCTCGACACGGTACTCGCCCTCCGCTGACGCCCGCCGGCCGCTGAGGGACGACCCCGACCGGCGCAGACCCGGGCGCCCGGACTCGCAGGGGTCGGAGGGCGGTCGTGGCCGCCGGCCCGCCCGCGCGGCTCAGAGCATCGGAGGGGGCCGTCGCGGCCCCTCCGGACGATCAGAGGTGGATCGCCTGGCCCAGGGCGTCGAGGGCCGCCTCCATGACGGCCTCCGACATGGTGGGATGGGCGTGGATGGTGCGCGCGACCTCCTCGACGGTCGCTTCCAGGGTCTTCCCCAGCCCGAACTCGGCGATGAGCTCGGTGGCTTCGGCCCCCAGGATGTGGACGCCGAGGATCTCGCCCGTGTCTGCCGCGGCGACGATCTTGACCAGGCCGTCGGGCTCCGCGAGCGCCAGCGCCTTGCCGTTCGCCTGGAATGGATACTTCCCGACGCGGATGGCCAGCCCGCGCTCACGCGCCTGGGCCTCGGTCAGCCCGAGGCTGGCGACTTGGGGGTGGCAGTAGGTGCAGTTCGGCACCGCCTGATAGTCCACGCCGTGGGCGGCCCGCCCGGCGATCGTCTCCGCCGCGACGATCCCTTCCGCGCTGGCTTTGTGTGCGAGCAGCGGTGGCCCGGCCACGTCCCCGATGGCGTAGACCCCCGCCACCGCGGTCTCCATCCGCGCGTTCACCTTGACGAAGCCCCGCGCCAGCGGCACGCCGGCGGTCTCGAGCCCCGCCCCGCGTGTCTTCGCGCCGCGGCCGACCGCCATCAGGACCTGGTCGGCGGTCAGCCGCGCGGCCTTCCCTTCGTGCTCGATCTCGACCTGGACCCCGTCCGGGCCCGGCTTGACCGCCTGCACCGTGGCGCCGGTGCGGATGTCGATCTTCCGCTTGGTGAAGCTGCGGGTGAGGAGGCGCGAGATCTCCTCGTCCTCCAGGGGGAGCAGCCGCGGGAGGGCCTCGACGATGGTGACCTGGACGCCGTAGGCCGCGAAGACGTCGGCGAACTCGATGCCGACGGCGCCGGCGCCGATCACGATCACCGAGGCAGGCAGACGCTCCAGCCGGAGGGCCTCGTCCGAGCTGATGATCCGCTGCCCGTCGATCGTCACGCCCGGGAGACTCTTCGGTTCCGCCCCCATGGCGAGGATCACCGCGCGGGCCTCGAGGGTCTGACTGCCGCCGCCCTGGGTCGCGTGCACCCGCACCGCGCCCGACCCCAGGAGCTCGCCTCGGCCCGGGAACGTCGCGACCTTGTTCTTCCGGAAGAGGAACTCGACACCCCGCGCCATGCGGTCGGCGACCTGGCGGCTCCGGCGGTAGGCGACCGCATAGTCGGCGCGTAGCCGGTCGACGCTCACGCCGAACTCCTCCGCGCGCTGGAAGAGCTGGAGGACCTCGGCGTTCCGCAGAAGGGCCTTGGTCGGGATGCAGCCCCAGTTGAGGCAGATCCCCCCCGGCCGATCGGCCTCCACGACGGCCGCGCGCAGGCCGAGCTGGGCCGCCCGGATCGCCCCGACGTAGCCGCCCGGGCCCGCGCCGACGATGAGGACGTCGAACCGCTGCGTCGCCATCGGCTAGTCTTCCCCCCCACCGTCGCGGCGGCCAGAGCCGCCGCCCGGCGGCTGCCCCGACGGGCCGACGACGTGTCTCGAGGCCTCGCTTGCTCCCACACGGTCCTGGCCTGGTCGGAGGCACCCCGAGGCGTTCTGGGCGCGCATCATGGATCCCGACTACACCAGCAACCCCAGCGGGAGCTCGAGCAGGGCCTTGAAATCGCCGAGGAACCGGGCCCCCATCGCCCCGTCCATCACGCGATGGTCGCAGGAGAGCGTCACGCGCATGCGCTTGCCCACGGCGAGCTGACCATCCACCACCACGGGTTTGTCGAGAATCGCCCCGACGGCGAGGATGGCGCCCTCGGGCGGGTTGATGATGGCCGAGAACTCATCGACGGGGAACATGCCGAGGTTGGACACGGAGAAGGTCGCTCCCGTCAGCTCGTTGGCGCGGAGCTTCCGCTGGCGGGCACGCTCGACGAGGTCGCGCGCCTCGGTGGCGATCTGGAAGAGGCCCTTCTGGTCACAGTCGCGCAGGACGGGCGTGATGAGGCCCTCGTCGAGCGCCACCGCGATGCCGATGTGAGCGGCGCGGTACCGGCGGACCGCCTGTCCCTGAAACGTCGCGTTGACCCCGGGGTGTTTGGTGAGGGTCAGCGCGCACGCGCGGACGATCAGGTCGGTGAAGGTCAGCTTGGGCGCGCCGGGCAGGGCCTGAAGCTCCTCGCGCAGCGCCACGGCCCGCTCCATCGCCAGCTCGGTGGTCAGGTAGAAGTGCGGGACGGGGGCCTTGGACTGGGTCATCTGCCGGGCGATGGCGGCGCGGATCTGGCTCAGCGGCTGGTCTTCGTATTCGGCCGTCGGCCGCACGATCGTGGGACGGGGCGGGACGGAGGGACGCGCGGGCGCGGCGGGCGGGGCTGCGGCGGGCCGCTCCTCGGCCGCCGGCCGACCCGCGACGAACGTCTCGATGTCGCGCTGGATGATCCGACCACCCGGACCCGTACCCTTGATCAGCGCGAGGTCGACGCCGGCCTTCTGGGCGAGCTTCCGGGCGAGCGGCGAGGCGCGCAGCCGCCCGGCCGCCGGCGCCGCCTCCTCTTCTTCCTCGGCGGGGGCGGGCGCGGAGGGGGCCGGCGTGCCCGTCGCGGGCGCCACGGCGGCCGGCGCGCGCCGGGCATCCTGCGCTCCGACCGAGGGCGCCGTCGGCACCGTCGCCGCCGCGGCCGGCTGGGCGCTCGGGGGCGCCGCCGCCGCCCGTGGAGCCTCGCGGGGCGGGGCCCCGGCGGGCGGGGCCGCGGGGCCGGCTCCCCCCACGGCGGCCGCGATGTCCTCGTGCGGCTCGGCGATGACCGCGATCACGTTGCCGACCGGCACCGTCGCGCCCGGCGCCACCAGGAGCTTGCGGAGGACGCCCCCGCCGAAGGCCTCGAGCTCGATGTCGGCCTTGTCGGTCTCGATCTCGGCGATGATGTCACCACCCGCGACCCGGTCGCCTTCCTGCTTGAGCCACCGCAGGAGCTTTCCGGTTTCCATCGCTTCCGACAGCTTCGGCATCACCACCTTCGTGATAGCCATCGAGGCTTCCTCCGTCCCCGGTCGTCGGCCCGGCTCATCCGCTCACAGGACGCCGCACACCCTGCGCAGCCCCTCCACGATCTTCTCTTTGGACGGGGTCTTCAGTCGTTCCAGATTCCTGGCGTACGGCATCGGGGCGTTCGCCCCGGTGACGCGAAAGACCGGGGCGTCCAGGTCGTCGAACGCGCTCTCGGTGATGAAGGCCGCGATCTCGGAGCCCATGCCCGCGAACCCCGCCCCCGACTCCGCGACCAGCGCCCGGTGGGTCTTCCGGACCGAGGCCAGGATCGTCTCCGTGTCCATGGGTCGGAGCGTGCGGGGATCCACGATCTCGACCGAGATGCCGTCCCGCTGCTCGACCTCCTCGGCGGCTTCGAGCACGCGGTAGTACATCCCCGAGTAGGCGACCACCGTGACGTCGCGCCCCTCGCGCTTGACTTCCGCGACGCCGAGCGGGATGACGAAGTCCGCGTCCTCGGGCACCTCGCCTTTCACGCCGTAGAGCGTCTCCGACTCGATGAAGATCACCGGGTTGTCGTCCCGGATCGAGCTCTTGAGCAGGCCCTTGGCGTCCCGGGGCGTCGTGGGACGGACCACCTTCAGTCCAGGCACGTGATAGAAGTACGTCTCCATGGACTGGGAGTGCTGCGCCGCGAGCTGATGGGCCGGCCCGCCGGGCCCCCGCACGACGAGCGGCACGGTGAACTGGCCGCCCGACATGTAGTGGAGCTTCGCCGCGTGGTTCACGATCTGGTCCAGCGCCAGCAGCGCGAAATTGAACGTCATCATCTCGATGACCGGTCGGAGCCCCGCCATCGCGGCGCCGATGCCGACTCCCGTGAAACCGGACTCGCAGATGGGCGTGTCGATGACCCGGCGCTCACCGAACTTCTCGAGGAGGCCCTGGCTCACCTTGTAGGCGCCGCCGTAGACGCCGACCTCCTCTCCCATCAGAAAGACGCGATCGTCCCGCTCCATCTCTTCACGGAGCGCGTGGTTCAGCGCGTCCCGGTACGTGATCACGCCCATAGCCCCGCCCCTCCTGCCCTACGCGTAGACATCCGCGTGGAGCCACTCGGCCGGCGGCTCCGGCGACGCGTCGGCGAAGGCGGCGGCTTCGGCGACCCGCGCCTCGACCTCCTCCCCGAGCGCTTTCCAGCCGGCCTCGTCCAGGTCCCCTTCGCGGATCAGCTGGTCCCGGAAGCCCGTGATCGGATCCCGCAGCTTCTCCTGCTCGACCTCGTCCTTGGTGCGGTAGACGGCCGCCGAGGGGTCGCGCATGGAGTGCCCACGATACCGGTAGGTCCGCGCCTCGACGAGGGTCGGCGTCTTGGATTCGCGGGCCCGGCCCACCGCGCGCCCGACACACTCCCGCACCGCGAGGACGTCCATGCCGTTGCACGCCTCGCCCGGGATCTTGTACGCCTCCGCGAAGCGGTAGATCTCGGTCTGCGCGAGGGCCCGGTGAATGGCGGTCCCCATGGCATACCGGTTGTTCTCGCAGATGAAGACGACGGGCAGCTTCCACAGCGACGCCAGGTTGAGCGACTCGTGGAACTCCCCCTGGGGCACCGAGCCGTCGCCGAAGAAGCAGAGAATCACCTGGTCGCGCTCCGCGTAGCGGATGGCGAAGCCGACGCCGGTGGCGATGGGCAGGTAGCCCCCGACGATCGCGTGGCCGCCCAGGAAGTTCACCGAGCGGTCGAAGAGGTGCATCGAGCCGCCCTTGCCCTTGGACACGCCGTCGCGACGCCCGAAGAGCTCCGCCATGACCCGCCGCGGATCGGAGCCCCGGGCCAGAGCGTGGCCGTGCTCGCGGTACCCCGCGATCACGTAGTCATCCGGCCGGAGCATCGAGATGGCGCCCACCGCCACGGCCTCCTGGCCGATGTAGAGGTGGAGGAAGCCGCCGATCTTGCCGAGAGCGTACATCTCGGCGGCCTTCTCCTCGAACCGCCGGATGAGCAGCATCTGGGCCAGGAGGTCCCGGCCCAGCTTGCCGTCGCGCCGGCCCTCGCCCCCCTTGGCCCCCGCGCCCTTGTTCTCCGTCGCCACGTCAGGCCTCCCGCGCCGGCACGCTCACCACCGCATCAGCGAGAGATCGTCGACGCTGATCCGGTAACGTGCCCGGAAGATCGCTACGATGATCGCCAGCCCGACGGCCACTTCCGCCGCCGCCACCGTCATCACGAAGAATACGATGATCTGCCCGTCCGACGCGCCCCGGGCCGCGCCGAAGGCGACGAACGCGAGGTTCGCCGCGTTCAGCATCAACTCGATGGACATGAAGATGACGAGGGGATTGCGCCGCACCAGGACGCCGATGGCGCCGATGGTGAAGAGCACGGCGGAGAGCGCGGCGTAGTAGATCGGCGGCACCATGGCTACGTCGGCCGTCGCTTCGCCAGCACGAGGGCGCCGACGAGCGCCGCCAGCAGCAGCACCGACGTCACCTCGAACGGGACCAGATACTCGGTGAAGAGCAGACCGCCGACGGTCTGCACGCCGACCGCCTCGGCCGGCGCGGCCTGGCGCGTGCCGGCGCGCGGCAGCACGAGGACCACGATCAGCCCCAGCAGGCCGGCGAACGGAAGGGCCAGGAGCCGCTGGCGCGCCAGCGGATCCGGCCCGGCCTCCGCCTTGCCCGGAATCAACAGCATGATCGCGAAGATGAACAGCACCATGATCGCGCCAGCGTACACGATGACCTGCACGAGGGCCAGGAACTCGGCCCGCAGCATGAGGTACAGCACCGCGACGCAGAAGAGGTTGCCGACCAGGAAGAGGGCGCCGTGCAGCGGGTTCGGGCGGAGGACGAGACCGACCGCCGAGGCCACCGCGCACGCCGCCACGATCCCGAAAGCGACCCAGCCCACTACGCCAGCCCCCGTCGGACGAGCTCCACCGGTGGCGTCGCGGTCGGCAAACCGTCCGCCCCGGCCGGCTCCAGCGCCAGCAGGACTTCCTTCGAATAGATCATGCCCTCGCGGCTGTACGCCGAGAACTCCAGGATGCCGGTGTCCATCCGGATCGCGTCCTCCGGGCACGCCTCCACGCAGTAGCCGCAGAACACGCACTTCCCGAGGTCGATGTCGAAGCGCTCGGGGTACTTCTCGATGTCCGGGTTGGGGTGCTCCGCGGCCACGATGTAGATGCAGTGCGCGGGACAGACCGTCTCGCACATCATGCAGGCCACGCACCGCGGCGAGCCGTCCTCGCGCCGGACGAGGCGGTGGAGGCTCCTGAGCCGCGGGGCGAGCGGGCGGCGCTCCTCCGGCCACTGGTAGGTCACGGCCCCCTTCCGCCCCCGGAGCCACCGCCCCATGTTGCGGAAGAAGTGCGTCGCGGTGACGGCGAGCCCGACCAGCACCTCGACGAGATAGAAGCGCTGGCGGGCCGATGCCGGGGCGTGGCGGCGAACCGGGAAGGGCGTGAGCGTCGCCATGTCGCGATGCCGCGCGCCTAGAGCAGGAGGACCGCGGCGGTCAGCACGATGTTGAGGACCGACAGCGGGAGCAGGGCGAGCCACCCGAGCCGCATGGCCTGGTCGTACCGGAATCGCGGCAGGGTCCAGCGGACCAGCATGAGGAACCAGCACATGACTACGACCTTGAAGACGAAGGCGCCGACCTGGAGCAGCACGACGGCCAGGTGCGGCAGACTCCAGACGAGCCCGCCCGGGAAGTGGAAGCCGTCGGCGAAGAGCCACGGCACTTGCCAGCCGCCCAGGAACAGCGCCGTGGTCATGCCCGCGATCACCACCGTCTCGACGAAGTCGGCCATCATGAACATCCCGAACTTCATCCCGCTGTACTCGACGAAGTAGCCGATGATCTCGGACTCGCCCTCCGGGAAATCGAAGGGGATCCGCTTCGTGGACGCGATGCCCGCGGTGAGGAAGAGGACGAGGCCGAGGGGCTGCGTGAAGAGGCCCCACTGCGGGACGATGCCGCCCCAGTAGGCGCCCTGTCCGCGCGCGATCTCCTGGAGGTCGAGCGAGCCGTAGACCATGCACACGCCCATGATGGACGCGCCGATCGCGACCTCCGCCGAGATCATGAGCGCGGCGGCGCGCTGGCCGCCCAGCAGGGCGTAGTTGTTCGCGGAGGCCCAGCCGGCCAGCATCACGCCGTACACGCCCATGGACAGCATGGCGAACACGTAGAGGATGCCGGCGTTGAGCTGCACCGCCTGGAGCGACACCTCGCGGCCGCCGACCCGCAGGACGTCCCCGAAGGGGATCGTGGCGAAGCCCGCCAGCGCGAAGAACACCGACAGGAAGGGCGCCGCCAGGAAGAGCGCGCGGTCCGCCCGCGCGGGGATGAAGTCTTCCTTGGTGAGCATCTTGAGCGCGTCGGCCAACGGGTGGAACAGGCCGATCAGCCGGAGGCCCAGGATCGACGCGCGGTTCGCCCCCACCCGGTCCTGCATGATCGCCGATTGCTTGCGCTCGACCCAGGTCATGAGACCGCCGAGGTTGAGGACGAACCCCATGACGAAGGCGACCTTGGCGAAGGCGATCCCGAGCTCGCCCAGCGTGGCGCTCACGGCCAGGCCCTCCGCGCCGGATGGCCCGACATGGCTGGCACGGTCCGGGCGGTCACGTCAGCGGCCCGCCTCGCTCGCCGTCTCCGCGGCGACGAGCGCCCCGTGATCGCCGAGGCCCCGGTAGCTGAGCCCCGCGAACGCGGGGACCGCGGAGGCCAGCTCCCGGAAGACGTGCTCCGCCCGCGCCGGCCGCCACTCGTGGCCGAGGGCGCGGGCCAGGTCGGCGAGGATCTCCCAGTCGGCGCGCGCTTCGCCCAGCGGCTCCACGCACTTCCAGAAGCGCTGGACCCGGCCCTCGAAGTTCGTGAACGTGCCCTCGCGCTCCACGTAGGCCGCGCTCGGGACGAGGACGTCGGCGCGTTCGCTCGTCCGGTTCGCGTTCGGCCCCTGGACGATGAGGCACCGCACCGCCCGGAGCGCCGCCTGCACCTCCGCCTCCGGCCAGCCCGAGTCGAAGAGGTCGTGGCCGAACACCCACAGGACGGCGAGCCGGCCCGCGCGCGCCGCAGCCAGGAGCGGCCCCGCGTCCGCGCCGCCACCATGCGCGCAGCCGATCAGCTCGGCGCCCCGCGTGTTGGGGTTCTTGTCGGCACGGATGAGGAAGTCGTCCTGGAACCCCGGCCGTCGCGGCGGGACGCGGAAATCCACGTGATGGAGACCCAGGGTGTCCACGAACAGGCGGCGCGCGAGCCAGAGGTCCTCGTTCGACATCCGTGGGGAGAGCAGCACGCCCGCGCCCTCGGGCCCGGCCGCGAGCACGCGCTCGGCGAGCGTGGCCAGGAGGTCCGGCCACGCTACCGGCCGACGCACGCCGGCCGCGCGGATCTCGGGGAGCAGCTGGCGCGTCGGCGCGTCGAGGTCGTGGAAGCCGTAGCGGCCTTCGTCGCACATCCACCAGCGGTTGACCTCGGCGTTGAACCGCGGCTTGAGCCGGGCCACGCGCCGGCCGCGCGATTGGTGGAGCCGCCGGGTATTCGTGTGCACCTCGGTGTTGCACCCGCGGGCGCATCCCGGGCACACCGACTTGCCCCGGTCCAGGTACCACACCCGCACCCGGAAGCGGAAGTCGCGGTCGGTGAGGGCGCCGACCGGGCAGACGTCGATGACGTTCCCCGAATAGCGGTTGTCGAGCGTCGTCCCCGGAAAGAGCCCGATCTCCGAGTGGTCACCCCGGTTGAAGATGCCGAGCTCCCCCGTCTTCGTGATCTCGTCGCAGAAGCGGACGCAGCGGGAGCAGAGGATGCAGCGCTCGGCGTCCAGCATCACGTACGGTCCGAGGGGCACGGCCTTGGGCTTGTGCACCTTGTCGTCGATCACCCGGGGCTCGTAGAGGCCGTGCTGCATGTAGTAGATCTGGAGCCAGCACTCGCCCGCCTGATCGCACACGGGGCAGTCCAGCGGGTGGTTGACGAGGTGCCACTCCATGACCGAGCGGTGGCTCTCCAGCACGCGCGGCGTCTGGGTCTGGACGACCATGCCGTCGGTGGCGACCGTGTTGCACGCGATGGTCGGGCGCGGGGCCTTCTCGATGTCCACCATGCAGAGACGGCAGGCGCCGGCGATGGAGAGCGCGGGGTGGTAGCAGTAGTGCGGGATCTCGATCCCGACCCGGCGTGCCGCCTCGATCAGGTTGGTCCCCGGCTCCACCTCGACCGGCTTCCCGTCGATCGTCAGCTTGGGCACGCCCGGACCCTCAGTGCTCCAGGAGCGCGACGGGCGGCCGCGCGGGCCGGACGTCGCAGGCGCCGTGCCGCACGTGGTGGTCGAACTCGGCACGGAACTTCTCGACGTACGAGATGTAGGGCCCGATCGCGCCATCGTAGAAGGCGCAGATCGTCGTCCCCATGCCCCGCCGGGCGACGTCCACGATCGTGTCGGGATCCTCCGGGACGCCCTTGCCGGCGAGGATCCGGCCGCAGATCCGGTAGATCCAGCCCGTACACTCGCGGCACGGCGTGCACTGCCCGCACGACTCGTGGGCATAGAAGCGGGCCACGACCCAGAGCGCCTCGGGGATGCACGTCGTCTCGTCCATCACGATGACGCCGGCCGAGCCGGCCATGGTGCCCGCGTTCTTGAGCCCGTCGACGTCCATGGTGACGTCGATCTCGTCCGCCTTCAGGATGGCGGCCGAGGAGCCGCCCGGCACGACGGCCTTCAGCGCCCGGCCGCCGCGGACTCCTCCCGCCTCCCCCTCGATCAGGGCGCGGAGCGTCGTCGCGACGGAGGCCTCGTAGACTCCGGGGCGATTCACGTGACCGGAGACGGAATACATGCGGGTCCCGCCCTGGCTCTTCGTCCCGAGCGCGGCGAACCAGTCGCCGCCGCGCGTGACGATGGGCGGCAGGCAGCAGAGCGTCTCCACGTTGTTCACGATGGTCGGGGCCCCGAACGCGCCGCGCACCGCGGGGAAGGGCGGCTTGACCTTGGGCCATCCCTTCTTCCCCTCCAGTGAGGAGATGAGCCCCATCTCCTCCCCGCAGATGTAGGCGCCCGCGCCGCGGTGGACGACGATCCGGTGGTCGAAGCCCGAGCCGAGGATGTTGCGCCCGAGCAGGCCCGCCGCCTCGGCCTCGCGCACCGCCGCGGCGAAGATGCGCCACGGCCGGACGTACTCGCCCCGGATGTAGACGAACGAGGTCTCGCACTCGATGGCGTAGGCCGCGACGAGCATCCCCTCGATGAGGGCGTGCGGGTCGCGCTCGAGCAGGTACCGGTCCTTGAACGTCCCGGGCTCGCCCTCGTCGGCGTTGACCACGAGGTAGACGGGCGCCGTGCGCTTCTGCGGGATGAACCCCCACTTCGTGCCGGTCGGGAAGCCGGCGCCGCCGAGCCCGCGGAGGTTCGCCTTCTTCACCTCGGCCGTGATGGCGTCGGCGCCCATGGCGAACGCCTTCCGGAGGGCCTCGTAGCCGCCGCCGGCGCGGTAGCCGGCGAGCGTGTGCGCGTCGGCGCGCTCGAAGTTCCGCGTGAGCACGCGCTCGGCCATCAGCCCAGGCCCTCGAGGACCTCGTCGAGCCGGTCACGGGTGAGCGGACCGAGGTACTCGTCGTCCAGCTGCATCATCGGGGCCATCTCGCAGGCGCAGAGGCACTCCACGCGCAGGAGCGTGACGCGCCCGTCCGGGGTGGTGTCGCCGGGCTCGATCCCGAGCCGCTCCTGCAGGTGGGCGATGAGGTCTTCGGCGCCCAGCAGCGAGCAGGAGAGGTTGTGGCAGACGGAGAGGACATGGCGCCCGATCGGCTTCTGGAAGAAGAGCGTGTAGAACGTGACGACCTCGTGAACGTGGGCGGGCGAGAGGTCGAAGAGCCGGCCCACGTAGACCTCCACCTGGGGCGAGATGTAGCCGAACGTCTCCTGGGCCATCCGGAGCACGGGCAGGAGCGCGGCCCGACGCTCGGGATAGAGGGCCTGGAGCTCGCCCACGCGCCGGAGCTGCTCGTCGGAGAACCGGACGCCCGCGGGGTCGACCGTCATCGCTCCAGTTCGCCGGCGATCATGTTGACCGACCCGAACGTCGGCACCATGTCGGCCACCATGGACCCTTCCAGCATCCGGTGGAGCGCCGCCATCGGCGGCAGGCACGGCGGCCGGCAGCGCACCCGGTAGGGCCGGTCGGTGCCGTCCGAGATCACGTAGAAGCCCAGCTCGCCGTTGGCGCCCTCGACCGCGAAGTAGGTCTCGCCCTTGGGCGGTCGAATGCCGAACCCGTCCATGATCAGCATGAAGTGGTTCATCAGCCCTTCGATGGAGCCGTAGGTCGCCTCCTTCGGCGGCAGGACCGCCCGCTTGTCGGGCGCGTTGACGGCGCGGTGGAGCGGCGCCTCGGCGCCCCGGAGGTTCGGCGACAGCCGAAGCGGCGTGAGCAGGAGCCCGTCGGTCTTCCCGAGCTTCCCACGGTCGACGAACTCGGCGGGCGGGGTGAAGGGACGGCCCGCGAAGTCCACGTTCACGGGCCCGCCGGGCATCCGGCCGAGCGCCTGCTCGGTGATCCGCATGGACTGCTCCATCTCCGCCATGCGGACCAGGTAGCGGTCGTAGTTGTCCCCCGCCTCACCCACCGGGACCTCGAAGTCCAGCCGGTCGTAGACCCAGTAGGGCGTGGCGCGCCGCACGTCGAAGGGGACGCCGCAGGCGCGCAGGAGGGGCCCCGTGATCGCGTAGCTCACCGCCTCGTCCCGCGTGATGACACCGATCCCCTTCATCCGGTCCAAGAAGATGCGGTTCCCGGTGAGGAGCTTGTGGACCTCGTCGAGGACGGCTCGGGTCTCGGCGAAAGCCTTCCGCATGGCGGGCTCGAAGTCGGGCGACAGATCCGCCTTCACGCCCCCCACCCGGCCGTACGAGATCGTGAGCCGCGCGCCGGTGACCTGCTCGATGACCTCCCACAGGTACTCGCGCGCTTTGATCATGTAGAGGAAGACGGTGAACGCGCCGAGCTCCATCGCGCTCGCGCCGATGCAGGTCAGGTGGTCCGTGATCCGGGAGATCTCGCTCATGATGACCCGGATGTACTGGCAGCGCTCCGTCACCTCGATCCCGAGGAGCTTCTCCACGGCCGACGCGTAGCCGAAGTTGTTGATGAGCGGGGAGACGTAGTTCAACCGGTCCGTGTACGGCATCGCGTTGTTGTACGGCCCCGCCTCGCAGTGCTTCTCGAAGCCGCGGTGGAGGTAGCCGATCTCCACGTCGGCCTTGACGACCTGCTCGCCGTCCAGCTCGGCGAAGATCCGCACGATGCCGTGCATCGCCGGGTGCGACGGCCCGATGTTCACGAGGAGGTTCTCGGTCGCCTCGGCGCGGGGGAACGTCCCCTCCCCCAGGAAGATCTCCTGCCTCGTGCGCGTCGGGCTCGTCCCGGTCTCCGCCATTCGTGTCGGCCTCAGTTCCTCGGGCCGATGAGCGGCTGTCGTCGGTTCATCGGGTAATCCTTCCGGAGCGGGTGACCGACGAACTCCTCGTACATGAGCAGCCGGCGGAGGTCGGGATGGCCCTCGAACCGGATGCCGAACATGTCCCACACCTCCCGCTCGTACCAGTTGGCGATCGCCCACAGCGGCACGGCCGTGGGGACGACCGGGTCGTCCTCCTCCACGGGCACCCTGATCCGCACCCGGTGGTTCGCCGGCACCGAGTAGAGGTGGTAGACCACCTCGAAGCGCGCGCCCGACTCCCGATCGGGGTACTTCAGGTAGTCCGCGGCCGTGAGGTCCATCAGCATGTCGAATCGGAGGGCGGCATCATCCCGGCAGAAGCGGAGCAGTTCGCCGACGGCCTCCCGGGCGACGACGGCGGTATGATCGCCGCGGTAGTCGTGGGAGTCGAGGACCGCGGGCCCGAACCGCTCGCGGAGCCGCGCAAGGATGGCCTGTCCGTCCATGAAACGCCGATCGGAACGGGGCCGCCGGCTAGTACCGTTGCCGCCCGGCCGCGATCTTCTCCTGTAGCTTCATCAGGCCGTCCAGCACGCTCTCGGGACGCGGCGGACAGCCCGGGATGTAGACGTCGACCGGAATGATGGTATCGATGCCCTGCACGACCGCGTAGTTGTCGTAGAAGCCGCCCGTGCAGGTGCAGACGCCGAAGGCCACGACCCACTTCGGCTCGGTCATCTGGTCGTAGACTCGCTTGAGCACCGGCGCCATCTTGTGGTTGATCGTGCCGACCACGAAGAGCACGTCGGCCTGGCGCGGCGAGAAGCGGGGGAGGCCCGCGCCGAACCGATCGACGTCGTAGTGCGAGCACGCCGTCGCCATGTACTCCATGCCACAGCAGGCGGTCACGAACGGGTACTGGAAGATGGAATACTTCCGCGCCCAGCCGATCGCCGCGTCGAGCTTGGTGGTGAAGAACTGGCCTAGTCCCACGCGAGCCCCCCCGGCCGCCGAGACAGCCCGAGCGCGTGGGGTCGAGTCACGAGCATGGCCAGGACGCAGGGAGGAGGCGGGCCGAGGCGTATGCCGCATACGTTGAGGCCCGCTGACGACCGAGGACGACGCCAGGCGACGTGAATCGACACCACACTAGTCCCACGCGAGCCCGCCCTTCCGCCAGACGTACAGGAGCCCCAGCATGAGGAGCCCCAGGTAGACGAGCATCTCGACGAAGCCGAAGACCCCGAGCTGCCGGTAGACCACCGTCCACGGGAAGACGAACATCAGCTCGATGTCGAAGATGATGAAGAAAATCGCGGTCGTCGAGAACTTGATGGCGAAGTGGCCCTCCGGCAGCGCGATGGGGACCTTCCCGCACTCGAACGACTCGAGCTTCACGGGGCTGAGCCGCCGGGGCCCGAGCACGCTCGGCAGCCACACGAGCAGGCCGGCGACGCCCGCGCAGATCGCGAACACCATGAGGATCGAGACGTACTGCACGACCGTCAGGACCCCACGCCCGCCGCCGCCGGCCGCGCGACGTCGACCTGCTTCTTCGCGTGGTAGGAAGACCGGACGAGCGGTCCGGCCTCCACGTGGCGGAAGCCGAGGGCCTCTCCCATCCCAGCCAGCGTCCGAAACTCCTCCGGCGGCACGTAACGGCTGACGGGCAGGTGCGCGGGCGACGGTCGCAGGTACTGTCCGAGGGTGAGGAGCTCGACGCCGGCCGTCCGGAGATCGCGCATCGTCGCCTCCAGCTCCGCCGTCGTCTCGCCGAGTCCGAGCATGATGCCGGACTTGATGACGGGCCGCGTCGGGTGCTCACGCGCGCGCGCGAAGAGCAAGAGGCTCCGGTCGTAACGCGCGCCCGGGCGCACCTCGCGGTAGAGGCGCGGCACGGTCTCGACGTTGTGGTTCAGGACGTCCGGCCGCGCGTCCAGCACGGTCGCCAGTGCGGCCGGCGAGCCCTGGAAGTCCGGGATCAGCACCTCGACCCGGCAGGCCGGCGCCTCGCGCCGGATCGCCCGGATGGTCCGCGCGAAGATCTCGGCGCCGCCGTCGGCGAGGTCGTCACGGTTCACGCTCGTCACGACCACGTGCTCGAGCCCCATGACCCCGACCGTCCGGCCCACCCGATCGGGCTCGCCCCAGTCTTCCCAGACCGGTCGGCCGTGCGAGACCGCGCAGAAGCCGCAGCGGCGCGTGCAGACGTCGCCCAGGATCATGAAGGTCGCGGTGCGGTCTTCCCAGCACTCCCCGATGTTCGGGCAGCGCGCCTCCTCGCAGACGGTGTGGAGGTTCTCCGCGCGCATGAGCGCCTTGAGCCGCAGGTAGTTCGGGCCGCCGGGCGCGCGGACGCGGAGCCAGGGCGGCTTGCGCCCCTGGGACGCGGGCGGCGCAGGCAGAGGCGCGGGCTGGATGACCGGAAGTGCCTGTCTCATCGACGCGAAAACGTCGCGGCCTCGCTCATTATGCCACAGCCGCGACATGGGGGAAACGGAAACGGCCGGGACGAGACGCGTCGAACAGGGAGCCCGCGGCCGGAGGATCGAGGGTGGTGCCGAAGGGGGGACTCGAACCCCCACGGGTTTCCCCACACGCCCCTCAAACGTGCGCGTCTGCCAATTCCGCCACTTCGGCGCAGAGCGTATGATGCCGCGGGGCCGCGCCGCGTGTCAAGCGCGCGGCGCCGGGATGCGACGGCTCGGCCCTGCGCGCCTCAGCGCTCGCGGAGCTTGGGGTTGAACGCCTCCCGCAGCCCTTCGCCGAAGAGGTTGAACGCCAGGACGAGGAGGAAGATCCCCGTGCCGGGGATGTAGGTGAGCCACGGCGCGTCGAAGATGTACTTCCGCCCGTCGGCGAGGATGTTCCCCCAGGTCGCGTCCGGCGGCGGGACCCCGAAGCCGAGGAACGACAGGGCGGACTCCGTGAGGATCGCGCCCGCGATCCCCAGCGTCGCGGACACCAGCACCGGGGCGACCGCGTTCGGCAGGAGGTGCCGACGGATCGTCCGCGGTCCGGACGTCCCCATCGCCGTCGCCGCCTGGACGAACTCCTGCTCCCGCAGCGAGAGGATCTCCGCTCGGACGAATCGCGCCGTTCCCATCCAGCTCGTGACGCCGATGACGAACATGATGTTCCAGATCGAGGGGCGGAGGACGGCGATGACGATCAGGATGAGGAAGAAGGTCGGAATGCAGAGCATCAGGTCGATCAGCCCCGCCATCAGCGTGTCCACGGTGAGCACGAACGGGCGGCGCAGGAGCAACCCGGCGAGGCCGGTCCCCAGCATCAGGATCCCCAGCGCCGCCCAGAGGGCGACGTCGGCGCGCCCGGCCCCCCGGCCGAGCGCGGCGCCGACCGCCGCCAGCACGGCGAGCCCCGCCCCGCCGACGAGCCACGCGGGGGCGGGCACCCGGGTCCGGCCGTAGTGGCCCGCGATGCCGCCGAGGAGGCAGCCGATCGCGACCGCGATGCCGACGGCGACGAACCCGACCGCGAGCGAGACGAAGGCGCCCTCCAGCATCCGCGCGAAGACGTCGCGGCCGAGCTCGTCCGTTCCCAAGAGGTAGACTCCGAGCCGCGGCTGGCTCGCGGCGGGGACCACCTCGGCGTGCGGGCGACTCCAGGGGGGCAGGAGCTTGTCCGGCAGCCGGACCTCCCGGGGGTCCAGCACGGGCGCCGCCCCCTTGGTGAGCGCGAGCCCGGCCACCGCGGTCCCGAAGAACGCGAGCACGACGACCATGCCGGCGACGGCCGCGCGGTCCCGCAGAAAGACGCGCCACGCGAGGCGGCCCGGCGAGAGACTTCGCCGCGCGGCGGCGGCCTGCGCCTCGGCGGGGGTGGTGGCGAGCACCGCGGCCATGGCGTCAGAGGCGGATGCGCGGATCCACGACCATGTAGAGCAGGTCGGACACCAGGGTGCCGATCAGGGTCAGCACGGAGGCGAGGAACCCGAGCGAGATGACGACGGGGTAGTCGCGGGTGAGCACCGCCTCGTAGGCCAGGCGCCCGATCCCGGGCCACGCGAAGATCGTCTCGAAGATCACGCTGCCACCGATCAGCCCGGGCAGGAGGAGCCCGAACATCGTCACGAACGGCAGGAGGGCGTTGCTCAGCGCGTGCCCGTAGAGGACCTGGTCGTCGGGCAGGCCCTTCGCCCAGGCCGTGCGCACGTAGTCCGAGCCGACCACCTCGAGCATCTGCGAGCGCACGTAACGCGAGAGCACGGCGATCCCCGCCGTGGCCCCGAGCACCGAGGGGAGCACCAGGTGCCAGGTCCGGTCCATCAACCAGCCGACCCAGCCGATGCCCTCCCGCCCGAACGTCTGGAGGCCGAACACGTCCACCTGGAGGCTCCGGACGACGACGATGATCGCCAGGTAGGAGAGGTAGAAGCCCGGAATCGAGATCAGCGCGAAGACCAGGACCGTGGTGACCTTGTCGAACCGCGAGTTCCGCCGCACCGCCGCCGAGATGCCGAGCGGGAAGGCGAAGCACCACACGATGATCGCGTCGACCACGAAGAGGGGCAGGCTGTTCAGCGCGCGCGTCAGGATCTTCGGCATGACCGGCTGGTTGTCCTTGAACGAGCGCAGCTCGCCGCCGAAGAGCCGCCAGTAGAAGCGCGAGTACTGGACCGGCAGCGGCTTGTCCAGGTCGAACGCCGCGCGGTAGCGCTGCAGCTGCTCCTTCGTGAACCGGGGGTTCATGGGGTCGATCTGGCTGGGATCCCCGGGGGCGAGATGGATGACCGCGAACGAGATGATGGAGACGAAGAAGAGCGTCCAGAGCTTCTTCCACGCGGTCCGGAGGACGAAGCTGAACACCGGGCGACGCTCAGCTCGGCGCGAGCTCCACGGGCCGTGGCGTCTTGATCCACTCGTTGAAGTGGAACGTGAATCCACCGAGCTTCGTGGGGACGATGGGGGCGTAGACGGGCTTCCCGTCGTCGTATCGCACGAGCCGCACGATCTTCCGGTCGAGGAGCGCGGTCCACTTGCCGACGTAGAGGAACGTATAGGGCTGGTCCGCGTGGATCAGACGGTGGAGCTCGCGGGCCATCGCGACCTGCCGGGCGGGGTCGTATTCCTGCCGGATCCGGACGATCAGCTCGTCCGCGCGGGCGCTCTTGTAGCCGACGAAGTTGAGCTGGAACTCGCCCGTCTGGCTCGAGTGGAAGATCTGGTAGAGATCCGGGTCGAGCCCCATCGCCCAGCCCAGCACGACCGCGTCGAAGTCGGACTTGTTGACCTTCTCCTTGATGAAGACCGCCCACTCGAGCGTCAGCGCCTCGACCTGGATGCCGAGCCGCCGCCACGCGTTCTGGGCGATGGTCATGATCGCCTTGCGCGTCTCGTTCCCGTGGTTGGTGATCAGCGTGAACGCCAGGGGGCGGCCGTTCTTCTCGAGCCAGCCGGCCGCGTTCTTGCGGTAGCCCGCCTCCTCCAGGAGCCGCAGCGCGCCGGCCGGGTCGTAGGGCAACGGCCGGACGTCGGGGTCGTAGAAGTCGGTCTGCTTGGGAAACGGCCCGGTCGTCCGCTCGGCTTGCTTGTAGAGGACGTAGTCGATGATCTCCTGCGCGTTGATCGCCATCCCCAGCGCCCGGCGGACCCGGACGTCGTCGAAGGGCGGCCGCCGCATGTTGTAGCCGACGTAGGTGTAGCCGAGGGCGAGCCCGGAGAAGGTGTGGAAGCGCGGGTCGTTCCGGAGCCGCGCGACCTGGTGCGGCTGCACGCCGTAGGTGTCGGTGGTCCCCGCGTAGAAGGTCATCTCCAGGGTCACGGGATCGGGCAGCACGCGCATGTAGTAGGCCTCGAAGCGGGGCGGCCCCTCCCAGTACCGCTCGAACCGCGCGAGCCGGACGAACTCGTCGCTGCGCCAGGCGACGAAGCGGAACGGGCCCGACCCCACCGGGGCGCGGTTGAAGCGGGCGTCGCGCACGGTGTACTTGGCGGGGTCACGGCCCAGCGTCTGCGCCTCCCGGCGGAGCGCCTCGCGATTGAGCAGGTGCTCGGGCAGGATCCCCATGCCCCAGCTCTCGAAGCCGGGCTGGAAGAGCCGCTTGTAGACGACCCGCACCTCGTGCGTCCCGGTCGGCTCGACGGCCTTGACGGGCTCGAAGTCGGGGACCCGCGGCGACAGGTTCCGCGGATCCATGATCGTCTCGTACGTGAACTTCACGTCTCTCGACGTCACCTCGCGGCCGTCGTGGAAGAGGACGCCGGGGCGGAGCCTGAAGCGGATCACCGGGTTGTGCTCGGTCACGGGGACCAGGTCCGCGGCGTGGGCCTGGACGGCGGCCGGCGGCCCCTGAAGGTAGCGGGTCGGGTCGAGGCGGCCGACGTAGCCGCCGAGCAGCCGGTCGAGCTTCGTGAAGAGGTCCTGGTCGACCTCGGCCAGCGTGAGCTTGAGGCGGGCCGGCCGCCGGACGGCGACGGCGACCGTCGGCGGGGCCGCCCCCGCGCCCGGCGGCGGCGCCGCCGGGTCCGGCACCCGGACGGTCTCGGCGCCCCCGGGGAGGACCTCGACCGCGTCCAGACGTCCCAGCGCGCCCCGGGCGGCGGCCGCCTCGATCCGCGCCCGGAGCGCCTGCGGGTCCGCCGGGACGCCGTCGCCGAGGCGCAGGGTCGGGTCGGCGACGAGGTAGGCCTCCTCGAAGACCCGCCAGGACTCGGCGAGGCGGCCGCGGAAGGAGAGATCGGCGTCCCGGTCGATGAGTCCTTCGAAGACGAGCCCGTTGATCTCGCTCGACGCCGAGTCGGCCGAGAGCGTCGGGTTCAGGATCGCGGCGTCGCCGATGCCGCCGCTGATGTACCGCGTCAGGCGGCCTGCGTCCCCGCGCGCCTGGTCGTCGAAGGTCGGGACCCAGAGATAGGACTGGAGGAGGAACAGGCTCACGAGCGTCGGCGCGGCGACGAGCAGGAGCTTCTTCGAGGGCATCTAGCTCGATCTCTCGGATGGGGGGCTCTGCCCCCCTCCGATGCCTCCCCGGGGAGGGGTGCGCGGGCGAAGCCCGCGCCCGGAGCGCTTCGTTCCTCGCGCGAGGGGGCTCTCGCCGTTGGCGTCCTTCTTCAGCATCCCGCTGCGGTGGGGCGTCCGGGGGGCCGGGCGGTTCTCGACGGCGGTGCTCAGGCGGCGCGGCTCCCCGTGGCGAGCGAGCGGCCCGTCTACTGCTGCGCGGGCGGCGCAGCCGGCGAGCCCGCGGGTGCCGCCGGCGCCTCGGGCGTCGTGGCGGGCACGGTCGAAGGCACCACCGAGCTGTGCCGCGCGGAGAGCAGCGCCAGGCTGAAAGACGTCAGCATGAAGATGATCGCGACGGTGGTCGTGATCTTGCCGAGGATCGTGGGCGTGCCCATCGAGCCGAACACCGCCTGGCTGCCGCCGCCACCGAACGCGGAACCGATGTCGGCCCCCTTGCCCGCCTGGAGGAGGACGATCGCGATGATGGCGACCGAGACGAGCACGTGCAGGGCCACGAGCAGAGCGTACACGTCGGGCTCCTTTGGAGTTCAGCGCGCGGCCGTGGCCGCGCGGCCTTTCGCCTCGAGCGCGGCCCGGACGATCGCGACGAAGTCGGTCGCCTTGAGGCTCGCCCCGCCGACCAGGCCGCCGTCCACCTCGGCCTCGGCCATGAGCGCAGGCATGTTATCAGGTTTGATGCTTCCACCATAGAGGATCGGGCAGCGCTCGGCGACCGGGGCACCGGCCAGCTCTCGAAGCAGGTCCCGGAGCTGGCCGTGGACCTCGGCGGCCTGGGCCGGGGTGGCCGTCTGCCCCGTGCCGATCGCCCAGACCGGCTCGTAGGCCACCCAGCAGCGCCGGATCTCCGCCGCCGCCCGGCCGTCGAGCGCGGCGCGGAGCTGCCGCGCCACGACCTGGGCCGTCGTCCCGGCCGCGCGCTCGGCCACCGTCTCGCCGACGCAGACGAGCGGCGTGAGCCCGTGGGCGAGAGCCGCCGCGACCTTCCGCTGGACCACCGGGTCCGTCTCACCGAAGTGCTGACGCCGCTCGGAGTGGCCCAGGATCACGACCTCGGCCCCGAGGTCGCGGAGCTGGGACGGCGAGACGGCGCCCGTGAAGGCGCCGGCCGCCTCCCAGTGCGCGTCCTGCGCGCCGAGGCCGATCGTGGATCCGGCGAGCGCCTGCCCGACGGTGGCGAGGGCCGTGAAGGGGGGACAGAGCACGACCCGCACCCCGACCCAGCCGTCGCAGGCCTCCCGGACCGCCTGGGCCAGCGCCCGCGCCTCGGCCAGCGTCGTGTGCATCTTCCAGTTGGCGACGACCCTCGGCTCCCGCACCGCCGTTACTTTTCTCGGCGGGGGGCGTTGCCCCCCTCCGACGGCCCTCGCGGCAAAGCCGCGCCGCTCGCCCTTCGGCGACCGGCTCGGGCCTGCCTCCTCCCAGGCGAGGACTCGAGGCGCGCCGAGGGCCCCAGAGGGCGGGACGGCCGCGAGGCCGCAGGCCGAGCGCGGCCCGGCCGTGATGCCAGACGCCGAGATGCGACGGTTATCCGCACGGCACGTCGTCCAGGGCGGCGACGCCCGGCAAGCTCCGCCCCTCCAGGTACTCGAGAAAGGCGCCACCGCCGGTCGAGACGTACCCGATGCGCCCGGCCACCCCGGCCCGCTCGATCGCCGCGACCGTGTCCCCGCCGCCGACGACGGTGAGGCCGGGCGCGTCGGCGACGGCGCGGGCGACCCCGAGCGTCCCCGCGGCCCAGGGGGCGCGCTCGAAGACCCCCATCGGGCCGTTCCAGACGACGGTCCGGCTCTCGCGGATCGCCGCCGCGAAGACGCTGAGGGTCCCCGGGCCGATGTCGAGTCCCATCCGCTCGGCCGGGATGGCGCCGACCGGCACGGTCTCCCCGGCCGCCGCCTCGGGGTCCGCGGCGACGACCACGTCGACGGGCAAGGTCAGCTCGACGCCCCGCCGCGTCGCCGATTCGAGCAGCCGGGCCGCGGCGGGGACGAGGTCGACCTCGAGGAGCGAGCGCCCGACCTCCCGGCCCTGCGCCTTGAGGAAGGTGAAGGCCATGCCGCCGCCGACGAGCAGACGGTTCACGCGCCCGAGGAGGGCGTCGACGAGCCCGAGCTTGTCCGAGACCTTGGCCCCCCCCAGGATCGCCGTGAGCGGCCGCGCCGGCGCCTCCAGGATGCGGCCGAGGGTCTCGAGCTCCTGCTTCATGAGGAGCCCGGCGACGGCCGGGCGCAGGAAGCGCGTGATCCCCTCCGTCGAGGCGTGGGCTCGATGGGCGGCCGCGAACGCGTCGTTCACGTAGACGTCGGCCAGGCCGGCGAGCCCTTTCGCGAAGGCCGGATCGTTCGCCTCCTCGCCGGCGTGGAAGCGCAGATTTTCCAGGAGCAGGAGGCGCGCGGGCTGGAGCGCGCGGGCGGCCGCCTCGACGGCCGGCCCGATGCAATCGGGCGCCACGGGGACGGACTCGCCCAGGAGCTCGCCGAGGCGCGCCGCGACCGGCCGCAGCGAGAGTCGGGGGTCCGGCTGCGCCTTCGGCCGGCCGAGGTGGGAGGCCAGGACCAGGCGCGCGCCGGCCTTCCGGGCGAGCTCGATGGTGGGCAGCGTCGCCCGGATCCGGGCGTCCTCGGCCACCGTGCCGTCACGCGAGAGCGGCACGTTGAAGTCGACGCGGAGAAAGACGCGGCGACCGCCGAGCTCGACCTCCTGGATCGTCCGCTTCGCCATCGGCGGGACCCCCGCGCGGCGCGCCGCCCGCTACAGCGACCGGCCCATGTACAGCACGAGGTCCCGCACCCGGCAGGAATAGCCCCACTCGTTGTCGTACCAGGCGAGCACCTTGACGAGGCCGCCGTCGATCAGCGCGGTCGAGGGGCCGTCGACGATCGAGGAGTGCGGGTTGCC
This sequence comes from Candidatus Rokuibacteriota bacterium, assembly GCA_044866005.1. Classification (GTDB taxonomy): domain Bacteria; phylum Methylomirabilota; class Methylomirabilia; order Rokubacteriales; family DASRDR01; genus JBIOTN01. Next base: position 7,034 of record JBIOTN010000189.1, on the reverse strand, counting down.
GTTGAAGTCGGCCGACACGAGCTCCTCGTCCGTGTACGCGAGGATCTTCTTGAGGGGACCGGCGGCCGCGGCGCGGAAGGCGTCGTTCACGGCTTCCACCGTCGCCGGCTTCTCGAGCTCCGCCGTGAGGTCCACCACCGAGACGTTCGCCGTCGGCACGCGGATGGCGATCCCGTCGAGCTTGCCCTTGAGCATGGGGAGCACGAGCCCCACCGCGGTCGCCGCGCCGGTGGTGGTGGGGATCATGGAGACCGCGCCGGCCCGCGCGCGGCGCAGGTCCTTGTGCGGGAAGTCGTGGATGGGCTGATCGTTCGTGTAGCTGTGGACGGTCGACATGAACCCCCGGCGCACGCCGAAGCGGTCGAGCAGGACCTTCGTCACCGTGGCCAGGCAGTTCGTCGTGCAGGAGGCGTTGGAGACGATGTGGTGCCGGGCCGGATCGTAGGCCGCCTCGTTGACCCCGAGCACCACGGTGACGTCCGGGTCCTTCGCCGGCGCCGTGATGATGACCTTCCGCGCCCCGGCCTGGAGGTGCTTGCCTGCGCCGGCCTTGTCGCGGAAGACGCCGGTCGACTCGACGACGACGTCGACGCCGAGCTCCTTCCAGGGGAGCGCGGTCGGGTCCTTCTGGGCAGTGACCCGGACCTGCCGGCCATCCACGAAGAAGGCCTCGCCCTTGGCGACCACCTCCGCGCCATAGATGCCGTGGACGGAATCGTACTTCAGGAGGTGCGCCAGCGTCGCCGCGTCGGCCAGGTCGTTCACGCCCACGATCTCGAGGTCCGGTGTCCCCCAGGCCGCGCGGAAGAAGACCCGACCGATGCGTCCGAAGCCGTTGATACCGACCTTGAGCGCCATACGTGCCTACTCCTTGTGCGGGACCGGAGGTTGACTCGGGGCGTGCGGGGAACGCGAGGGACTCAACCGTCCACGAAAGCCATTATAGGAGCCGGGCGCGAGGAGCGTCAACCGCGAGGCCGCTCACGGGTCGGTCACCCGGGCGAGCACGAGGACGCCGACGGCGGCGGCTCCGCCCTGCCGGAGCGCGCGCGCCGCCGCCCAGGCGGTGGCGCCCGTGGTGAGGACATCGTCCACGAGGAGCAGCCGTCGGCCGCGGACCTCCTCCGGCCGCGCGACGGCGAAGGCGCCTGCGACGTTCTCGCGCCGAGCCGCGGCGTCGAGCTCCGTTTGCGGGCGCGTGGGCCGGCGGCGGAGGAGGGCGTGCGCGAGGAGCGGACGCTGCCAGGCTCGGGCGCAGGGCGCGGCGAGCAGCTCGGCCTGGTTGAACCCGCGCTCGGCGAGCCGCGCGGGGTGGAGCGGCACCGGAACGAGCGCGTCGATCAGGTCGCCGGGGCCTGTGCCCGGCGCCGTCGGCAAGAGGCGCGCCCCCGCGTCGGCGAGGAGCGCGGCGAGGGGGCGGGCCACGACGGTCCGGCGCCCGTACTTGAGCGCGTGAATCGCCGCCCGCAGGCCGTCGCGGTACGCGCCGACCGCGCGCGCGAACCCCACGGGGGGCGGGGCCCGCCGGCAGCCGTCACAGGGCAGCGCGGGGGGCAGCCCGGGAAAGAGACGGCCACAGATGGCGCATCCCGACCCCGGAAGGAGGGGCAGGTCGGCCCAGCAGCGGGCGCAGAAGGGACGGTGCGGGGGGTCGTCCGACCGCGCCCCGCACACCGGACAGACGGCGGGGAAGACGAGGTCGAGGAGCGCGCCGAGCCAGCCGCTCATCCCTCGACTCGCCGACGACGCGCCAGGCGTGGAGGGCACCTCGGCCGTGCCGGGCGGACCGAACGGCTGTCCGAAGCGCTCCCCGCGCGCCCGCCCAAGCCCGGGGGGAGGCTCGCGGAGGGCGGACGTGCCCTCCGAAAACGACGACTAACCGGTCGCGGCCTTGTCTTCCTGCTCGATCAGCCGCTGGCAGCCGATGCAGTAGCGCGCGAAGGGCAGCGCCTCGAGCCGCTTCTCGGCGATCGGGTCGCCGCAGCGCTCGCACTCGCCGAAGCCGCCCTCGTCGAGCTTCCGGAGCGCGATCATGACCTCCTTGAGCAGCCGGCGATCTCCGTTGCCGAGCTCGAAGAGGAATTCACGCGTGTACGCGGTGGTCGCCTGGTCCCCGAGGTCTTTGATCGAATCTTCCTGCCCCTTGCCGTAGAGCGCGCTCCGGCCGACCTCGTCCTCGAGCTGGCGCCGCTTGGCCAGCAGCGTCTTTCGAAACTGGGTGAGTCGATCTTTTTTTATCTTCATGCGCCGGATGCCTCCTCCCTTCGGCGACTCGAGCATTAGGGTAGAGGGACGTTAGCACGGGACCCCGGGGGTGTCTAGCCGCAAAAAACTCTCGCGCGCCTCTCGCCGCTACGCTTCGATCGGCACCTCCGGCGCGTCGCCCCACAGCCGGTCCAGGGCGTAGAACCGCCGCGTCTCCGGGAGGAAGACGTGCACGACGACGTCCCCGTAGTCGAGCAGCATCCAGCCCGACTCGGGCAATCCCTCGCGGTGGAAGACCTGACACCCTTCGGCCTTCAGGCTCTGCTCGATCGCGTCGGCGATGGTGCGGAGCTGCGTCGTGGAGTTCCCGGAGCAGATGACGAAGTAGTCCGCGATCGTGGAGAGCGACTGGAGGTCGAGCACGAGCAAGGACTCCGCCTTCTTGGCGAGCGCGGCGGAAGCGCCCAGGCGGGCCTTCGAGGCGGCGGTCAGCGACAAGAAACGCGCTCGGCGGGCGTGGCGACTCCGCGTCAGGCGCGGTCGCCGTAGAGGCGGTGCTGCGCGATGTAGTCGGCGACGGCGAGGGGCACGAGGTAGCGGACGCTCCCGCCTGCCGCGACCCGCTGACGGATCTCCCGGGCCGACACGGGCAGCGAGCGCGTCTCGACCAGCAGGATCGCGCCGGGCGGGGTCGCGTCCACCCCCGCGGGCCCGCGCGACGCCAGGCGCTCCCACCGGAGCCCGCCCAGCCGCTCGAGCACGGCGCAGGCCTCGGGCCCCTTCGGCGCGAACTCGCTCCCCGCGCGGTGGCCGACGGCGAGCGTCGCCCAGGTCGTGAGGCGCTCCGGCGTCCGCCAGGTGGGAAGGTCGAGGAACGTGTCGCTCCCCATCAGGAGGAACAGCCGGGCCCCGGGCCACTCGCCGGCCAGCGCCTCGACGCTGTCGACGGTGTAGGAGGCGCCGGGGCGCCGGAGCTCCAGGTCGGAGGCCGCGAACGCGGGGTGCCCGGCGACCGCGAGGCTCACCATCGCGTAACGGTCGAGCGCCGGGGCGATGTGCGTCGCGTCCTTGTGCGGCGGCAGGCCGGCGGGCACGAAGAGGAGCCGGTCGAGCCCGAGACGCTCGCGGAAGGATTCGGCCAGGACGAGGTGGCCGAGGTGGATCGGATTGAACGTCCCGCCGAGGACACCCAGCCGCAACTCGGCCATGCGGCGCTCAGAGCTGGCGCACGCCGCCGGCTACTCCCTGAGCTGCCCCGAGCCCAGCACGACGAACTTCGTCGTGGTCAGCTCCTCGACGCCCACGGGACCGCGGGCATGGAGCTTCGAGGTGGAGATGCCGAGCTCGGCGCCCATCCCGAACTGGTTGCCGTCGCAGAGCCGGGTGGAGGCGTTGACCAGCACGCAGGCCGCGTCCACCTCGCTGAGGAAGCGCCGCGCCCGCCCGTAGTCCCGCGTGACGATCGCCTCGGCGAGACCGGAGCCGTAATCCCGGATGTGCGCGACGGCGGCGTCGAAGTCGTCCACCACGCGGACCGCGAGGACGAGGTCCAGGTATTCCGTGCTCCAGTCCTCGTCCGTTGCCGGCTTCGCCCAGGGCACCAGCTCGCGCGTGCGGGGACAGCCGCGCAGCTCGACGCCGGCTTCCTGGAAGCGCGCCGCCGCCGCGGGCAGGAAGGCGGCCGCCACCGCCGCGTGCACGAGGAGCGTCTCCATGGCGTTGCAGACGCCCGGCCGCTGGACCTTGGCGTTGAAGGCGATCCCGGCCGCCATGGCGAGGTCCGCGTCGGCGTCGACGTAGACGTGGCAGAGACCCTTGTCGTGCTTGAGGACCGGGATGGTCGCCCGCTCCGCCACCATGCGGACGAACGCTTCCCCTCCCCGCGGCACGATGAGATCGACGTACCGGTCGAGGGTCAGGAGCGCGTCGACCGCCTGGCGGTCGGGCACGTCGATGAACCCGATCGCCTCGGCGGGCAGCCCGCTCTTCTCCAGCCCCTTGCCCAGGATCGCCGCGATCACCGCGTTCGACTCGAGCGCCTCCCGGCCGCCGCGCAGGACGCACGCGTTGCCCGATTTCACGCAGAGCGCCGCGGCGTCCGCGGTCACGTTCGGGCGACTCTCGTAGATGATGCCGATGACGCCCAGGGGGACCCGGACGCGTCCGACCTCCATCCCGTTGGGACGGCGCCACGTCCGGACCGTCTCGCCGACGGGGTCGGGAAGCGTCGCCACCTGGCGGATCCCCGCCCCCATGTCCTCGATGCGCGCGTCGGTGAGCGTCAGCCGGTCGAGGAAGGCTCGCGGGTGGCCCCGGCCCCGCGCCCGCTCCAGGTCGGCGCGGTTGGCCTCGATGATCGCGGCCGCTTTCTCCTCGAGCCCGCGCGCCATCGCGAGCAGCGCGTCGTTCTTCACCTTGCTCGAGGCGAGCGCGAGCGCGCGGGCCGCGGCCCGCGCCGCCCGGGCGCGCCCCTCGACCAGCTCGCGCACGTTCGTGGCCATCGCGGTGTCCTTTAGAGTACCACGCTCAGAGGATGACGAGGTTGTCGCGGTGGATCACCTCGTCGAGCACCCGATAGCCGAGCAGCCGCTCGATGTCGCTCGTCTTCGCCCCGCGCAGGAGCGCGACCTCGCGCGCGTCGTAGTTGACGATCCCCCGGGCGAACTCGCGCCCCTCGGCGTCCCGGAGGCCCACGGCGTCCCCCGCGGCGAACTCGCCCTCGACCTTCACGACCCCCGAGGGCAGGAGGCTCTTGCCGCCGACGACCAGGGCCTGGCGGGCGCCCGCGTCCACCTCCAGGACACCCTGGGGCGCGATGGCGAAGGCGATCCAGCGCTTCCGCGCGGCGAGCCGGTCGGCCCGGGGCTGGAAGAAGGTGCCGACCGACTCCCCCCGGACGAGGGCCTCCAGCACGCCGGCCGTGCGGCCGTCCGCGATGACCATCGGGATGCCGGCGGCCATCGCTTTCTGCGCGGCCTGGAGCTTCGTGACCATCCCGCCCGTCCCCAGGGGGCCCTGCGCCCCCGCCAGCCGCTCCATCTCGGGCGTGACGGCCTCGACGCTCTCGATCCGCCGCGCGCCGGGGTCCCGGTACGGGTCGCCGGTGTAGAGCCCGTCGGTGTCGCTCAGGAGCACCAGCAGGTCGGCCTCGACGAGGTACGCGACGAGCGCGGCGAGGTTGTCGTTGTCGCCGACCTTGATCTCGTCGACCGCGACGGTGTCGTTCTCGTTGACGATCGGCAGGACGCCGTACCCGAGCAAGGCCAGGAGCGTGTTCCGCGCGTTGAGATAGCGCGAGCGGTGGCTGATGTCCTCCTGCGTGAGGAGGACCTGGGCCACGCGCCGGCCGTGGGCCGCGAACGCCTGCTCGTAGTGCCACATGAGCGCGACCTGCCCCGCGGCCGCGGCCGCCTGCTTCTCCGGAATCGAGCGCGGGCGCTCACGGAGCCCGAGGCGGGCCGTGCCGGCGGCGATGGCGCCGGACGAGACCAGGGCGACCTCGAGAGGCCGCGCGGCGAGGGCCGACACGTCGGCGGCGAGCCGGCCGATCCGCGCGGGATCCGGGCCGCGGCCCGGATCGGCGATGAGCCCGCTCCCGACCTTCACCACCACCCGCCGCAGCGGCGGCAGCGTCCGGGTCATCCGGGTCATCCGAGGGCGCGGGTCAACCGGCGCACGGGGTGGGCCTCGAGGAGCGCGCCGAGCCGCGTCCGCAGCGCATCGAGCCCCTGGCCCGTCCGCCCCGAGATCGCGAGGAGCGGCAGGCCGTGGCGACGGGCGAGGGTCTCGAGCTGCGCCAGGCGGGGTGCGCTCCCGTCGAGGTCGGTCTTGTTCGCGACGATCAGCTGCGGGCGCGCGGCGAGCTCGGGCGAGTACTCCCCGAGCTCCCGCTGGAGGAGGCGCCAGTCCTCCGCGGGATCGCGCCCGGTGGCCGGGTCGAGGTCGATCAGGTGGACGAGGACGCGCGTCCGCTCGACGTGTCGGAGGAACCGGAGCCCGAGCCCCTTCCCCTCCGCCGCGCCGGGGATGAGGCCGGGGATGTCGGCGATCACGAAGCTCCGCTCGTCGTCGAGCCGCACCAGGCCGAGCGTGGGCACGAGGGTCGTGAACGGGTAGCCGGCGACCTTCGGCCGCGCCGCCGACAAGCGGGAGACCAGCGTGGACTTGCCAGCATTGGGGAAGCCGACCACACCGACGTCGGCGAGGAGCTTCAGCTCGAGGGCGAGCCGGCGCTCCTCGCCGGGGGTGCCCGGCTCGGCCACCCGGGGCGTCCGCCGGGTGGAGGTCGCGAAGGCGGCGTTGCCGCGACCGCCACGCCCGCCGGCCGCGACCAGGAGGCGTTCACCCTGAGCGGTCAGCTCGCCGAGCAGGAGCCCGGTGTCGCGCTCCCGGACCACCGTGCCGACGGGCACCCGGAGCACGAGGTGGGGGGCATTGGCGCCGTGCTTGTCGGACCCTTGACCGTGTCCGCCGCGCCGGGCCGCATACTGCCGGCGGTAGCGGAAGTCGAGGAGCGTGGTCAAGCCCTCGTCCGCCTCGAGGAAGACGGACCCGCCCCGGCCGCCGTCCCCGCCGTCGGGGCCGCCGCGCGGCACGTACTTCTCCCGGCGAAAGCTCACGCACCCCCGCCCTCCGTCACCGGCCTTGATCTGAATCTCGACCTCGTCGACGAACATGGCGGGCGCGATGCCGGCTGGGCGCCGGCCCGGAGCGGGCCTAGTTGTTTCGGGGGGGTCTCGGGAGACCCCCCCGATGCCCCCCCGCCGTTGCGGCGGCGAAGCCGCCGCTCGAAAGAGAGTCCACGGTCGAGCCAGCATCGATCCCCGCCG
>JBIOTN010000188.1:0-9270 GCA_044866005.1 Candidatus Rokuibacteriota bacterium | reverse complement strand
TTGCGCCGGCCAAGCCGGCGCTCGGAGCAGGTTCGACGATGCGCGCGATCAGGCCAGGGCTCAGCGTGGTCGTGTCGCTTGCGGTTCTCGCGCATCTGGCCCTCGCCGGGCCGCCTGCCGGTACCGCGGGGGGGGTGCGGGGGTGCGAGCCGACGGGGGCCCCGCCGAGCGGCCCGCGGCTCGGCCTCGTCTTCGCCGGGGGCGGGGCCAAGGCGGCGTACGAGGCGGGGCTCGCCCTGGCGCTGCGCGAGCGCGGCGTCGTGCCCGCGGCCGTGGCCGGGACCTCCTCCGGCGCGCTCAATGCCGTGATGGTCGCCGCCCGCGAGGAGCCGGCGCTGGCCGCGCTCTGGCGCGGCCTGCGTCGCGAGGACGTCTTCCGCTACCCGGCCGTCACCGTCCTGGGGGGGCTCCTGCCCGGCTGGCTCGCCCTGGGCTACTTCCGGGACGTCCGCGGCCTGCTGGACCCGACGCCGCTCCGGCACACGATCGAGGAGCGTCTGGATCTCGCCCGCGTGCGGGAGTCGCCCGTCCGGCTCCTCGTCCTCGCGGCCGACCTGCTCTCCGGCGAGCCGCGGCGGTTCGACAATGCCAGCGTGACCGTGGACGCCCTGATGGCGAGCGCCACGGTGCCCGCGCTCTTCCCCGCGGTCCCCTACGAGGGCGGGCTCCTCGTGGACGGCGGCATCGTCCAGCGGGCCCCCACGCTCGAGCTGCTCGAGGCGTATCCGGTCGACCGGCTGCTCGTCGTGCTGGGCTACGAGAGCGATCCACCGACCGAGGCGACCGTGCAGCCGGTCCTCGAGCGGGCGTTCGAGATCGCGCTCTCCCGGGAGATCCTGCGTGACGCCGAGCTGGCGCGCCTGCGCTACCCCACGGTGGAGACCCGGGTCCTCCGGCCGTCGGAGCCGCTGCGGCTGCGCCCCCTCGACTTCGACGGCCGGCGGCTCGGGCGTCTCCTCGACCTCGGGCATCGCGACGGGATCGACTGTCTGGACGCCCTGGGGTTTCCGCGCTGAGCCCACCGGCGGAATTCTCTAGGTCCGCGTCGCCGGGGCTCTGGTAGGCTCGGACCGAGCGACGCCCCCACCCACGCCCCATGGACGAGCTGATCGAGCGCGCGGCGCGCCTCGTGGCGACGGCCGGACCCCTGGTCGTCTTCACGGGCGCCGGGGTCTCGACCGAATCGGGCATCCCGGACTTCCGCAGTCCGACCGGCCTCTGGGCCCGCTACGATCCGGACGACGTCTCCTACCAGAAGTTCCTGGAGTCGGACCAGGGCCGGCGGAGGTACTGGGCGCTCGGCCGCGAGCTCTACGCGACCGTCCGGGCCGCCCAGCCGAACGCCGCGCACCACGCCATCGCCGCGCTCGACCGGCTGGGCCTCCTCGACTGCGTGATCACGCAGAACGTCGACAACCTCCACCAGCGGGCGGGCCTGCCGCCGGAGAAGGTGATCGAGCTCCACGGGAACGCGACGCGCGTCCGGTGCCTCGCTTGCGGGAGCACGTGCGGCCGCGACGAGATCCAGGAGCGCCTCGAGGCCGGTGAGGCGGTCCCCGACTGCCGCGGGTGCGGCGGCATCATCAAGCCCTACACGGTGCTCTTCGGCGAGCCCATGCCGCCACGCGAGACGCAGCTCGCCGAGGCGCGCTCGCGTGCCGCGGGCTGCTTCCTCGTCGTCGGCTCGTCGCTCGTGGTCTACCCGGCAGCCTACATGCCGCTCTACGCGAAGGAGGCAGGGGCACGCCTCGTCGTCGTGAACCTGACGGCGACGCGGCTCGACCACCTCGCCGACGTCGTCATCCCGGGGAAGGCGGGCGAGGTCATGGCCCGCGTGGTGGAGGAGGTCGGGGCGCGCGTCGTCCGATGATCGGCAGGGAGGGACGATGAGACGACAGAGGCTCGAGCAGTGGCTCGAGGTGGGAAGCTTCGCCGTCGGGGTGCTCACCGAGGCGCTGGCCCAGCTTCGAGACGCGAACGCGCGGCCGCGCCGGCTGGGGGCGGCGCCCTCGCCCTCGGGCGGATCCGTCACGGGAGACCGGTCGCTCGTGATCTCGCCGAGCCGTCCCCGGCCGCGGCGGCGCGTCCGGGGCGCCGTCCCCACCCGGCGGCGGCCGGGCCGTCTCGGGTCCCGGCGCGACCGTCCCCCGACCGAGTGATGTCGCATCGCACGACCTCCGGGCGGCGAAGCGCTCACCTCGCTTCGCGCCGCGGTCTCGGCCGGGGCGACCACCTACCGGTACCTGACCGCGCGCACCAAGACGCTCCAGATCCTGGTTCCCTGACCGGCCCCCGCCCCGACCGCTCGCCCCCGGTGGCCGGCGCGAGGCACAGGCGTCAGAGGTCGCGCTCGTAGCGATACTCGCGGCTCTGGTTGACGTCGGCAAGGGCGCGCTCGCCGGTCCGCGCGAATCCCATCCGCTCGTAGAGCCCGTGCGCGCGGTCGAAGCGGGTATCGGACCAGAGGACGAGGTGGCGGATGCCCGCCGTCCGGCACCAGGCGAGCACGGCCTCGACCAGCGCCCGGCCGAGCCCCCGGCCCCGGAGCTCGGCGGCGAGGTAGAGGCGGTGGAGCTCCGCCGCGCCGTCCGGCAGGCGCTCGACGCCGACCGAGCCGACGATCTCGCCCCCCGCGCGGACGACGAAGAAGCCGCCCTGCGGCGGCGCGTAGTGCCGGTCGAACGCCAGGAGGTCCGGGACCTCCTCGGCCGGTTCGTACACGAAGCCGTACTCCTCGAACACCCGTCCGATGAGACGGATGACCGCCGGCGCATCGGCGGCCCGGCCCGGTTCGATGGCCAGCTCCTCGTCGCCCACGACGGGCGCGAGTCTACGCTGGCGGCGCCGCGCGGGCAAGGAGCGCGTGCCTTGAAAGCCGGCAGGCCCCGGGCTATCCTCGAATCACGATCCTGCCGGAGGCGCCGCCATTGAGCCACCCCCGCGCGGTCATCCTCTGCGAGTGCCTCGCCCGCGACGGGCTTCAGAACGAGGACGCCTTCGTCCCCACGGATCTCAAGGTGCGCTTCATCGACGCCGCCACCGACGCCGGCTTCCCCAAGATCGAGGCCGCGTCGTACGCGCATCCCAGATACCTTCCCCAGTTCGCGGACACAGAAGAGGTCCTGCGGCGGATCAGGCGAGGGCCCGGCGTGGCCTACCTCGGGCTCGTGCCCAACGAAAAGGGTCTCGACCGCGCCCTGGAGCACTGCCACCGGGGCTACGGTCCCGACGCGATCGGCACGATCCTCTCCGCCTCGGAGCCTCACAACCAGGCGAACGTGAAGCGCTCGATCGCCGAGTCGCGAACCGAGATCGAGGCGATCTGCCGGCGGGCCCTGAAGGAGGGCGTGCGCGTGATCGGCGGCATCGCGACGTCGTTCGGCTGCCCGATCCAGGGCGACGTCCCGCACGAGGCCGTCGCCGCGCTGGCCGCCTGGTATGCCGACCTCGGGGTCCAGGAAGTGCTCTTCGGCGACACGACCGGGATGGCGAACCCGTCACAGGTCGAGCCGTTCTTCACCCGGATGCGGGCCGAGCTGCCGGGCGTGGCGTGCGTGGCGCACTTCCACGACACCCGCGGCACCGCGCTGGCGAACTGCGTCGCCGCGCTCCGGGCCGGCGTCACGCACTTCGACGCCTCGATCGGCGGGGTCGGCGGGCGCCCCAAGTTCACCGAAGGCCAGTACCCGACGATCACGGGCTTCACGGGGAACGCGTGTACCGAGGACCTCGTGGCCATGCTCGAGGAGATGGGCGTCCCGACCGGGATCGAGCCGGGGCGCCTCCTCGCCCTGGGGCACCTCGCCGAGCAGCTCCTCGGCCGCGAGCTCCACTCGCACGTCCTCAGGACCGGACCCGTCAAGCACTGACCGCGCCGCCACCCCTGCGGGGCGACCCGGGGAGGGGAGATGCCGATCCGCTACGAGCAGAAAGACCGCATCGTCACCATCACGATCGACCGCCCCGAGGCGAGGAACGCGATCGACCCGGAGACGCACCAGGCGCTCATCGAGGCGTGGATCCGCTTCCGCGACGACGCCGATGCCTGGGTGGCGATCCTCACGGGCGCAGGGGAGCGGGCGTTCTCGGCCGGGGCCGACCTCAAGAAGATGATCCCCCAGACGGTGGGGGCCCACGGGCTGGCGGCCGACCGCCCCCGCGGCCACAACGACTACGGCCTCGGCGGGATCACCCGCGGCCTGGAGATCTGGAAGCCGCTCGTCGCGGCCGTGAACGGCCACGCGCTGGCGGGCGGGCTGGAGCTGGTGCTGGCGTGCGACCTGCGTGTGGCGGCCGAGCACGCCACGTTCGGGCTCACCGAGGTCCGCTGGGCGATCATGCCGGGGGCGGGGGGGACGCAGCGGCTCCCCCGCGCCGTGCCGCTGGCGAAGGCGATGGAGCTGATCCTGCTGGCCGAGCCGATTCCGGCGGCCGAGGCCCACCGGATCGGCCTGGTGAACGCGGTGGTCCCGCCGGCGGAGCTCATGCCGACGGCGCGGCGGTGGGCGGAGACGCTCTGCGAGCGAGGACCGCTGGCCGTGCGGGCGGCCAAGGAGGCGGTCATCCGCGGGCTGTCACTCCCGCTCGCGGATGGGCTCCGGTTCGAGGCGTTTCTCTCCGGCACGCTGCGGGGCACCGAGGATGCCGTCGAGGGACCGAAGGCCTTCGCCGAGAAGCGGAAGCCCGTCTTCAAGGCGCGCTAGCCCCGCGAGGGAGGCGGTGCCGCCTTTGAGGGACCTCCCGGGGCGTGGCGCCGGCGAAGCCGGCGCTCGGAGTGGAACCCGGTCACGGTTGCGGTCTTGCGGATGCGAGGCAGGCGGCTTTCACCGACAGCCAGCTGGCCGGGTAGCGGGCGGCCGGGACGGCCTCGTCGCGGGCCCGGGCGGGCGATGACGCTCGACGTCGGCGCCGTCAGCCGGCGCGTGGAGGCCGTCCTGGCCGCGCGCCCGCGCCGGGTCCTCGAGGCGGGCGACCGGGTGCCGGCAGCGGTGCTGGTCCTCCTCGTCTATCACGGCGACGAGCCGTACCTGGTCTTCACCAAGAAGACCGAGACCGTGCCCCACCACAAGGGCCAGTTCTCCTTCCCCGGCGGCGTCGTCGAGACCGTCGACGCCTCGCGCGTCGAGACCGCGCTCCGGGAGGCGCGGGAAGAGATCGGCCTCGATCCGTGCGCCGTCGAGGTCCTCGGCCTCCTCGACGACGCGGAGACGGCCACGACACGCTTCGTGATCACACCGGTGGTCGGGCTCTGTCGGACGGCGCCGACATTGTGCGCCGACGGCCGCGAGATCGAGCGCATCGTCGAGGTGCCGGTCCGGCGGCTCCTCGATCCGGCCTGCTTCCGGGAAGAGGTGTGGGAGCAGGAGGGCACGTCCCGCCGCATCGCCTTCTTCACCTGTGAGGAGAGCGTCATTTGGGGCGCGACCGCGCGCGTCCTCCGGGACTTCCTCGACCGCGTCTTCCTCGCGGGTGAGCCGGGGGCCGGACCGCCGTCCGGCCTGCCGCCGGGCGAGGGCCGCCCCGCCGACACCCGCCCCTGAGGGACGAAGCGGAGACAACCCGCCGCTCGGCCGAGGATCCGGGGGGGAGGGCACCACCGCGCCGGGTCCCGAGCAGATCGAGGACGCAGACATGCGACGCGGATCGGGGCGGTGGACGGGCGGCAGGCGAAACCCGACCGGAGCCAGGCCCTGCCGCCCCCTAAGCGCGGTCAACCGGCCCTGGGGATTTTTGACGGGCTCGCGGGGCTCTGGTGAGCCCGGCCGCCTGCCTTCCGGGACGCGGGGTCCCGATCGACCGGCGTCCTGTCCAGCGACCCCTTCCGACGCTCAGGTCGGTGTCCGATTCCCGCAGGGCTCATCCCTGCGTAACACGGCCGGCGAAACCCTGTCAAGGGCCCCTCGCACTCGAGGCAAACCCCGAGACCGAGCGTCTCCAGCCGCGGCCGGCGACCCCGCGGATTGACGGGTTCCGAGCCGCGGTGCTAGTGTTCCCTCGCGGTCAGCCCGGCCTGTCGCCGCGTATCGTGAGTCGGGGGGCGCGATGGGCTGACCACCGCGCTCTCGAGCGCTGGCCGCTGCAAGGAGCCGGAGGCGCGCGCATTGACCACGCTGGAAGCGCGGGCGGACGTGCTGGCCGTCTCCGACCTCGCGCGCCCCCGGCCGCGGCGTGCAGTGGCCGGCCTGGCGCTGGCCCTCCTCGCCCCCACGCTGGTCTTCCTGGTCGTGTTCACCTACTGGCCGCTCGTCGTCTCCGTCCTCGGCTCGTTCGAGCGCTGGGGCCGGACCGGCACGACGCAGTTCGTGGGCGTCCAGAACTACCGGGACCTGGGGGCCGACGGGCTGTTCCGCCAGGTGCTGGCGAACACGCTGGTCTACGTCATGATCGAGTGCCCGCTGGCCGTCCTCCTCGGCCTCGCGTGCGCCGTGGCGGTCGACGGCCATCGCCGGCTCCGTCTGGTCGCCCGGGCCCTGATCTTCCATCCCGTGCTCTTGCCGACGGTCGCCATCGCCGCCATCTGGCTCTTCCTCCTCAATCCCGTGTCGGGACCGGTGGTGGACGTCGCGACGCGGCTCTCCGGATGGACTCCGCATTTCCTCGGCGAGCGGCGGCCGGCGCTGGTCACGGTCGCCCTCGTCGCGGTCTACAAGAACTGCGGCCTCTACATGCTGTTCTTTCTGGCCGGCCTCCAGGCCATTCCCCGGGACCTGCAGGACGGCGCCCGCGTGGAGGGCGCCTCGGAATGGCGCGTGTTCCGCCACGTCACGTGGCCGCTGCTCGGTCCCGTCTCGCTCTACGTCGCCATCACCGCCGTCCTCGACGCCTTGCGGAACGTGGACCACATCTTCGTCCTCACCCGCGGAGGGCCCGCGAACGCCACCAACGTCCTCCTCTACGAGACCTACCTGAAGGCCTTCGAGTTCTGGGACACGGGTCGCGCCGCCGCCCTCACCGTCATGATGGTGGTCGCGCTCCTCGGCCTGGCGCTCACCGCCATGCCGCGGCTGGAGAGGGGGATCCACTACGAGGCGTGATTGGCCGGCCGTTCTCCTCTGTTTGCCGTTTCTGGGGCCGGTGGTCTTCCTCGTCCTGGCCGCGCTCACGCCGTCGGTCGAGTTCGGCCAGGGGCACTACTGGAGCTATCCCCCGACGCTCGCGAACTTCACGCTGGCCTGGCAGTCGGCCACGTTCGTCGTCTATTACCGGAACACCGTCCTCTATACCCTCGGCCTTCTCGCCGTCCAGCTCGTCACCGTGACGCTGGCCGGGTACACCCTGGCGCGCCTTCCCTTCCGCGGCCGTCAGGCCGTCTTCTACCTCGTTCTCCTGCAACTCTTCCTTCCGCCGGTGGTGCTGATCCTCCCGAACTTCCTCACGCTCCGCGCGCTCGGCCTGGCCGACACCCTCGTCGGCCTGGCCCTCCCGTACGTGGCCAGCGCGTACGGCGTCTTCCTCCTCCGCCAGGGCTTTCGCTCGATTCCCCGGGAATACGACGAGGCGGCCATGCTGGACGGCGCCGGGCGGCTCCGGCTCCTCTGGCACGTCCTCGTGCCCATGGTGCGACCCCATCTGGCCGCCTTCTCCGTGGTGAGCCTCATCTACCACTGGAACGAGTTCCTGTGGCCGCTCGTGGCCACCTCCAGCAACTCGGTGCGGGTGCTCGCGGTCGGGCTCCAGTCGTTTACCCGCGCCTCCGAGTCGGGAGCAGAGTGGGGGTTGATCTCGGCCGGGACTCTGATCGTCATCGCGCCCCTGATGGTCGTGTTCCTCCTGTTCCAGCGGCTGTTCATCGAGTCGTTCACCCAGTCGGGTCTGAAAGGGTGACGGGTCCCTCGACGCCGCCCGCCCGATCATCACGCCTCAAGGAAAGCGGAGGAGAGACCCATGAAGATGCGCGCCCTGATCGTCGCCGTCGCGTTGGCGCTCGTGGGGGGGATGGCCTCGCCCGGCGCCGCCCAGACGAAGCTCCAGTTCTATTACCCCGTCGGCGTCGCGGGCCCGCTCGCCCGGATCATCGACGGCTACGTGCGGGAGTGGAACCAGGGCCATCCCCAGACGCAGGTCGAGCCCGTGTTCGCCGGCTCCTACACCGAAGCGTACTCGAAGACGCTGGCCGCCATCAGGGGCGGGACGCCCCCCGACGTGGCGATCATGCTCTCGCAGAACCTCAACGACATCCTGACGCAGGACATCGTCATCCCGCTCGACGAGCTGATCGCCGCGGACGCCGCCCAGGTGAACATCGACGACTTCTTCCCCGCGTTCATGCTGAACTCGAAGCAGGGCGGGAAGGTCTGGTCGCTGCCGTTCCAGCGCTCGACGCCGGTCATGTACTACAACAAGGAGGCGTTCAAGGAGGTGGGGCTCGATCCCGCCAAGCCACCGCAGACCCAGGCCGAGCTCGTGGCGGCGGCCAAGAAGCTCACCAGACAGGAGGGCGGGCGGGTCACCCGCTGGGGCCTCGCCATTCCCAGCGCGGGCGGCGTCGACACCTGGCTCCTGGAAGCGCTGACCATCGAGGCGGGGGGCGTCCTCTACGATCCGAACAACGCCTGCTGCAAGGTGCTCCTGGCGAGCCCCCCGACCCAGGCGGCCATCCAGTTCCTCCGTGACCTCGGCGACAAGGAGAAGGTGAGCCCGACCGGCACCGTCGACTGGGGGACCACCTCGAACGACTTCGCCGCCGGCAAGGTCGCGATGATCTACTACTCGACCGGCGGGCTCGGGTTCATCCGCAACAACGCAAAGTTCGAGTTCGGCACGGCGTTCCTGCCCAAGGGCCAGCGCTTCGGCACGCCCACCGGCGGCGGGAACGTCTACCTGTTCAAGGCGACGCCGCCCGACCGGCGGAAGGCGGCGTGGGAGTTCGCGAAGTGGCTCACGTCGACCGAGATGCTGGCGCGCTGGTCGATCGACTCCGGCTACGTCGCGCCGCGGAAGTCGTCGTGGGAGACGCCGCAGATGAAGGAGTACACCAGCAAGTACCCGCAGGCGCTCACGGCCCGTGACCAGCTCCAGTACGCGCTGGCGGAGCTGCCGGTGAAGAACATCATCGAGGTCAAGCGCGCCATCGTGACGGCGCTGCAGACCGCCCTGACCACGAATCAGCCGATCGGCCCGATCCTGGCGGAGGGGCAGAAGCGGGTCGACGAGATCCTGAAGTAGAGGGCAGGCATCGGGAGGGGTCTTTCAAGATCCCGCGGGACAACCAGGAGCGGACCGGAGCAAACCGCACGAGGCCACCGCGAGCATCGATGCCGGCCCCGAGCG
>JBIOTN010000187.1:0-5312 GCA_044866005.1 Candidatus Rokuibacteriota bacterium | reverse complement strand
ACGGCCCTCGCGGCGAAGCCGCGGCCGTCGCCTTTCAGCGACGGCATCGGGCCTGCCTCCCCCCGCGTCGTATCGCTCCCCGGACGTGAGCACATGGATCTGCTCTGGGCGCCGTGGCGGATGGCGTACGTGAGCGGGGAGCGCGCGCCGGCGGACTGTCTGTTCTGCTCTGCGCGCGCCGCGACGGAGGACGCGCCGCACTGGGTCCTCGCGCGGGGGCGCGCCGCCTTCCTGATGCTGAACGCCTTCCCCTACGCCAGCGGCCACCTCATGGCCGCGACCAACCGTCACGTGGCCTCGCCGGAGGAGCTGTCGGACGACGAGAGCCTCGACCTCATGCGCGTGACCCGCCGCGCGCTCACGGCGCTCCGCGCGGTCTATCGGCCCGACGGCTTCAATCTGGGCGTCAACGTCGGCCGCGCGGCGGGGGCGGGCGTGGAAGGCCACCTCCACCTCCACGTCGTGCCGCGCTGGGCCGGCGACACGAACTTCATGCCGGTCGTGGGCGCGGTGAAGGTGATGCCGGAAGCGCTCGACGAGACCTTCCGCCGGCTGCGGCCGCACCTCGCGCGGTGAGGGACGTGGCCGACGACGACGGAGCCCGCGGACCGGGATCGGAGCCGTCGCCGGATCGATCGGACCCCGTCGGCGCGGGCGGATCCCCGCCGGCTGCGCCGGCCCGACCGTCCGGCGCCGACGACACGCCGATGATGCGCCAGTACCGGGAGTGGAAGCGTCGCTACCCGGACTACCTCCTCCTCTTCCGGCTGGGCGACTTCTACGAGGCCTTCTACGAGGACGCCGCCCTGGCCGCGCGGCTGCTCGACATCACGCTGACCTCCCGCCAGAAAGGCGAGGGCGCGATCCCCATGGCCGGCGTCCCGCACCACGCGCTGGACAGCTACCTCGGGCGCCTGGTCCGCGCCGGGTGCAAGGTCGCCCTGTGCGACCAGGTGGAGGCCGCGCCGGCGAAGGGCCGGACACTGATCCGCCGCGAGGTGGTGCGGCTGGTGACGCCCGGGACGGTCACGGACGCCGCGCTCCTCCCGCGGCGGCAGAACAACTTCCTGGCGGCGCTCGTGCGCACGCCGGACCGGCTCGGCGTGGCGCTCGTGGACATCACGACCGCCGACTTCTGGGTAGGGGAGGCCGCGGACGCGGCCGGACTCGTCGAGGCGCTCGTCCTTCGCCGGCCGGCCGAGCTGCTCGTGCCGGCGACGCTCGAGGCCTCCGATCCGCTGCTGGTCCGGTTGCGCGAGGCCGGGGTCACCCTCACGGCGCGGGCGGCGGGCGAGTTCAGCGGGCCGACGGCCGCGGACCGGTTGCGGGAGCACTTCCGCGTGGCGGCCCTGGAAGGCCTCGGCCTGGGAGGCCAGCCCGCGGCCGTGCGCGCGGCCGGCGCGGTCCTCGGCTATCTCCAGGAGACGCAGCCGGTGGCGCCGGCGCACCTCACGCGCCTGCAGCGGCTCGAGCTCGACGACCACCTGATCCTCGACGAGACGGCCGCGCGGAACCTCGAGCTGGTGGAGAGCCTGCAGGACCGGAGCCCGCACGGCTCGCTCCTCTGGGTGCTCGACCGCACGCTCACCCCGATGGGCGGTCGGCTCTTGCGGCAGTGGCTCCTCCGCCCGCTCCGCGATCCGCGCGAGATCGCGCGACGCCTCGCCGCGGTGGAGGCGCTGGTCGAGGCCCCGGCCCTCCTGGAAGCCCTCCGCGGGCACCTGGACGGCCTGGGCGACGTCGCGCGGCTCGCCAGCCGGGTGGCCCTGGGGGTCGCGACGCCGCGAGACCTCGTGGCGCTGCGCGCCGCCCTGCGCGCGGTGCCCGCCCTCCGGGAGCGGGCCGCCGAGTGCGGCGAGGCGCTCTGGCGCGAGACGGCGGAGACGCTCGAAGACCTGGCGCCGCTGGCGAAGCTGCTCGACGCCGCGCTCCTCGACGATCCGCCGCTCACCGCGCACGACGGCGGGCTGATCCGCGAGAGCTACAGCCAGGCGCTCGCGGACCTCCGCCGCGAGGTCCGCGAGGCGAAGGCCTGGATCGCGGGGCTGGAGGGCCGCGAGCGCGCTCGCACGGGGATCCCGACGCTCCGCGTCCGGTACAACCGGGTCTTCGGCTACGGGATCGAGGTCTCCAAGACCCACCTCGCCCTCGTCCCGCCCGAGTACCTCCGCCGGCAGACGCTGGTCGGGGCGGAGCGCTTCATCACGCCGGAGCTCAAGGAGCAGGAGGCGAGGGTGCTCGGCGCGGAGGAGCGGACGAACCGGCTCGAGTTCGAGCTGTTCGACGAGCTGCGGCGGAGCGTGGCCCGCGAGGCGGACCGGCTGCTGAGGACGGCACGGGGGATCGCGACGCTCGACGTCCTGGCCGGCCTCGCCCACGTGGCGCGCGAGCGCGGGTACGTCCGGCCCGTCGTCGACGACTCCGGCCGGCTCGAGATCGTGGACGGCCGACACCCCGTGCTCGAGCTTCGGACGGACGGCGGGCCCTTCGTGCCGAACGACCTCACGCTGGACGGGAGCGAGGTGAGCTGCCTGGTCCTCACGGGCCCGAACATGGCCGGGAAGTCCACCTACATGCGCCAGGCGGCGCTGATCGTCCTGCTCGCCCAGCTCGGGAGCTTCGTGCCGGCGCGCGCCGCGCGGATCGGCGTCGTGGACCGCATCTTCACGCGAATCGGCGCCCAGGACAACCTCCTGCGCGGCCAGAGCACCTTTCTCGTCGAGATGACCGAGACCGCCGCGATCCTGCGCCACGCCACGGCGAAGAGCCTGGTCCTCCTCGACGAGATCGGCCGCGGCACCTCGACCTTCGACGGCCTGGCCATCGCGTGGGCCGTCGCCGAGTACCTGCACGAGCGCCGCCCCGGCGCCAAGGTGCTCTTCGCCACGCACTACCACGAGCTCACGCGGCTGGCGGCCGAGCTGCCGCGGGTCCGGAACGCCCACGTCGCGGTGCGGGAGTGGCGCGACGGGATCGTCTTCCTGCACAAGGTGGCGCCCGGCGGGACCGACCGGTCGTACGGGATCCAGGTCGCGCGGCTCGCAGGGCTCCCCGACGACGTGGTGGCGCGCGCCAGGACGCTCCTCCGCGAGCTCGAGCAGCGCGCCCCGGCCGCGCCGCCGCCCGAGGGGGCCGCGGCGGGCCAGCTCGCGCTCTTCCCGGCGGTGCCGCACCCCGTGCTCGAGGCCCTCGCGGCGCTCGATCCCGACGGGCTGACGCCGCTCGAGGCGCTCAACGCGCTCGCGACGCTCCGCCGGCGGCTGGCCGAGGGCACGTGAGCCCTCCCGACGGCGCCGACGTGACCCTGGGCGCGCCGCCGCGTGCCGTGCGGCGGCTGCCCGATGCCCTCGTCAACAAGATCGCCGCCGGCGAGGTCGTGGAGCGGCCCGCGTCCGTCGTCAAGGAGCTCGTCGAGAACAGCCTCGACGCGGGTGCCGAGCGCATCACGATCACGGTACGCGGGGCCGGCCGGCAGCTCATCTCGGTCGTGGACGACGGCCACGGGATGACGGCCGAGGATTGCCGGCTCGCGCTCGAGCGGCACGCCACGTCGAAGCTCGCCGCCGACGCCGACCTCGGCGCGATCGCCACGCTCGGCTTTCGCGGGGAGGCCTTGCCCGCGATCTTCGCGGTCTCGCGCTTGCGGCTCCAGTCGCGGCCCCGCGGCGCCTGGCGCGGCTACCTCCTCCTGGGCGAGGGCGGCACGGTCCAGGAGGCGAGCCTGGCGGACCTCCCCGAAGGCACGGCCGTCGAGGTCCGGGACCTCTTCTTCAACACGCCGGCGCGCGCCAAGTTCCTCAAGAGCCCGCCCACCGAGCAGGCGGCGATCGTCCGCGTGGTGACCCAGCTCGCCCTCACGCATCCCGGGGTCCACATCCGGCTCACCACCAACGGGCGCCTCGCGCTGGCCGCAGCGCCGGCGACGACCCTGCGGGACCGCGTCGGCGGGCTCTACGGCTTCGGGCTGTCGGCGAAGCTGCTCGAGGTCG
Organism: Candidatus Rokuibacteriota bacterium; assembly: GCA_044866005.1. GTDB lineage: Bacteria > Methylomirabilota > Methylomirabilia > Rokubacteriales > DASRDR01 > JBIOTN01. The sequence goes on along the minus strand of JBIOTN010000187.1, from coordinate 1,323 downwards.
ACGACGAATCCGGCAGCGCCCGACTCCGCGGCGTCGTGGCGCCGCCGTCACTCGCGCGGACGCATCGCGAGGACATCCACCTGATCGTGAACGGCCGGGCGGTCCGCGACACGCTCCTCACGCAGGCGCTCCTCGAGGCCTACCGGCCGCTCCTGCCCCGGGACCAGTATCCGCTGGCCGTCCTCGCGCTCACCCTTCCGCCGAGCGAGGTCGACGTGAACGTCCACCCCACCAAGGCGTGGGTGCGCTTCCGCCAGCCGCGCGCCCTCCACGACCTCGTCCACGATGCCGTCAGCCGTCTCCTCCGACGGCTCGACGCGGTCCCGAGCCGACGCCTGGACGGCGCTCCCCTGGAGGCGGCGCTGTCCCCGCCCGCGACCGCGTCCACGCCCGGGGCCGACGCGGGGGAGGCCCAGGCCGGCCTGTTCCGGGAGGGCGAGGCGGCGTACCCGGCGGCCTCCCTGTTCGGCCAGCCGGTCGGGCAGGTCGAGGACACCTTCATCGTCGCGTACACGGCCGAGGAGGTCTTCTTCATCGACCAGCACGTCGCTCACGAGCGCGTGCTCTTCGAGCGGTTGCGGAGCGACCTCGACGCCGGCCCGCTCCCGGGTCAGGAGCTGCTCTTCCCCCAGGCGCTGGACCTCGCCCCCGCTCGGCGGCGGGCCCTGGAGCGCGCGCTACCCGACCTCGGCCGGCTCGGCTTCGCGGTCGAGGGCTTCGGCGGCGACACGCTTCTCCTGCGCGGAGTGCCGTCGCTCCTGCGTGCCGACGAGCCTCTGCGGCTCATCGACGATCTCGCCCGGGAGATCGACGACGAAGGGCGCCGGGCGACCTCGCCGGTTCTCGAGCGGCTGCTGGCCTTCGTCGCCTGCCGCGCCGCGGTCAAGGCGCACCAGCCGCTGCCGCGCGAGGAGATCAGTCGGCTCCTGACCGACCTGGCGGCCACGGCGACGCCGTTCTACTGCCCGCACGGCCGCCCGGTCGTCTCGCGGATCGCGCTCCGCGAGATCAAGCGCGACCTCAGGCGCACCTGGTAATCCCCTCGAAGGGGGGCTTCGCCCCCCTCCGAGCGCGATAGCGACGCTGCCAATGCAGATCGTGCGGTTCAAGGTGGGCGACAAGACTCGCTACGGCGCCCTCGAGGGCGCGACCGTCGTCGAGTACGCGGGGACCCCCTTCACGATCTTCCGGCGGGGCCGGCGCCGTTACCTGCTCAAGCACGTGATCCTCCTGGCCCCTGTCCTGCCGTCCAAGATCGTGGGGATCGGCCTCAACTACCGGGACCGCGCGACGGAGCTGAGGCGCGCGATCCCGGACGAGCCC
>JBIOTN010000186.1:0-13248 GCA_044866005.1 Candidatus Rokuibacteriota bacterium | reverse complement strand
CGTGATCGCCTGGCGGATCCACCAGGTGGCATACGTGGAGAAGCGCGTCCCCCGGTCCCACCGGAACTTCTGGACGGCGCGGATCAGGCCGAGGTTGCCTTCCTCGATGAGGTCGGCCAGCGCGAGGCGGGCGTTCTTGTACCGCCGCGCGATGTTCACGACGAGGCGGAGGTTCGCCTCGATCAGCCGGCGCTCCGCCTCACGGTCGCCTGCGGCCGCGCGCCTGGCGAACTCGACCTCCTCCTCCCGCGTGAGGAGGGGGATGCGCGCGATCTCCTTCAGGTAGACCGCGAGCGGCGCCACGCCCGACGGCCGCTCGTCGCCGGCCGCCTCCCCTGCCCCGGCGGCGGCGCCGTCCTCGGCGGCCTCGTCGTCCTCCACGCCCGCCTCGTCGAGGGCGGCCGCATCGTCGAGCGCGTCGGCCGGATCGAGGAGGGGGTCGGGCTCGGGCGCCTGGCCCGCGGGCGGCTCGGGCTCGTCGCGGGCGCCGGGGTCCCCGTCGGGCCGGCTCACCGCGGCTCCCCGAACCGGACGCGGAAGTCCTGGTACTGGCCCGTGTAGGGCAGCTCGGTCACCGAGACCCGCTCCACCCGGGCCAGCGGCGGCCCGCCGTGGAGGTCGCGGACGTACCCCTCGATCGTCTCGCGGTCCCCTTCCACGCGGATCCGCACGCGGCCGTCGTGGAGGTTCACCGCGTAGCCGGTGAGCCCGCGGTCCCGGGCCCGCCGCTGGGCGAAGGCGCGGTAGCCCACGCCCTGGACGTGCCCCTCGACCACGATCTCGACGGCGCGCGGGCTCACGGGACGCCGCTCGCGCCCCGACCAGCGGGGCGGGGCGCCGGCGCGGGCGGTCGGTGTGCGTGCGCGATTGCGTGCGCCATGACGACGCGGGCGGGCCCTGGAGCGTCTCGCGGCGCCGCGGCATCCTGCGCCGCGCGTCACGCGGCCGCTGTCGGGCGGGCGGCCGCACGAGAGGGAAGTGGTCGGGGCGACTGGATTTGAACCAGCGACCTCCTGCTCCCGAAGCAGGCGCGCTACCAAGCTGCGCTACGCCCCGTTCCCTGCCCTGGCCGACCCCGGTGACCGCGCCGGGCCGGCTCCTCTCTCACCCTTCCCATCCGTACTTGCCGACGAGCTTCACGAACACGCAGCCACAGTCGGTCGAGGTGCGCATCTCGCCGTCCACCTTCTCGACCACGTGAAGCGTCTGCGACTGCGCCTCGCCGATCGGCGCCACCAGCCGCCCGCCCTCGGCCAGCTGCTGGAACAGCGGGGCCGGCACGGCCGGCGCGCCGGCCGCGATCAGGATCCGGTCGAACGGCGCCTCGTCGGGCCAGCCGTAGGTCCCGTCGCCGATCCGGATCACGGCGTTGGTGTAGCCCAGCTCCTCCAGCACCTGACGCGCCCGCGTGGCGAGCGCCGGCAGGCGTTCGATCGAGCAGACGCGCCGCGCCAGCTCCGCCAGCACCGCCGTCTGGTAGCCGGAGCCCGTCCCGATCTCGAGCACCTTCTCCGGCCCCGTCAGCCGCAACAGCTGCGTCATCGCCGCGACCATGTACGGCTGCGAGATCGTCTGGCCTTCCCCGATCGGCAACGGGTGGTCCCCGTACGCCCGCTCCTGGAGCGCCTCCTCCACGAACCGGTGGCGCGGCACCTTCCGCATGGCGTCGAGCACCCGGCCGTCGGCGATGCCGCGGCGGACGAGCTGCTCGTCGACCATGCGCTCGCGCTCCCGCGCCGCGCGGGTCTCCTGCCAGCCGTTTCCGCTCCCCAGCACCCGGCCGAGCATCACCGCGACCGGGGCCGGCGCGGCCGCCGGCGAGCGCCCGCCCCGTCGGCGCCGAAGTCCGTCTCCCAGCTCTTGAGCGCCCGAAGCCCGTCGTAGCTCGTCAGGTCGAGGTGGAGCGGGGTGACGGAGATGTACCCCGCGTGCACCGCCGCGAAATCCGTGTCCTCGCCCGCGTCCCACGCCGGGGGTCCCGCGCCGATCCAGTAGTAGAGCTTCCCCCGCGGGTCCCGCTGCTCGACCACCTTCTCGCTGTACATCCGGCGCCCCAGGCGCGTCATCCTGAGCCCTCGTGGCCGCCCGTGCGGGACGTTCACGTTGAGCAGCGTCGTCACCCGCTCGCGGTCTCGCAAGAGGAGGCGGGTCAGCTCCGCCGCGGCCCGCGCGGCGGGCTCGTAGTCGGCCCCCTCGCCCGGGTCGATCAGCGAGACCGCCAGGGCCGGGACGCCCAGGAGGCTGCCCTCCATCGCCGCCGAGACGGTCCCCGAGTACGTCACGTCGTCGCCCAGGTTCGAGCCGTCGTTGATCCCCGCCACCACGACGTCCGGCCGGACCGGCAAGATCCCGAGGATCGCCAGGTTCACGCAGTCGGTGGGCGTCCCGTTCACCGCGAAGCGCCGGGGCCCGACGGCATCGACCCGCAACGGCCGGTGGAGCGTCAGCGCGTGCCCGACCGCGCTGCGCTCCCGGTCCGGCGCCACGACGTACACGGTCCCGACCCGGTCCAGGACCGCGGCGAGCGCGGCCAGGCCGGGCGCGTGGATCCCGTCGTCGTTCGAGACCAGGATGTTCGGGCGCCCCTCGGTCCTCACGTGCCGTCCTCAGTGGGGGTCCCGACGCGGACGCCCCGCGGCCTTCGCCTACCGGGAGCGGCCGACCGACGGCCCGCCGCGCGCGCTCGGAGAGAAGTGGTCGGGGCGACTGGATTTGAACCAGCGACCCCTAGCCCCCCATGCTAGTGCGCTACCAGGCTGCGCCACGCCCCGAACCAACTGACGATTTTACGTGGCGCCGCGCCGCCGTTCAAGCGGAACTTCGGCGGGGCCGCGCAGGAGCCGCCGCATTCCCTCCAGCCGCGTCCGGAGGCCGCGCAGGACCTCCAGGGTCTGCTGGTCGGGAACGGGAAGCTCGAGCTGCTGGGTGCGGATCCTGGCCTCCTGCTGGAGTCGCTTCTTCGCTCCCTCCAGCGTCAGCCGGTCCTCGTAGAGCAGCCGCTTGATCCGGAGGACGAGCTCGATGTCCGGCTTGCGATAGACCCGCTGGCCGGCGTGGTTCTTGCGCGGGCGGAGGAGCTTGAACTCCGACTCCCAGTAGCGCAGGACGTAAGGCGGGACGCCCGTGAGGTCGGCGACCTCCCCGATGCGGAAGAAGAGCTTGTCGGGAATGGGCCGCACGTCGCGCGCGCTAGTGCTGGTTCACGTGCGCCTTCAACCCCTTCGACGGCTTGAAGGTCAGGACGCGTCGCGCGGTGATCTCGATCTCGTCGCCGGTCTGCGGGTTGCGTCCCTTGCGGGACGACTTCTTGCGGACCCGGAAGTGCCCGAATCCCACGATCTTGACGTCGCTGCCCTGCTCGAAGGCCTTGAGCATCTGCTCGAACACCGCCTCGACCACGGCCGCCGACTGGCGCTTCGACAGCCCGTGCCCCGCCACCGCGTTGATCAGGTCATTCTTGGTCAGACTTGCCACCCCCCTCCGCCCCCACGGCGTCGCGGACCCAGGCCAGGTAGGGTTCGTGGCCCGCGACCACCGGCAGCGCGATGAACTCCGGGATCGAATAGGGATGGAGCGTCCGGACCCGGTCCTCGAGCGCCGCGAGGCGATCGGCCGTCGATTTGACGAGGAGCAGGACCTCCTCCTCCGTCTGGGCGCGTCCCTCCCACCAGAACGTCGAGCGTAAGCCCGGGACGATGTTCACGCACGCGGCCAGGCGCTCGGGCACCACGGCCGCGGCGATCCGCTCCGCCACCTCGATGGAGGGCACGGTGACGAGCACGACGACGACCGCGGGACGGTCATCGCGGCGCGCCCTCACCGCTCCCGCACCACGAACCCCTCGAACCCCTTCCCAGCCAGCTCCGTCCGGACCCGCTCCGCCTCCTCTGCCGTGCGGTAGGCGCCGACCCGCACGAGGCGGTACGAGCCCGAGCTCGCCTGCCGCTCGAGCCGGACGCGCCCCCCCCGCTCGCGCAGCGCGCGGGACCCTTCGACGGCCTCCCGGAGAGGCACCGGCGCGGTGACGACGGTTCCGTCGTGTCGCGTCTCGGCGGTGAACCCGAGCGCCCGCAGGTCGGCCAGGAGGCCCTCCCGGCCGGCGCCCTCGGCCCCCGAGGCCACCAGGCGGTAGAGGACGCGGCTCTGCTCGGAGACCGTGTCCGCGACCTCGAAGCTCTCGCTCCGGAGGCGCGCGATCAGGCGGTCGGCGTTCCGGTGGTCGAGGAAAGCGCCGACCTGGACGCGGAAGACCCCGCCGGTCGCGTCGGCGGGCGGCGCCGACGCCTTCGGCCTCGGCTCCGACGTGGGGACGACCCGCGGCGGCTCCGCGTCCCGCGGCGGCGTCGCGCCGTTCTCGGCGCTCCTGGCCGGCGACTCGGACGGGGCGGCGGCGACCGTGGTCGGGGCCTCGGGCGACGCCGGCTCGGCGGGCGCGGCCGGGGCCACCGTGACGGGCGGCGGTTGCGGGGTCGCCACGCGCGGCAGGGTCTTCCCTCTCGCGTCCCCACGCACCAGACCGGCCAGCGAGGGGCCGAGCGCGAGCCCGCCGATCACCACGAGCCCGACGCCGAGGATCGCGCGGAACCAGAGCGCACTGAAGATGCTCGGGCGCCGTCGCATCCGGTGCGAGACATCCGTCTTCAAGTGTCTCATCTGAGAAATCCCCAATTCCCGCCTGATCTTAGCGCGGCAATGTTAGCACAGCGTGTCCTCCGCGCCAACTTCTGGCGGCTCGCCGCTCGCCCCGCCGAGCGGAAGAGGCGCCGCGCCGGGCACCGCCCCGATCAGCCGGACCGCGGCCCGCTCGCACGCCGCCGCGCTGGCGGCGTCGCCCAGCCGGGCGAGCGCCTGGCCGGCGTGCCGGAGGACGGCGGCCCGGATCCGATGATCCGAGACGGCGACGTCCGCGAGCGCCGCCCGGAAGGCGGCGAGGGCCTCGCGCGGCTCCCCCTGCCGGAGGAGCAGCACGCCCAGCGTGTCGAGGTAGTAGCCGCGCGGCTCCGGCCGGCCTGCCAGCGCGGCGCGGATCAGGCCTTCGGCCTCCGGCCACCGCCGGGCATGCTGGAGGAGCGCCCAGGCGAGGTTGTTCGCGATGGCCGGATCGTCCGGCTGCGCCGCGCGCGCCTCCTCGTACGTCCGGATGGCGCCCTCGACGTCCCCGAGGGCCAGGAGCGCGTCGCCGAGGTTCACCCGCGCCCGCACGAAGGCGGGGCGAAGCGCGAGCGCCCGGCGGAATTCCCGGGCGGCCCGGCCGGCGTCACCGCGGGCGTGGTAGGCGACCCCGAGCTCGTTGTGCTCGTCCGCCGACAGGGGGTCGTCGGGCGGGGGCGGGACGAGGGCGCAGCCGGCCGCGAGGACGCCGAGGCCGACCAGACGGGCCGCCCGGGTCACGGCCGCGAGCGGGCCGGGCGGCGGGCCGGCCGGTCGAGGATCGCGCTCAGCGACCCGCCTCGAAGACGAAGTCCTGGAAGAAGGCCTCGGCGGACGAGCGCGTATCGTTCGAGTCGAGCTGGACGCTCAGCGCCCCGACCTTCGGCGGGGCGGCGTGGAACAGGCTCTGATAGTCGGCGAGCACGTTCCGCCGCTCGGTGACCCACTGCCCGAGCTTGTCGGAGCCACTCTGGATCACCACGAGCTTCAGGTTGCACGTCGGCGGACAGGGCTGCGGGCTGTCGAGCGTGGTCCCCGCCGGGGCCGTCGCGTCCCAGACGTAGCCGACGATGTGGGACTGCACCTGCTTGACGAGACCACGGGGGAAGACGACGTAGACCTGCACGGCGTCGTCGGTCTCCCGCTTCCGGACGTCGCCGCCCTTCGGAAGCCGCGCGACCTTCCACTTCCAGGTGAGCATGGGGTACTTGGGGAGCTCGAAGTCGAGCGCCTTCGAGACCGCGAACGAGGTGCCGTCGCTCACCAGGTGGAGCGCGGCGGCCTCGTCGGCGCGCACGACCTCCACCCGGGCCTTGCCGCTGAACTCCTTCACCTCCCAGCCCGGAGGCGGGCCCGCGAGCGGCAGCTGCGGGGGCGCCTTGTCGAGGATCCGCGCCGCGGGCCCGGTCTCCGGGCCCGCCCCCCCCGCGAGGCCCGCGAGCCCGGTCGCCGCGAGGCATGCCGAGACCACGGCGGCGCGCAGCCGGCCGCCGCTCACTGGAACACCTTTGCGCGCGAGGCGCGCCGCCGCCGGAGCCGCAGCCGGATCGGGCAGCCCACGAAACCGAATGCCTCCCGCAGCGCGCTCAGGAGATAGCGCTCGTAGGAGAAGTGGAGCGCGCTCGGCTCGTTGACGAAGAGGAGGAAGGTCGGCGGGCGCTTGCCGATCTGCGTGGCGTAGAAGAGCTTCAGCGTCCGGCCGCGGACCCCCGCCGGCGGTCGCCGGGTCACGGCCGCCCCGAGCACCCGGTTGAGCTCGGGCGTGGACACCTCCTTGCTGTAGTCGGCGGCGACCGACTCGATGGTCTTGAACAGCGCGTCCAACCCGCTGCCGAGCTTGGCCGAGGTGAAGACGACCGGCGCGTACGCCAGGAACGGCATCCGCTCCCGCAGCGTCCGCACGAGCTCCGGCGCCCGGTCCGCCCGCTCGACCACGTCCCACTTGTTCGCCACCAGGATCACCGCGCGACCCGCCGTCTCGGCGTAGCCCGCGATGCGCGCCTCCTGGGCGGTCATCCCCTCGACGGCGTCGAGCACCACGAGCGCGAGGTCGCAGCGCTGGAGGCTCCGCCGCGCCATCACGGCGGCCAGCTTGTCGAGCGCCTGGACGGTCCGCCCCTTCCGGCGCAACCCGGCCGTGTCGACGAGGAGGTACGGCCGGCCATTCACCGTCACCGCCGTGTCCACCGCGTCCCGCGTCGTGCCCGGCTGCGCGTGGACGACCACGCGCTCCTCGCCCGCGATGCTGTTGACGAGCGAGGACTTGCCGACGTTGGGCCGGCCGACCACCGCGATGCGGATCGGGTCGGGCTCCTCGCCCGGCTCCTGCGGCCCGGGAAGGAGGACGGCGAGCGCCTCGAGGAGCTCGGCGATCCCGCGGCCGTGCTCGGCGGAGACGGGAAAGAGCTGGCCGATCGCGAGCCGGTAGGCGTCCGCGAGCGCGGCTTCCTGGGCGGCGGTCTCGGCCTTGTTCGCGACCAGCAGGACGGGCTTGGCGACGCGCCGGAGGAGGCGGGCGACCTCCTCGTCGAGCGCGGTGATGCCCTCTCTGGCGTCGACCACGAACAGGAGCGCATCGGCTTCCGCGATCGCGGCGAGCACCTGGGCCCGGACCTGCGCCGTGAGGCTTTCCCCCGCCGTCGGGTCGAGGCCGCCCGTGTCCACGACGGCGGCGCGCCAGGCGCCGAAGTGGCAGACGCCGTGGATCCGGTCACGCGTGACCCCGGGGGTGTCGCGGACGATGGCCTTGCGGTTGCCGACCAGCCGGTTGAAGAGCGTCGACTTGCCCACGTTGGGCCGGCCGACGATGGCCACGGTCGGAACCCGCATGGCGCCTCAGGCGGGCCGGGTGGCCTGCCGGCCGGCGCGCCGGGCGAGCAGCGCGTCCAGGAACCCGCCGGCGCTCGCGTCCGGGGTCTCGACCGGGACCCCCAGGTGGCGGCCGAGGTCGCTCGGCGCGACGTCGTCCAGGAAGACTCCGCGGGACTCCTGCAGCGCCACCGCGGGCACGAGCACCACCTCGCCGAGGGACCGCGTGGTGAGGGCGCGCGCGATGTCTGCGCCCGTCAGGAGGCCCGCGACGGTGATCCCCGGCCCGAAGACCTCGTTCCGCACCGCGACGACGTCGACCGCGGCGCCGGCCGGCCCGGCCAGAGCGAGGAGTCGCGCGAGCACCGGGGCGAACAGCTCGCCGGTGACGACGGTCACCGCGCGCCGCGGGGTCGCCGGGCGGCCGGGTCGCCTCAGGGCGCGGAGGAACCCGTCCTCGAAGCGCCGCACCAGCCCGACGCCGTCTTCCACCACCGGAAAGCCCTCGTACGCGGCGGCCGGCGGGATCGGCGCTCCCGCCAGCAGGTAGAGTTCGTCGGCCGCGAAGCAGAGGCGGGTGCCGAGCCGCGCCAGGTGCTCGGCCTGCCAGCCGTGGATCGCGGCGAGGAGCGCGCGCGCCTCGTCGGGCGTGACGGAGCGGAGCGGGGGCAGGCCGTCCCGGTGACGCGTCAGCCCGACCGGCACGACCGCCACGGTCGCCACCGACGGATGGAGCCGGGCGAGGTCGCGGATGGACCGCTCGAGCTCGGCGCCGTCGTTCAACCCGGGGCAGAGGACGATCTGGGCGTGCACGCGGATGCCGGCACGGGCCAGCCGGGCGAGCCGCTCCACGAGGTCCCCCCGCGCGGTCTTCGGGCTCCCCAGGAGGAGGTGCCGGAGGGCGGGGTCCGTCGCGTGGACCGAGACGTAGAGGGGCGACAGCCGCTGCTCGACGATCCGCTCGATCTCGCTCTCCGGCAGGTCCGTGAGGGTGATGTAGTTGCCGTGGAGGAAGGACAGGCGGTAGTCGTCGTCCTTGACGTAGAGGCTCTTCCGCAGCCCCCTGGGGAGCTGGTGGATGAAGCAGAAGACGCACTTGTTGGCGCAGGTCGAGATCTCCGCCGGCGTGGGCGGCTCGCACTCGAGGCCGAGGTCGCGGCCCCACTGCCGGGTGAGCACCACGGCCTGCGGCTGGCAGCCCCGCACCAGGTCGATGCCGAGCCGCTCCTCCCCCGCGTAGACGTGGAGGTCGACCAGGTCCCGCAACGGCTTGCCGTTGACACGGACGAGCCGGTCGCCGGGCCGGAGGCCCGCCTCCGCGGCGAGCCCGCCGGGCGTGACACGCAGGACACGGACGCCGGCGTCGGGGACGCGCTTGCCCATCAGCGGGGCTCCCACTCGACGTACCGCGCGGCCAGGAGCAGGTACTGGAGCCCCGAGGCCACGGTCAGCACCGCCGTGAGCGGCGTGAGCCCGTCGCGCAGCGGCCACGCCGGGAGCAGCCCGCCCACGACGGCGAGCGCCACGCCGACCGTGAGCATCTGGAACGCGGTGGTGGTCTTGCCGAGCATCGTCGGGGCCGGATGCACCTGCCCGCCGGTCAGCATGATCAGCACCGCGACGAGGATCAGCAGGACGTCGCGGCTCAGCACCATCGCGGTGAGCCAGAACGGCATGGCGCGCGGAAACTTGTAGGTCAGCGTGACGAAGGAGGCGATGAGCAAGAGCTTGTCGGCCAGCGGGTCGAGGAACGCGCCCAGCCGGGTCTTCGTCCCGCGCGCGCGGGCGATGTAGCCGTCCATCGTGTCGGTCACCCCCGCGAGGATGAAGACGCCGAGGGCGGAGAGGACGCGGTTGTAGACGAGCAAGGTGACGAAGACCGGGACCAGCACGATCCGGACGATCGTCAGCCAGTTGGCCAGACCCATGCTGAAGGCCCGGACGCCGCCCCCGAGAACCACCGAAGGCCCCGGGGGACCCCCGGGGCCTTCGGTGCCGCGCACGGCGGACTCCCGCGAGGTGTCTACGGCGACGAGGCGGCCCTCGCTGGCGCCACCCGCGTCTCCCTGACCGCTGCCGGCGCTATTGCGCGAGCTCCACGTCGTCAAAGGTCCCGATGCCGGATAGTGTGATGCCGACCTTCTTGGCGCCCTTCGGCACCTGGAAGTTCGCTCGGAGCGTCTTCACCTCGCCCTTGCCGACGTAGCCCGAGGTCATGCCGTCGGCGCTGACGAGCTTCGCGGTCTCGCCGGTGTCGTAGTTGAGGATCGCGCTCTGCGAGTTGTGCAGCGAGATGTGCTTGGACGACTTGTCGCCGACGAAGCGAAGCGAGACGATCACCGAAACGATCGATCCCCTCACTTTCACCTCGTTGAGGTCGGCGATGACCTCCCTGTCGAGGTCCGCCCGGATGCTCTTGATCACCCGCAGCGCCTGGGGCGTCCCGGCCGCGTCGGCGGGAAGCGCCGAGGCGACGGCGGGGGTCCCCCCCGACACGCCGGCACCGCTCGTCCCGCCCGCCGCCGCGCTGCTCCGCACCGGCGCCGCCGGGGCGGCCGCCGCGGCCGTCGTCACCGCGCCACCCGGCCGGTGCCGGTAGTAGGTCTGGGGTGTCTTCGACACGATGAACTTCACCGCCTCCTGGATGCAGATCCGGAGCGCCTTCTCGGTCGGCGTCTTCGACCACCCGCCCAGCGCGCCCCCCAGGGCGCCGCCCCCGCCCGCCCCGGCCAGGGCGCCCCCGAGCGCGAAGTCCGTGGCCTCGCCCTCGACGCTCGTCACGGCCACGATCCGCGAGGTCTTCGTGTCGATCACCCGGACGTCGATCGCCATGTGAGCTTTCTTGAGGCCGCCGGCGATCCCGCCGATGATCCGGCCGACGTTCCCGCCGAAGCCGCCGAGCCCGCCGCCGACGCCCGACTGGGCGCCCTCGAACTCGGTGACCGCGCCGGTGACCAGGAGCTCGGCGCCCTCGATCTCGCCGACCACCGCCTCCGTCCCCTTCTTGATCCGGCCGGCGGTGCCGAGGTCCTGCTCCTTCAGCACGTCACCGAGCGTCTGCCGCTCCAGCACGATGTAGCGGTTCGTGTGGAAGAGCGCCGTGGCCAGCATGTCGGCCATGCCGTCGCCGATGGCGCCGTGCCACCAGCCCTTCCCCGTCTTGTCCGTGAAGCGCGCGACGGCGACGCGGGCCTTCGGTCCGTCGTAGGCCTCCTGCTGCGCCTCCTCGATGCTCTTGCCCTCGGGGTTCGTGACGGTCGCCTTCGGTCCGAAGAGCTGGGCCTCGGTCCCGCCGACCATCCCCACGAGAGCCGCCACCACCACCGACACCGCGACGACGAAACGCCACCCTCCCATCACACCCTCCTCTTCTTCGATTCCGCGTCAGCGGCCCGCGGCGACGCGCGGCCGGCGGACGCTCCAGCTCGTTCCGCGGGGCTCCACGCAATACGGCGCGACGAGCCCTGCCAGCGAGTGCGGCAGCTCGACCTCGAGCCAGATCCCGTCCGGCCGGTCGTCCCGCCGCAGCACCCGCCCGCGCCCGTACAGGTCGCCGAGCACGGCGGCCCGATCGTAGGGCACGCGCACGTGACAGTACAGCCGCGTACCGCGCAGCGCGCCGTCGATCCGCCCGAGCAGGCCGGCGACGCCGGCGCCGCTCCGCGCGGATATGGCGATGCCGCCGTCGCTCTCGAGCAGCCGGAGGACGCCGTCCGGCTCGGCCAGCCGGTCCACCTTGTTGAGGACGGTCAGCGTCGGCTTGTCGCCGAGCGCCAGCTCCTGAAGGATCTGGTGGACCGCGCCCATCTGCTCGTGGACCCGCGGGTGGCTCACGTCCACCACGTGCAGCAGCAGGTCCGCTTCGTCCAGCTCCTCCAGCGTCGCCTTGAACGCCGCGACCACGTGCGTCGGCAGCTTCTGGATGAATCCGACGGTGTCGGTCAGGACGAACGGCGCGCGCCCGCCCGTGCGCACCAGCCGGGCCGCCGGGTCGAGCGTCACGAAGAGCTGGTCGGCCGTCGCGCCGTCGGCCCCGGCGAGCCGGTTCAGGAGCGTCGTCTTGCCCGCGTTGGTGTAGCCGACCAGCGCGACCACCGGCAGCCCCACGTCCCGGCGGTGCGCGCGCAGGAGGCGCCGGTGGCGCTGGACGTTCCGCAGCGCCGCGTGGATCTGCCCGATGCGCCGCCGGATCACCCGGCGGTCCGACTCGAGCTGGGTCTCGCCGGGTCCTCGCGTGCCGATGCCGCCCCCCAGCCGCTCGAGGTGGGCCCACTGTCCCACGAGTCGCGGGAGCAGGTACGTGAGCTGGGCCAGCTCGACCTGAAGCTTCCCCTCGCTCGTCCGGGCCCGCTGGGCGAAGATGTCGAGGATCAAGGCGGTCCGGTCGATCACGCGGAGCCCGAGGGCCCGCTGGAGGTTGCGCTCCTGGATCGGCGTGAGCGGATCGTCCGAGACGAGGAGCGTGGCGCCCATCGCCGCGGCGAGGTCGCGGATCTCCTCCACCTTGCCGCGCCCGAAGTGGAGCGGCGGCGTCGGCGCCTCCCGCTCCTGGAGGACGGTCGCGAGCACCTCGGCGCCGGCCGTCTCGGTGAGCCGGGCCAGCTCCTCCATGGACTCTTCTACCTCCCAGCGTTTCTGTCTCGGGAGTCGGAGGCCGACGAGGATCGCTCGGTCCGCAGCGCGGTGAGTCGCGATCACGACGGTCTGAGCTTAGCCGAAAATGCTTGCCCGCTCAACGATTTTCTTGACCTCGTCGACTGCCGAGCGCGGCGCCCGCGGCGTCGCGGAAACCCAGTAGGTGACGTCACCGCGCCCGAACCACGTCCACTGTCGCCGGGCGTAGCGCCGCGTGTCGCGCTTCATGGCGCGGACGGCCTCCGCGAGCGGGACCCTCCCCGCCAGGACCGGGGCCAGGTGCCGGTAGCCGATCCCCTGCATCGCGGGGAGATCGGTCGCAAACCCGGCCCCCAGGAGCGCCTCCACCTCCGCCAGCAGCCCGGCCGCGATCATCCGGTCCACCCGCGCGTCGAGCGCGGCGTAGAGGTCGGGCCGGGCCATCGTGAGCCCGACGGTCAGCAGCCGGTAGGGGTGGCGCGCGCGCTGGCGGGCGCGCCGCCAGATCGCGCCGACCGGCTGGCCCGTCGCCGCCACGATCTCGAGCGCGCGGGTCACGCGCACCAGGTCGCGCGGGTGGAGCCGCGCCGCCGTCTCGGGATCCATCGCCCGGAGCCGCGCGTGGAGCGCCGCGGGACCCTCGGCGGCGGCGTCGGCGCGGAGCCGGCGGCGCAGGGCGAGGTCGGCGGGCGGGAGCGGCGCCAGGCCGCGCACGAGCGCCCGGAGGTAGAGCCCGGTCCCGCCGACCAGGACCGGCCAGCGTCCGCGTGCCCGGATGTCCGCGATGGCCGCGGCCGCTTCCCGCGCGAACCGCGCCGCGTCGTACGGCTCGTCGGGCTCGACCACGTCCACGAGGTGGTGCGGCAGCTTCTGCCGCTCCGCCGCCGTCGGCTTGCCGGTCGCGATGTCCATCCGGCGGTAGACCTGGCGCGAGTCCACGCTGACGGCCTCGATCGGCCACTCCGCCGCCAGGGCCACCGCGAGGGCCGTCTTGCCGACGCCGGTCGGCCCCACGATCGCCACCACCGGGATCTCGCCCGGATCCTCCGGGTCCTCTGTCAGGTCACTCATGCGGTTCCTACGCGACCGAGTTTACGCCGCCGCCGGCGGATCGGCCGCGGCCCACCTGACGAAGCGTTCCGCGCGCGGGCTCCGCCCGCGCCACCGCGGGGGAGG
>JBIOTN010000185.1:0-17433 GCA_044866005.1 Candidatus Rokuibacteriota bacterium | reverse complement strand
CCCCCTCCGATTCCTCCCCCCCCGGGTTGCGGCGGCGGAAGCCGCCGCCCGGAGCGCTTCGCTCCCGGGCGAGGTTAGTCTGACGCTCGCGGCCTCTGTTCAGGTGACGGTGAATACGACGCTCGGGGGCGCGATCTCGTCCACCTGGACGCCCGCCACGGCGACGTGGGGCGCGTAGACCACCTCGTCCGCCGCCCAGACGAGCGTCCCCTTCGTGTCGGTCGTGATCCCGACGACGTCGTTGAGCACCGTGGCGATGTTGTCGTCGAGGCGCAGGGCGTTGGCCTGGAGCGGCGGCCCCAGGCGGCCGTCGCGGATCAGGTAGGAGTCGCCGACCACCGTGCAGGTGAAATCGCCGGCCCGCAGCCCGTTGATCGGGTAGGTGTACCAGATGCGGCCGATGTAGAGGCCGTCGCCCACGCGGCGGAGGAGGGCGTCGAGCGAGGTGGGCTCGGCCCCTTCGACGAATACGTTGGTGGCGGCGATCCCCGGCGGCATCGTGAAGTGCCGGCCGCCGCCCGCGGCGAAGCGGAAGCCGTTACGGGCCACGAGCCCGCGGGCCGCCTCGGCCGGCTCGACGCCGAGCTTGACGCGGGCGTCGGGGTCGCGGAGAAGCCGCTGGGCCTCGTACCAGTTGGTCAGGAGGCCAGTCAGCCTGCCCCGGGTGACGAGATCGGTGCGCCCGGTCGGTAGCCCCTCGCAGGTGATGCCCTTGGACCCCATGAAGCCGGGGACCGCGCCGTCGTCGTAGAGCGAGAGCATCGGCGAGGCGACCGGCTTGCCCCACCGGCCGAGGAAGGGAGTATTCGAGGCGTAGACCGACGAGGCGTGAAGCGCCGGGAGGACCAGATTGCTCAAGAGGTCGGTCACCGGCTGCGGGCCGAAGACCACCGCGTAGCGCCCGGCCGGCACGCGCACGCCCGCCAGCGCCCGGATGGCGTTCTGGGTCGCGTCCACGCCGGACTCGTCCGTGAAGTCGAAGAGCCGCGTGCCCGTGGCCCAGCCCGAGCCTTTGGCGTCCATCCGCTCCACCATGGCGGTCAGCGAGGCCATGATCAGCGTCGACTCGTCCGTCTCGACGGCGGGGAGGTGACTGCTCGCCACCGCCGCGCGCTCCTGCAGGATGGTCACGTCACCGCCCACGAGCAAGCCGAGGCGGCGCAGCCCCGCCTCGCTGCCCGCCAGCTCGGCGAGGCGGCCCGAGGCGACGAACGTCCGGAGCGCGCCCGACAGCACCTTCCAGCCGACCCCGACCAGCTCCTCGTCGGCCACGTCGAGCAGGCGCGGGTCGTGATAGCCGGCGAGGGCCCGGCGCTCCGGGCCGGGCCTGGGAAGCGAGGTGAACGTCGGATCGAGCACCGCTCCCGCCCGCGCCTTCGCGAGCGCGCGCCGGACGCCCGGGAGCGTGAGGTCCGAAGGCTCGGACCCGAAGCCGATCCGCAGGCCGTCGGCCATCCGGAAGAGCACCTGGAGGCCGAGCCCGTAGGACGCGCTCGACTTCGGCTCCTCGACGCCGTTGCACGGAATGTCGGAGGTGTAGGCGATGCGCGCGAGGAGCTGTCCGTTGGCCGCGACGAAGACCTCGCTCTGGGCGATCTCCGGCAGCGTCGCCAGGAACGCCTGCGCCTCGCGCGCGGCGCGCGCCAGCTCCGCCGTCGACGGCCCGAGCGTCACGCGGTCAGCTGCCGCCCGTGAGCCGGGCGCGACTCCGCATGGTCGGGCCGCCGTTGCCGAGCCGCTTGGTCTGCATGGGCTGGCCCTTGCCGCAGTTCGGGATGGGGTAGAGCCGGAAGTCCGTGCCGACGGCGTCCACCTTCATCAGGTAATCCCGCGTATCCGCCACGATCCCCCCGTCGCGGTAGAGACGCCCGAGCTGGCCGTGCCGGATCTCGTAGACCTTGCGCGCCGAGATCCGGAAGTTCTCGCGACTCTCGGCGATGGACGGCGTCCGGTGGCCGACCAGGTAGTAGCCGTGATCGACCTCGCCGAGGATCTCCTCCGGCCTCCGCGTCCCCCGCTCGAAGACCGTGGTCGACATCCGGACGAGCGGGACGAGCGCGGCGTCGCTCGCCACGCAGTGCCCGTTCGGCTCGGCGCCCACGATGGCCGCCGTCTGACGGCTGTTCATGAACTCGCGGAAGACGCCGCGGTCGATGTGGAGGACGCGGCGGGCCGGCGTGCCCTCGTGGTCGTACGTGTAGTGGCCGTATCCGGGCAGGGCGGGGTCGGAGCACGCCGAGACCAGGGGCGAGGCGATCTGCCGGCCGACCTCACTGTCGTCGAGCGAACGCAGGAGCCACGACCGGCCGGCGTACGCGGTCTCGAGCTTGAGGGCGCGGTCGAGCTCGACGGGGTGACCGACCACCTCGTGGGCGACCAGGGCGGTGTAGTGGGGATCCGTGACCACCACCACCTCGCGGTCCGTCGACGGGAGCGGCGGCGCGGCCGCCAGCTCGATCGCGTCCCGCGCGAGCCCGCGCGCGAAGGTCCGGAAGTCCGGGAGGTCGAGACCGTCCTCGCGCGCGCCGTCGAGCAGGATCTCCCAGCCCCGCTGGTGGCCCACGACGTCGTAGAGCTCGGCGCTCGCCGCGTCGCCGGCGCCGACGACGTAGAGGAGGCCCTGGGTCAGGGCGAAGCTCTGGTCGATGGACGCGCCGTCGGAGGAGCAGAAGAGCTCGCGTGTGAGCTCGGTCTGGGTCACCAGCGTGCTGTACTTGACCCCCGGGTCGAGCGCGGCGACCTCCCGTGCGAGCTCCGTGGTGAACCGGACCACGTCGTCGAGCGGGACGCTCCGCGGGTCGATGGAGAAGACGGCCGGGACGACGGCGCGCGCGATCCGGATCGGGGCGAGGCGCGTCTCCCCGAGGCTCTCCGCCAGGGCCCCGAACTTCTGGCGCGCCTCCACCTTCGCCTCGGCGTTCGCCACGGCGCGACGATAGGCCGCGTCGAGCGCCTCGCGGAGGATGCGCTCGAGGCGCGGGACGTCGGCAGCGCCGAGGGCGGCGCCCGCGTGGCCCGCCGCGCTCGTGCGCGCGCCGGCCAGCACGCGGACGCCGAAGGCGCACGCGTAGTCGTCGTTGGCGAACTTCGGGGCGGCGTTCTCGGCGACCGCGACCTTGCCGTCGGCCACATCGAGGCGGATGTCCGCGTACCGGAGCCCCGGCCGCCCCCGGCCCGCCTCGCCGGCCAGGCCGCCGACCGTCTCCTTGACACGGTCGATCAGCTCCGTGCCGATCCGGTGGGCCATCGGCGGGTGGGTCGCGGGCTCAGAGCGGCTCGACGAGGACGGGCTCGCCGGGCTTCACGTCGCCGCGCGGCTCCTCGAGGATGACGAGACAGTTGGCGGCGACCATCGAGGAGAGGATGCCGGAGCCTTGCGGCCCGGTGGTGGAGACTTCAAAGCCACGCTCGCCGACGCGCAGGACGCCGCGTTTGAACTCGCGCCGTCCGGCTTTCTTCCGCATCGCCTCGCTCGCGATCGCGGTGAAGCGCTGCGGCTCGAGGTCACGGCGGCCGGAGAGCTTCCAGACGACGGGCCGGACGAACAGGAGGAAGCAGAGCATGGAGGCGACGGGGTTCCCGGGCAGCCCGAAGAAGTGGCTCTCGGCGATCCGGCCGACGGCGAGCGGGCGCCCCGGCTGCATCGCCACCTGCCAGAAGTCGATCCCGCCGATCTCGGCCAGGACGCGCTTGACCAGGTCGTAGACGCCGACCGACACGCCGCCCGAGGTCAGGACCACGTCGGCGGCGTCGGCCGCGTCGAGGAGCCGCGCGCGCAGCACGTCCGGCTGGTCGGGGACGATGCCGAGGTCGATCGGCTCGCCGCCCGCGGTCTCGACCAGCCCGTGGAGGGAGAAGCGGTTCGCGTCGTAGATCTGGCCGGGCTTGCGCGGGAGCCCGGGCTCGACCACCTCGTCGCCGGTGGAGAGGATGGCCACGCGTGGTCGCGCGTGGACCCAGACCTCGGGCAACCCGAGCGAGGCGAGGAGGCCGAGCTCCTGGGCCCGCAGCACGACCCCGTGGTCGAGGACGACCGCGCCGGCCGGCACGTCCTCACCGCGGGCCCGGACGTTCGCGCCCGGCGGGACGGCGTCGAGCCGCACGCGGTCGCCTGCCCGCTCGGCGAGCTCCTGGGGGACGACCGTGTCGGCGCCGGCCGGCATGGGGGCGCCGGTCATGATGTGGAGGGCTTCCGCCGGCCCGAGCGTGCCGGTGTAGGCGGAGCCGGCCGGCAGGTCGCCGAGGACCCGCAGCTCCGCGCGCCGGTCGCGCGCGAGGTCCGCGGCGCGCACCGCGTAGCCGTCGACGGCGGAGTTGTCCGCGGGTGGCACGTCGAAGGGCGCCGGCACGGCGTGGGCGAGCACCCGGCCCAGCGCGCGCGGGACCGGCACGGCCTCCGCCGTCGTCGGCCGCACGACCTCGGCGAGAATGCGGGCCTGGGCCTCGGCGACGGGGATCATGGGTGTCGACAGGTATTATACCGTCGCGCCGCGAGGCCACCCGGGGCCGCCGCCCGACCGCGTGGCCTCTGATATAGTGACGCGCGATGGGTGGGGAGTGGCAAGCAGGCGTCCCGGGGCCGCCCGCGACGGCGACGCCGGCGGGCGCGTGGGTGCCCGCCTGGCACGACGCGGTGCCGCCCGCGGCGGCGCCCCACGACGAGCCGGGCGGGTTCTGGCGGCGGCTCTTCGCCCTCGTGGTGGACACCGCCGTGGTCTGGGCGCTCCTCGCGGTGGGCGGCCTGGTGACCGCGGGGCTCGCGCGGCGAGCGCTCGTCGCCACCGCCTTCCATTACACCTGCTGGCTCGTCGTCCCGGCGGCCTACTTCGTGCTCGGTCACGGCACCACGGGGCAGACCGTGGGCAAGCGACTGCTCGGCGTCCGGGTCGTCGGGCTGGACGGCGGCCCGATCGGCTACCTGCGGGCGCTGCTCAGACACGCGGCGTGGCTGGTCTCCGCGGCGTTGTTCTTCGTCGGGCACCTGGTGGTCCCGGCCCGCGCGGACCGCCGCGCGCTCTACGACCACGTGGCCGGCACGCGCGTGGTCCGGGTCCGGTGAGCGCGGCCGGCCACGGCGCGCCGCGCTCTGCTATCATGAGACCGCGATGAGCGTCGAGGTCCTCCGCGAGGCGTGGCAACGGCTCCAGCTCGGCGAGCGCGTGGCCCTCGCCACCGTCGTCCAGACCCGCGGCTCGACCCCGCAGAAGGCGGGTGCGCGCGTCCTCGTGCGCGGCGACGGCGGGTCGCTGGGGACGCTCGGCGGGGGCGCCGTGGAGGCCGAAGCCGTGCGCGAGGCCGGGCTCCGGCTGGGCTGGGGCGAGCCCGTGTTCCGCGAGTACGCGCTCTCCGGCGGGACCGACGAGTGGGGGCTGGCCTGCGGCGGCACGATGGCTATCTTCATCGAGCCGCTCCAGGAGAGCGCGCTGCCGTGGCTCGCCGCGGTGAACGAGGCGGTGGGGGGTGGGGAGCCACTGGCGCTCGTGACCCTGCTGGAGGGCTCGCGGGCCGGGGCCAAGCTGATCGTGCGCGAGCAGGACGTCGGCGGAAGCCTCGGCGACCGCGCCCTGGAACCCGGCGCGGCGGAGCTCGGCCGGCGGATCCTCGCGCAGGACGGGACGGAGCTCCTGGCGCTCGGCGGCGCCCGCCTCTACGCGGAGGCCTTCGGGCCTCCACCGGCGCTCGTCATCCTGGGCGCCGGCCACGTCGGCAAGGCGCTCGCCACGCTGGGGAAGTTCCTCGCCCTCCGGGTGACCGTGCTCGACGACCGGGCGGAGTACGCGACGCGGGAGCGCTTCCCCGAGGCCGACCAGGTCGTGGCCGCGCCGGTGGGCGAGGCGCTGAAGACCCTCCCCGTGACCGCGCGGACGGCCATCGTGGTGGCCATGCGAAACCAGGACCTCGACTACGAGGCGACGGCGGCGGCCATGCGGACCCCGGCCCGCTACGTCGGGCTGATCGGCTCGCGGCGAAAGTCGATGCTGATCACCGAGCGCCTCACGGCGGAGGGCGTGCCGCCGGAGCGCGTCCGCCTCCTGCGGAGCCCCATCGGCCTGGACATCGGCGCGCGGACGCCCGCCGAGATCGCGCTGGCGATTCTCGGCGAGTGGATCATGCTGCGGCAGGGCGGCTCCGGCAGCTCGCTCGCGCTCGGCGAGGCCCTCTTCGCGAAGGCGACGGCGCGGGGCGGCGCGGCCGAGAGGCGGCGGGCGGGCGACCGCCCCGGCGCCTGAGCGTCGGCGAGGCGCGGCGCCCGCCCACCGTGATGCTGCCCCTCGGGCTGCGGAACCGCCTCGCCGAGCTGATCCTCGACGCCTTCGACGATCCCGACGCGCGCGCGACCCTGGAGGCCCTCGACGGCTTCTGCGCGGACGACGGCGGAAGCCTCGAGGGCCGGGACGTGGCCCGGCTCGCGGCGCTTCCGTGGTTCGAGGTGGCGGGGGCCGACCGGGTGAGGCTCCGGGGCGCCCTCGCCTGCCACCGCGCGGCGCTCTGCCGGCGCGCCCGCGCGGCGACGGAGATCTTCCGGCACCAGCCGCCGCCTCCGGGGCGCGGAAGCCTCGCGGGACTGCTCGGCCGCGCCGCGCTCCTGGCCGACGCCGGGCTCTTCTTCGAGGTCCACGAGCTCCTCGAGCCCGCCTGGCTCTCCGCCGACGGCGACCAGCGCCTCGCGCTCCAGGGACTGATCCAGGTGGCCGTGGCGTTCCATCACGCGGCCAACGACAACCGGGAGGGTGCGCGGTCGCTCCTGGCCGAAGGTCTGGCGAAGCTCGGCGCCGCGCGCGCGGCGCTGCCGCTCGACACGACGGGGTGGGAAGCCGAGCTGGCCGTGGCCCTGGCCGCCCTCCGCCGGGGCGAGCCGCTGCCGCCGGCGCCCCTCTGGCCGCGCCCCGAGGGGGGCCGGCCGACGGAGGCGGCATGGCGCTCCTCCTGACCGAGGCGGACGTCACGGCGCTCCTGCCGATGTCGCTGGCGCTCGACGCCGTGGAGGAGGTGTTCCGCTGGCAGGGCGAGGGCAAGCTCACGAACCGCCCGCGCGTGCGGCTGCCCGTCCCCGGCGGCCTGCTCCACGTCATGCCCGCGGCCCTGCCCGAGGCGCGCGTCATGGGCCTCAAGGCCTACGCCACGGTGCGGCGGGGCGCGAAGTTCGTCGTCCTCCTCTTCTCCGCGGAGACCGGAGCGCTCGTCGGCGTGATCGAGGCGGACCGGCTCGGCCAGATGCGCACGGGCGCGGCGTCGGGAGTGGCGACGAAGCACCTGGCGCGCGCGGACGCGGCCGAGGTCGGCTGCTACGGCACCGGCTGGCAGGCGCGCTCGCAGCTCGAGGCGGTCTGCGGCGTCCGCAAGGTGCGCGAGGTGCGCGTCTACGGCCGGGACGCCCAGCGCCGCGCGCGCTTCGCCGAGGAGATGTCGCTCGGGCTCGGCGTGCCCGTCGTCCCGGTGGCGCGGCCGGGGGACGCCGCCGAGGCCCCGATCCTGGTGACGATCACGAACTCTCGCACCCCGGTCCTGGAGGGCCGCTGGATCCGGCCGGGCGCGCACGTCAACGCGGCCGGCTCCAACGCGCGGGACCGGGCCGAGCTGGACGTCGAGGCCGTCGGTCGGGCCAGCCTGATCGTCACGGACTCGCTCGAGCAGGCGCGCCTCGAGTCGGGGGACCTCGTGGCGGCGGTCGAGCAGGGCGTGCTCGGGTGGGAGCGGGTGTACGAGCTGGGCGAGGTGGTCGCCGGCAAGCGGCCCGGCCGGCAGCGCGACGACGAGATCACGCTGTTCGAGTCCCAGGGAGCCGCCATGGAGGACGTCGCGGTCGCCGCGCGCCTGATCGCGCGCGCCCGCGAGCAGGGCGTCGGCCGCGAGATCCCGATCTAGGAGGGCGCATCATGCGCGGTCTCGGAGTCATCGGTGCCTTCGCGCTCGGGCTGGCCGGGAGCCTCGTCGTCCACGCGGGCGGGAGCTTCTACGGCGCGCAGCCCGGGGCGCTCCCCGAAGTCACCGGACGGCTCGTGGAGTACGACGTGCCGACGCCACGGTACCCGCACGATCCCGCGGCCGCCCCCGACGGGAGCGTGTGGATCACGGTCATGGGCGGCGACCGGCTGGCCCGGTTCGACCCCGCCGCACGGAAATGGACGGAATTCCCGCTCGCACCGAGCACGCGCCCCCACGGCCTGGCGGTGGCTTCGACGGGTCATGTCTGGTTCACGGCGAACGGCGCCGGCTACGTCGGTCGCCTCGATCCGCGGACGGGGAAGGTCGAGGAGTACCGGCTGCCGTCGGGCGGGGACCCGCATACGCCCGTGATCGCGCCCGATGGTGCGGTGTGGTTCACCGTCCAGGTGGGTAACCGGCTGGGGCGGGTCGATGCGGCGACCGGCCAGGTGCGCGAGTTCGCGGTGCCGAGCCCGGACGCGCGGCCCTACGGCATCACGCTCGACCGTGCGGGCCGCGTCTGGTTCTGCCAGTTCGGTCGCGCCCATCTGGGGCGGCTGGACCCGCGGACGGGGGCCATCGAGGAACTCGCCACGCCGACCAAGGACTCGCGGCCTCGCCGGATGGCGACGGCGCCGGACGGCAGCATCTGGTTCACGGAGTACGGCGCGGACCGGCTGGGGCGTCTCGACCCGGAAAGCGGAAAGATGCAGGAGTGGACGATGCCGTCGCGTCCGTCTGGTCCCTACGCGGTCAACGTGGACGGCGCGGGCCGCGTCTGGGTGAGCGAGTTCTCGGCGGACACGGTCGCGGAGTTCGAGCCGCGGACGGCCCGCTTTCGCGTGCACAAGCTCCCTCGCGCGAACACCGGCGTGCGGAAGATGACGCTCGACGGCGCCGGCCGGCTCTGGTACCTGGGCTCGCACAATGGCAAGCTCGGCGTCATCGACTAGTGCCGGGCCGATGCGCTTCGCATCTCTTCGTCCTGCCTCATGGCCGGGACGCGCTCGGCCTGCGGCCTCGCGGCCGATCCGGCCTCTGGGGCCCTCGGCGCACCTCCTCATAGGGCTGGGCGGGGGGGCCGGCATACGCCTCGGCGCGCCTGGGGCCTGCATTCTTGATCTGCTCGCGTCTGGGCCCGGGCCCGCCGCCTCTACCCTGGACATGAGGAGACTACTGTGGAGCTAGGGCTCGCCGGGCGAATCGCGCTGGTGACGGGAGGATCGAGGGGGATCGGGCTCGCGTGCGCGACGGGGCTGGCCGCGGAGGGCTGCCGGGTCGTGCTCTGCGCGCGCGGGGAGGAGCGGCTGGCGCGCGCCGCGGCCGATCTCGGGGCCAAGGGCGCGGAGGTCTTCACGATCGCGGCGAACCTCGCCGAGCCGGACGCGGCGGGACGGGTGGTCGAGGGGACGCTGGCGCGCTTCGGCGGCCTCGACATCCTGGTGAACAACGCCGGCGCGATCCGGGGCGGCGACTTCCTGAGCACGCCTCCCGAGGAGTGGGCCGAGGATTGGCGCCTCAAGCTGCTCGGCTACGTCCGCATGGCACAGGCGGTGCTCCCCCACATGCGTACCCGGCGGTGGGGGCGGATCGTCAACGTCATCGGCGCGGCCGCGCGGAATCCCTCGCCGACCTACCTGGCCGGCGGGATCGCGAATGCGGGCCTCGTCAACTTCACGCGGGGCCTCGCGGACCTCGCGGCCCCCGACGTGCTCGTGACGGCGGTGAACCCCGGCCCCACCGCGACCGAGCGATGGGACAGCCTGATCGCGCAGCAGGCGCGCGCGCAGGGCCGCACGCCCGAGGAGCTGCGTGCGGAGGTGGCTCAGCGCCAGCCGCTCGGCCGCATCGGGCGCCCTGAAGACGTGGCCGACCTGGTGGTGTTCCTGGCCTCGGAGCGGGCGAGCTTCATCACCGGCGTGACGATCACCGTGGACGGCGGCGCGAGCCGGGGAGTGTACCTCTAGTTTGTCTCGGGGGTCTCGGAAGACCCCCGATGCCCCCCCCGGTTGCGCCGGCAAGGCTTGGTCCCGGATCCCGCCGAGGCGCAGATGGTCCGGGCCATCTTCGAACTCGCCGACGTCGGCAAGACCAACTCGGCGATCGCCCTCTCACTCAACGAGAAAGGGCTCGCCCGGCGCAATGGGAGACCGGGGACCCGGCGCCAAGTCGCCGCAGCGCTACGAGAAGCAGCCGGAACAAATGAAAGCCTCATCCTGCTTGAGGATGAGGCCCAAAAGTGACAGACCAGCCAGGCTGGCTGGCACGAGCGGGGAGCGTCTATTCTCGGTAGATGTCCTTGCGATGGCGAACGCGGTAGAGCACCACGTCGTGGCCGATCACGTCGTATCGGACGCGGTACGGCCAAACTTCCAAGCGCCACTGTCCGACGCCTCTACCCTTAAGCTTCTTGATCTTGGGCGGCGGGCCGAACGGATTTTCTTCCAGGCGCTTGACGGCCTCGATGATGGTCGTCTGGACGCGCTCAGGCAGGGCCTCAAGGTCGCGCCGGAACGCCGGCGTGAGCCGGACGGTGAACCGAACCGGCATCCCCTAGCCGGCCCGGCGGGCGAGACGCTCCTTGAGGTACTCCTTGAGCGAGAGGCTCTTGCCGGCCCGGTGCTCTTTGGCGGCGACCTTGAGGCTCTTCTGGAGCTCGGGGTCGAGCTCCTCGAGGATGTCGTCGAAGTCCGTGGCGCCGAGGATGACGGCCGTCGGCCTGCCGCTCTTCGTGATGACGAACCGCGCCTTGCGCTCGGCCACCTGCTTGAGGATGGAGCCGAGCTGGGTGCGGGCGACGTAGGCAGGGATAGTGGTGGTCATGGGCTGTCTAGGCATTTATACCCCCTTCGGCATGGGTGGATTCATTAATCAATTTCATGATATGCGTTCCCGTGACCTCTGGTCAAGATAGACGTCGCTCGAAGCGAGGCGCCTGCGGTGGGCTGTTCCTTCTGCCACAGCATCGCGACCACTCAGGAGCACGTGATACCAGGGTGGCTTCAGGCGCACTTCGACCTCCGAAACGAACCTGTCACCCTTTGGAATGGTACGAGCCTGCCGTATCGGCAGGCGAAGATTCCTGCCTGCGGACCCTGCAACAACGAGCGGTTCGGTCGCCTCGAGAAGAAGATCCAAGAGGGGTCAGCGAACCCACAGGAGCATTACCTATGGGCGCTGAAGATTCGCTACGGTCTCGCTCTCCGCGACTCCACGCTCAAGTTGGATCGGCGAAGTCCCGATTCGGGGCCTCTTCTCCCGCGAGACATGGCCACGTTCAAAAGCGAGTTTATCCTCCATGCGTTCAAGTACTTCGATCACCCCGACTTCAAGGTTCGGCCCTTTCCGTTCGGATCGGTGTTTCGGTTCAAGCTTAGCGGGCTGAGAGCCTTGATAGACGTACCGCCCTCTTACTGGGCGCTCGCGATTACCGTACCCCGAGGCGAGCTCCTAGTCGTACTCTTCGCTGACCGTGGAGTGGTGAAGCGTGTCGCCAAGACCTACTTGAAGCTGGATGCCGACTTGGACCAGTACCCGCCTGGTCCTCCGGGCCTGTTGATTCAGTGGCTCGTCTTCACCGTTCTCCGGATCCAGAATCATCTGATAATCCCGGATGACGTTCAGCGTTCGGAACGAGGACTTCTCAGTGCATCGATCCCGACGAAGAGAATCAAGGTGCGTCCGCAGCGCCGTGAGTGGTACAGGGAGATTGCATTCCACTGCGGCCTCTCCGCAGGAATTGCCGATGATGCGTTTGACCGAGACTTGCCGATGTTCGGGCAAGGTTGGGCAGACCTGAGGTAGATCGAGGCCTGAGGCGTGGACGCTCGCCCCAGGGAGGGTGCTTGAAAACCCCTCTCTGAAGAGGCGTAGCATCCGCGCGGCGCCTCTCTGTAAAGAGGCGCCGCCAAGGCCGGCGCTCGGAGGGGTTCGTTACGGCGTGCCGGTTGGCCCTTGTGAGCGTCCTTTTGATGGCGGGGCAGTCGAGGTCTGGGGATGCCTGAGGCGAGCGTGAACGGGGTGCGGGTTCATTATCGGGATACCGGCGGGAGCGCCGGGCCCGGGCCGGCGGGAGGCGCGCCGCCTCTGCTGCTCCTACACGGGCTGGGCAGCTCGGGGCAGATCTGGGACGGCGTGATTCCCGCCTTCACCCCCGCCCGGCGAGTCGTTGCGCCGGATCTCCGCGGGCACGGCGCCTCCGCGAAGCCCCGCAGCGAGTATTCGGTCCGGCTCCTCGCCGACGACGTGGTCGCGCTCCTGGACCACCTCGGCCTCGGCGCCGTGGCGGTCTGCGGTCTCTCCATGGGCGGCGCCATCGGCCAGACACTCGCCGTCGAGCACCCGCATCGCGTCAGAGCACTGGTCCTGGAGGACACCTGGGGCTATCCGACCTCCGCCTTCGTGGCCGCGCTCGAGGCCCGCATCGCCGCCGTGCGCGAGCACGGGCTCGCCTACTATGCCGAGACGGCGATCCCCCAGGTCTTCTCCGCCGCCTTCCGCGCGGCCCATCCCCGGGCCCTGGACGAGTATCGCGCGCGCAACCTCCAGCTCGATCCCGACGTGATCCAGGCCGTGATGCGTGGTCTCATGGCCTTCGACCTCCGCGACCGCCTCCCTGCGGTGAGGGCCCCGACGCTCGTCATCGTCGGGAGCGATGACCGGTTGACGCCGCGCGTCCAGGCGGAGTTCCTGCACCGCACGATCCAGGGCTCGCGGCTCGAGGTGATCGAGGGGGCCGGCCACATCCCGCACCTGGAGCAGCCGGACGTCTTCGTCCGTCTCGTCGACGAGTTCCTGAGGGGCTGACGGTTCGAGCCGTTGCCGGGCGCGCGCGCCGCCGGCGCTAAGGGTTTCCCTAAAATGAATGCTTGACACCGCCCCGGACGGGCGAGTACGGTAACGGCGCGAAAGGTCACCCTTGGCACACTCGCTCGCGTGCCCTCAAAGAGTCCAGGCTCTTTGGGGGCATTGTTGTCTCGGCCCCGCTCAGGAGGTGTCCGATGTCCGCTAAGCTCTTCGTGGGCAATCTGTCGTATCAGGCGACGGAGGAGGACCTGCGCGAGCTCTTCCAGCAGGCCGGGACCGTCGAGTCGGTCCGGATCATCACCGATCAGTTCACGGGTCGACCGCGCGGCTTCGGCTTCGTGGAGATGTCCACGAAGGAGGAGGCGGAGCGAGCGATCGAGCAGCTCAACGGTCGGCTGTTCCGGGATCGGAACCTCGTCGTGAACGAGGCCCGACCCCAGCCGAACCGGACGCCGGGCGGCGGCCGCGGGCGGCGCGAGGGTGGCCCGGGGGGCGGGGGCGGAGGCGGCTGGGGCCGGCGGTAGCGCGCGCCGTACGGGCCGCGGAGAGTGACGAGCCGGGATCGCAGGATCCCGGCTCGTTTGCATTCCCGGGCGCGGCGGCCCGGGCGGCTCAGGGCAGCGCGGGGCTCGCGGAGCGCAGGTGGGCGAGGACCTCCTCGGGGGTGTCCGCGAGACGCAGGATCGCGAGCTCGTCGGGCGAGACGCGCCGCTGGGCGACGACCACGCTGCACAGCCAGTCCAGCAGTCCCTGCCAGTACGCCGCCCCGAGGAGGATCACCGGGAACGGCCGGATCCGGCGGGTCTGGACCAGCGTGGTGGCCTCGAACAGCTCGTCGAGCGTCCCGTAGCCGCCCGGCGCGATCACGAACCCCACCGAGTACTTCACGAACATCACCTTGCGGACGAAGAAGTACCGGAAGTTGAGGAGCTTGCCGAGGTAGGGGTTCGGGGCCTGCTCCTGGGGCAGGTCGATGTTGAGCCCGATGGAGAGCCCGCCGGCCTCCATCGCGCCTTTGCTCGCGGCCTCCATGATGCCGGGGCCGCCACCGGTCAGCACCGTGAAGCCGTGCTCCGCGAGCAGGCGCGCGGTCTTCTCCGCCAGGGCGTAAGCCGGGTCGTCGGGGGTTGCGCGCGAGGATCCGAAGAAGGCGACAGCCGGCGGGACCGTCGACAACGCCTCGAAGCCCGTGACGAACTCGTTCATGATCTTGTAGACCCGCCACGGGTCCTCGGTGTCGAGCTGAATCGGAGGCGGCTGGAGCTCGGTCACTCGGGAGAGCGCTCCTTTCAGGTCACCCGCTGCGCCAGCATGTCCGCCGCCCTCACGCGGCGAGCGCCCGGCGGTACTCGGCGAGCGAAACGGCCCCCACGATCCGCCGTCCGCCGTCGACGATGACGGTGGGAATCGCCCGGACGCCGTGCTCGCGCACCGCGGCCTCGTAGTCGTCGAGGACCGGCTGGCGGCCCTTGCCGGCCTCGTAGTCCGCGAGGAAGCGCGCCACGTCCAGGCCCGCGACCGTGCGCACGATCGCAGTCACCTCTTCCGGGACGCCGATGTTGACGCCTTCCTCGAAGAAGGCGGCGTAGAGCTTGAGGTGAACCGCCTCGAAGGCCGCCTCGCCCTGCAGGGCCACGCACTTCGCCGCCTCGAGTGCGGGGAGGCTCCAGGTCGGAAAGTCCGGCCGCTCCCACATCCGGAAGCGCAGGCCCGTGTCCGTGGCGAGATCCCGGCAGCGCCGCCACGCCGCCTCGCGATAGGTCCCGGCGAACGTCGCGGTCGGATCGGGCGCCGGCCGGAGCGGGAAGGCGCGCCAGCGCAGCGTGAGGCGGTCTCCCATCTCGGTCTGGAGCTGCCGGAGGCGCACGGCCGCCGGGTAGCACCAGGGTCAGAGGTAGTCGGCGAACTCGATGATCTCCACGTGCCGCGCTCTCTCAGCGATTCTAACATCGCGCCGGAGGCCGGCGGCAACCTCGGACGGGAGAAAAGGGTGCGCGAGCGCCCGCGGCCCCATCCCGGATCGACGGCGGCCCGGCCGGCGCGCCGCTTGATTTCCCGGCAATCTGCTGGACACTGGTCTCGAGGCGCTGGCATGGGTCGTTACCTTCGAATGGCCGTCCGGCTGATCCTCCTGGGCGCGGTGGTGACCGCGGGGAGCCCGCGGCTCGAGGCTCAGGCGCCGCCCGCGACCCTGCGCGTCGCCAACGTCTCGCAGTGGCTGCTGAACCGATACGGCGGGACCGTCGCGTCCCCGGATGCCCGGCTGCTCGAGCTGCTCGAGCGCGGTGTCGTGGACCGGGCGGTGTTCTCCTGGCAGCGGGACAGGATTCCCCGCGAGGCGCTGGTCGACAAGCCGGTTCGCGTGCTCCCCGCCGCGGAGGCCGCGACGCTCGGCGGGCGGGGCGCGTTCCGGCTCGCCGGGATCCTGCCGCGGGCCGGGACCGCGGCCTGGACGGAGATCCAGGTGGTGCCGGAGACCGCCCGGCCGGGAGACGTCCTCGTCGTGGAGATCGGCGGCGAGATGAACGTGACCCGGCAGGTGCTGGAGACGATCCTGATCGCCTCGCCGCACGGGCTCCGGGCGCTCCCGTTGGCGCCGGCGGCGCTGTTCGCCGGCCCCGGCGTCCCGGTCGTCAGGCGCCCGTTCGGTCGACCCGTGACGCTGGCCCCGGGGGCCGATCCGTTCCGCGGGGCCGACGGCGTCGATCTTCTCGTGGCGCGGAGCCTGGTGCCCGCTCATACCAATGCCACGGTCACGGCGAGCGGGCCGGCGGACATGGCCTCGGACACGACGATCGGCGACTGGCGGGAAGCGGACCGGGTCTTCGTCCGCGTGGCGCTCGAGACCTTGCGGGCGTCCGCGCCGGGGATCGTGCTGGCGTGGAAGGACCGCGTGGAGAAGCCCGACCCCGGCGACCGGAACGACATCTTCCGGTTCGAGCGGCCGGAGTAAGCCCGGGCCGCGCAGCGGTCCCACCGGCGCGAGCGCCTCGCTCCCGAACCTCCGGCTGACGCCTTGCGCGGACCGGGCGGTTGTATTACAACCGAGTCGTGGTCCCGCCCGCGGCTTCCGCCCTCGCCGATCCGGATCTCGCCGCCCGATCCCGATGAGGCCGACACTCCCCTCCTCGAAGGCCGAGGTGCGCGAGATGATCTGGCGCGTGATGGAAGTGCGCGGGGTCGCGCGGTTTCCCGGCACGAAGGGGCGCATTCCGAACTTCATCGGCGCGGAGCGCGCGGCGCTCCAGCTCCAGTCGCTGCGCGCGTGGCGAGAGGCGGGTGTGGTCAAGATCAATCCGGACGCGCCGCAGCTCCCGGTGCGGCGGCTGGCGCTCCGGGAGGGGAAGGTCGTGTACATGGCGGTGCCGCGGCTCCGGACGCTGGAGTGCTTCCTCGTGCTCGAGCCCGCGCGGCTCGGCAAGCGGGCGCTCCAGGCGGCCTCGATCAAGGGCGCGGAACGGCTGGGCCGGCCCGTCGAGCTGGACACGGTGCCGCCGATCGACCTCATCGTGTGCGGGTCCGTCGCGGTCAACGCCCGGGGCGCCCGCGTGGGGAAGGGGGGCGGCTTCTCGGACCTCGAGTACGGGCTGCTCGCCGAGAGGGGCAAGATCGGGCCGAAGACCCGCGTCGTCACGACCGTGCACCCGCTCCAGATCGTCCCGCAAGCGCTCGAGATGCGTCCGCACGACGTCCCCGTCGACGTCGTGGTCACCCCCGAGGGCGCGATCCGGCTCACGCCGGCGTTCCCGCGCCCGCGGGGCATCGATCCCGAGGCGCTCACGCCCGAGAAGATCGCGGAGATCCCGGTTCTGGAACGCCTGCTCTCCGGGTCGTGACCGCACGTCGCCCGCCCGGACGCGCGTCCGGGCGGCGCGCCGCGCGCTAGGAGCCTGACATGGATCTCGGACTCAAGGGACGGGCCGTGATCGTCGCCGCGGCCTCGAAAGGCATCGGCCGCGCGTGCGCGCGGGGCCTGGCCGCGGAGGGCGCGCGGGTCGCGATCTGCGCTCGTGCCGCCGACGAGCTCCTGAAGACGGCGGACGCGATCCGGCGGGAGACGGGCGCCGAGGTGCTGGCCGTTCCGGCGGACGTCCGGAAGGCGGAGGAGGTGCGCGGGCTCGTGGCGCGGACGGGCGAGGCCTTCGGCGGTGTCGACGTCCTCGTCACCAACGCGGGCGGGCCGCCGCCCGGCCCCTTCGATCAGATGACGGACGCGGAGTGGCAGGCCGCCTTCGAGCTGAACCTCCTCTCGACCGTGCGCCTGATCCGGGAGGTGCTGCCGCACATGCGACAGCGCCGGTGGGGCCGGATCATCAACATCCAGTCGACGTCCATCAAACAGCCCATCGACGGTCTCCTCCTCTCCAACGCGATCCGGCCGGGCGTCGCCGGCCTCACGCGGTCGCTCGTCAACGAGGTGAGCCGTGACGGGATCACCGTCAACACCGTCTGCCCCGGGCGGATCCTGACCGACCGCTCCCGGAGCTTCCTGGAGCACCGGGCGAAGGCCGCGGGGCTGCCCTTCGAGGAGTTCGTCCGGCAAGACATGGCCTCGATCCCGGTGGGCCGGATCGGGCAGCCCGAAGAGGTTGCCAACATGGTGGTCTTCCTCGCTTCCGAGCGCGCCTCGTACGTGACCGGGGTCACGGTGCAGGTGGACGGGGGCCTGGTCCGTGGCCTCTATTGAGTCGGGGGGGGGGG
>JBIOTN010000184.1:0-24031 GCA_044866005.1 Candidatus Rokuibacteriota bacterium | reverse complement strand
CCCCCCGATGCCCCCCCTCGAAGGGCTGGGTGGGTGGGCCGGCGGCAGAGCCGCCGCCCGGAGCGGACGCTCGGCCTCGAGCCAGGCCGACGTCACACCGCGCCGGGTCGGCCCACCCTGCGTCCTGGGGCTGCTCGCGTCTCGCCCCGGCGTCGACGTCGTGTAAGCGGCCGAGGCTCGGGGCCCGCCATGGACCTGCTCGACATCAAGGGGCGCATCGCCCAGGCTCTGGTCGAATCGATCTTCCGCCGGGCCGGCTTCACGCTGACGCCCGTGGGCCCCCGCGAGTCGTCGCCGCGACTGGGGCGCGAGGAGTTGGTCCCGGACTTCTTCGCCGCCCGCGTGCCGCCCGACGACCGGCCGCCGGACACGCCGGCGCGGCTGGTCGAGGTGCGTTACCGGCCGCAGATCGCGCAGTACCTCGCCATCGAGGGCCAGCGGGGCTTGCAGTCCATCTTCGCCCACGCCAAGCGACAGTGGCCGGGGCTCATGTTCGTGTTCGTCACCGATCACCCGGAGGCGGGCCGCTCGTGCTTCCAGGCGCTCGACCTCGAGCCCTGGACGTCGGGCGACCGGGTGACGGCCCTCGATCTGTTCGACCACAAGGGGCTCGACATCTACCGGCAGAACGTCGAGGAGCACGAGGCGCTGGCGCGCCGGATCTTCGCGCTGCTGAGCGGGACCTTCTAGCGGAGCATCGGATGGAGAAGTTTCGCGGAGTCGACTACTACGCGATCGACGGCCTCCTCTCGGAGGAGGAGCGCATGGTCCGGGACGCCGTGCGCGACTGGGTGGAAGCGGAGTTCCTGCCCGTCGTCGCCGAGCACCACCGCGCGGGGACGTTTCCCATGGCGCTGGTGCCGACGCTCGGCGAGCTCGGCGTCTTCGGCGCGACCCTCAAGGGATACGGCTGTGCCGGGCTGAACAACGTCGCGTACGGGCTCATCATGCAGGAGCTCGAGCGCGGCGACTCGGGCCTTCGCTCGTTCGCCTCGGTACAGAGCGCGCTGGTGATGTATCCGATCCACCGCTACGGGTCGGACGCCCAGAAGGAGCGATGGCTCCCCGCGCTCCAGCGCGGCGCCGCGATCGGCTGCTTCGGCTTGACCGAGCCGGACCACGGGTCGGACCCGGGCGCGATGAAGGCGCGCGCCCTGACGAAAGGCGACGGCTACGTCCTGAACGGGACGAAGCTCTGGATCACCAACGGGTCGGTGGCGGACGTGGCCGTGGTCTGGGCGAAGGGCGACGACGGGGAGATCGGCGGCTACCTGGTCGAGCGCGGCACGCCGGGCTTCTCCGCGCTCGACATCCCCGGCAAGTTCTCCATGCGCGCGTCCATCACCTCGGAACTCTCGTTCCAGGACTGCCGGATCCCGCGGGAGAACCGGCTGCCGGGCGCCTCGGGACTCAAGGGGCCGCTGGCCTGCCTGACGCAGGCACGGTACGGGATCGCCTGGGGTGCGGTGGGGGCCGCCATGGCCTGCTACGACTGGGCGCTCCAGTACGCGCAGACCCGGGTCCAGTTCGGGAAGCCGATCGCGGCCTTCCAGCTCGTCCAGCGGAAGCTCGTGTGGATGGTCACCGAGATCACGAAGGCCCAGCTCCTTTGCCTGCAGCTCGGCCGGCTCAAAGACGCGGGCGCCCTGCGCCCCCAGCAGGTCTCGATGGCGAAGATGAACAACGTCTGGATGGCGCTCGAGACGGCGCGAATGGCCCGCGACATCCTCGGCGCGGCCGGCATCGTGGACGAGCATCCGATCGTCCGGCACCTGATGAACCTGGAGACGGTGATCACCTACGAGGGTACCCACGACATCCACACGCTGATCATCGGGCGCGACGTCACCGGCCTCGACGCCTTCGTGTAGCGCCGGCCGGCTTTGCGATGACGTCGAAGGCCACGATCTCGTCCGGCTGCCCCCGGTAGACGAAGAGGCTCACGACCTCCGCCCCGATGAACGCGCTGTGAGGATGCCCGGCCGGGTTGAGGACGTAGTCGCCGGGCCCGCGCAGCGGGCGGCCGGTCTTGTCACAGTAGGCCCCCTGGAGGACGTAGACGTGCTCGTCGGACCGGGCGACGGCGACGAGCCGGATCAGCTTCCCGGGCGGCGGCGTGAACCGGGCGAGGTAGGCGATCCCGCCGCCCGCCGGCCGACGATCGGCCAGGATCTTGACCGCGACGACCTCGGCGCCCTGGCAGCGAGAGCCCTCGCCGTAGAGGCCGCTCCCCGCGCTCCACTCCATCCCCGCCGTGCTCGTGAGAATCGCCTTCACGGCTCACCTCCTCGCGACGTGCCGAGCGCCCTCACCGGGATTGTCGTCCCGGATCGTTTCGGCGCGCGCCGAAGCGTGGGCCGAATAGGCTGAGCAGCGTGCCGGCACGCATCGATCCGGAGATCGCCTCGGTCGCGGCCCTGGTCGGCGACCCGTCCCGGGCCGCCATCCTGGTCGCGCTCGGGGCCGGGCAGAGCGCGTCGGCGGGCGAGCTGGCGCGCCGGGCGGGGGTCTCGCCGGCGACCGCGAGCGGGCATCTGGACAAGCTCTTCCGCGCGAAGCTGGTGGCGGTCGCCGTCCAGGGGCGGCATCACCACTATCGCCTGGCGGGCCCGGAGGTCGCCCAGGCGCTGGAGGCGCTGGCCGTCCTGGCGCGGCCGGCCCCGTCGCTGACGGGGGCCCACCGCGAGGCGGCGCAGGCCTTGCGGTTCGCGCGCACCTGTTACGATCACCTGGCGGGCCGGCTCGGCGTGGAGATCGCCCACGCCCTCTGTCGAAGGGCGTACCTGCGGGAGGGGGACGACGGCTACGCGGTCACGGCGGCCGGCTGGGCCTGGCTCGCGACCCTCGGCGTGCGCCGCGACGCGCTCGGCGAGAGCCGGCGGCCCCTGACCCGTCGCTGCCTCGACTGGAGCGAGCGGCGGTACCACCTGGCGGGGGCGGTGGGCGCGGCGTTGACCCGCGGTCTCCTCGACCACGGTTTCGTCGTCCGCCTGCGCCAGAGCCGCGCCGTCCGTCTCACCGACCGCGGGCGGATCGAGCTCCGGCGCCAGCTCGGCCCGACCGTCGCCTGACTCGCGCGGCGTCCGGGCGTCCGGGCGCGGCGCGCGAGCGGAGCGGGGGCGCGGCCCGGCGCGGCGCCAGCGGCCTCTCGCGCCGCGCGCGGCGTCCGTGCTATAACCGGCCCCGATGCGGGACGACGCGCCGTTCCAGGCGGGGGAGCCCGTCCTCCTGATCGACGAGCGCCGCGGCTCCCGGCACCTCGTGGTCCTCCGTCCGGGCAAGACCTTTCACACGGACCGGGGCTACATCGCCCACGACGCCGTGATCGGCGCGCCGGACGGCGTCACCGTCAAGACCTCGCTCGGCACTCGCTACCTGGCCCTTCGTCCGACGCTCGGCGAATACGTGCTCGAGATGCCCCGGGGCGCGCAGGTCATCTACCCGAAGGATCTCGCCACGATCTGCTTC
The DNA here is from genome assembly GCA_044866005.1 of Candidatus Rokuibacteriota bacterium. Lineage (GTDB taxonomy): Bacteria > Methylomirabilota > Methylomirabilia > Rokubacteriales > DASRDR01 > JBIOTN01. The sequence continues at coordinate 20,563 of JBIOTN010000184.1, read as the reverse complement.
TTCGCCGACGTCGCGCCGGGACACACCGTCTGCGAGGCGGGCCTCGGGTCCGGCGCGCTCACGCTGGCGCTGCTCCGGGTGGTCGGCCCCACCGGACGCGTCGTGTCGTACGAGACGCGCGAAGAGTTCGCGCGCCGGGCGGTACGGAACATCGAGACCCGGCTCGGCCCCGACGTCCCGCTCACGGTGCGCATGCAGGATGTCTACGCGGGCTTCGAGGAGCGCGGGGTCGACCGGGTGCTGCTCGACCTTCCCGAGCCGTGGCGGCTCGTGGACCCGGCGGCGACCGCGCTGCGGGCGGGCGGCGTCTTCTGCAGTTACGTGCCCACGCTTCCCCAGGCCCAGCGCACGCACGAGGCGCTCGCCGCCCACACCGCGTTCGCGCTCGCCGAGACCTTCGAGACCTTGCTCCGGCCCTGGCACATCGCGGGCCCGTCCGTGCGGCCGGCGCACCGGATGGTGGCGCACACGGGCTTCATCACCCTGGCTCGCCGGATCCAGCCGCGGGCCGGCGAGGCATCGCGGGCGGCCCTGCCCGAGGGGACCGGCGAGAGCGAGCCCGAGCCGGCGTGAGCGGCGCCGTCACGGCAGGCGGCGGGAGGGGCGTCGGGATGCTCGACGCGGTATTCAAGCTCCGGGCCCACGGCACGACGGTCGGCACGGAGGTGCTGGCCGGGATCACCACCTTCATGGTGATGGCGTACATCATCTTCGTGAACCCGGCCATCCTGTCGTTCGCCGGGGTCCCGGCGCTGCAGGGCCAGGGCCTTCCGTTCGCGCCGACCCTCGCGGCGACGTGTCTCGTGGCCGCGCTGATGACGGCGGCGATGGGGCTCGCCACCAACTACCCGCTGGCCCTCGCCTCCGGGATGGGGCTGAACGCCGTGGTGGCCTTCCAGCTGATCGCCGGCTACAAGCTTCCCTGGCCGGCGGCGATGGGCGTCATCTTCCTGGAAGGCGTCGCCATCACCGTGCTGGTCCTGACCGGGATCCGCGAGGCGGTGCTGAACGCGATCCCGCTCTCCCAGAAGCGGGCGATCTCCGTCGGCATCGGGCTGTTCATCCTCTTCATCGGACTGGTCAACGGCGGGGTCGTGAAGCCGGGCGCCGGGGTCCCCGTCACGCTCGGCCCGCTGACCACGCCGCGCGTCGCGGTCGCCGTCGCCGGCCTCGCCCTCACGGTCCTGCTGGTCGCGCTGCGCGTCCGCAGCGCGTTGCTCCTCGGCATCGTGGCCACGACGGCCCTCGCCATCGGCGTGAACCGGGTCGGGGAGTGGCGCATCTGGGCCGATCTGCCCGGCACGGCGGTCATCCCGGACGGGCTCGTGGCGCTGCCCGACTTCTCCACGATCGGTCAGGGTCTCAACTTCGAGGTGTTCTGGCGCCTGGGGGTGGTCACCGCCGTCCTGACCATCTTCTCCATCATGCTCTCGGACTTCTTCGACACGGTCGGCACCGTCATCGGCATCGGGGCCGAGGCCGGGTGGCTCGATGGGCAGGGCCGGCTGCCGCGGATGAACCGCGTGCTGCTCGTGGACTCGCTCGCCGCCGCCGTGGGCGGCGGGTTCAGCGCCTCGTCGGCCACGACCTACATCGAATCGGCCGCCGGGGCGGCGGCGGGCGGACGGACCGGGCTGACCGCGGTCGTGGTGGCCGTCTGCTTCGCGCTCGCGCTCTTCTTCACCCCCCTGGCCGGCGTGGTGCCGCCCGAGGCGACGGCGGCGGCGCTCGTCATCGTCGGCTACCTGATGTGCACCCTGGTCCGCGAGATCCCGTTCGCCGATCTGGAAGAAGGTCTCCCCGCCTTGCTCACGATGACGCTCATGCCGTTCACCTACTCCATCACGAACGGCATCGGCGCGGGCTTCGTCGCGTTCAGCTTCATCAAGCTGGTCCGCGGGAAGGCGGCGGAGGTCCATCCCATGATGTACGCCGCCGCCGGCGCCTTCGTCGTCTACTTCCTGCTCCACTGACGGAGCTCTCGCTCCGTGGCGGGGGCCTGCAGGCGTGTGATACGCTAGGGCCGCCATGGCGATGATGAGCTGGATGCGACAGTCCTCGCGGTACTTTCTCGCCTTCGTGGTCGTCACCTTCATCGCGAGCCTCGCGTATTTCGGCGCGACGCAGGACCGCAGCAGCGCTTACGCGGTGGCCACGGTGAACGGCGAGGAGATCCCCGCGGCCGCCTACGAGCGGGCCTACCGCTCGATGGTCGAGCAGTATCGCCAGATGCTCAAGGAACGCTTCAGCGAGGAGCTGCTGCGGACCCTGCGCGTGCCGGAGCAGGTGGTGGACCGGCTGGTGTCCGACCGCCTGGTGGAGCAGCGAGCCACGGCGGAAGGGATCGGCATCTCGGACGAGGAACTGGGCGAGGAGATCACCCGGATCCGCGCGTTCCAGGACGGGGCGGGACGCTTCTCCCGGGAGCAATACGTCCGGGTGCTCTCGCGGGCCCAGATGACGCCCGCCGTGTTCGAGACGGAGCTTCGGAGCGAGCTCCTCCAGCGGAAGCTGCGGGCGCTGGTCGCGGACGGCGTGAAGGTTTCCGAGGCAGAGGTCCGCCAGCAGTGGGAGAGCCGGAACGAGCGGGTGCGCGCCGCCTACATCGTGGTGACGACGGAGCCGTTTCTCGCGACGGCCGAGGCGTCGGACGCGGAGATCGAGGCCTACTACCAGGCGCATCCCGGCGACTTCACGCGGCCCGAGCGGCGCCGCGTGCTGGTGGCGCTCCTCCCCGGCGCGAGCGTCCCGGCGCCGCCGGTGACCGGCGCGGACATCGAGGCGGCGTACAAGGAGCGCCTCGACCAGTTCGTCCAGCCCGAGCGCCGCAAGGTCGCCCACATCCTGGTCCGGGTCCCGAACGTCGGGGGAAGCGAAGCCGAGGACAAGGCCAGGGCCAAGGCGGAGGAGGCCCTCCGCCGCGTGCGGGCGGGCGCCGACTTCGCCCAGGTCGCGCGCGAGGTCTCCGAGGACACCGGGACGGCGAGGCAGGGCGGCGAGCTCGGCCTCGTGGCCCCCGGGGAGGTGGTCCCGCAGTTCGAGCAGGCGGTCTTCGCGCTCAAGCCCGGGGAGCTGGCCGGACCGGTGCGGACGCCCTTCGGCTACCACGTGGTCAAGGTGCTCGAGGTGGTGCCCGGGTCCAGGAAAGAGCTGAAGGAGGTGGCCGGCACTCTCCGCGTGACGCTCGCCGCCGAAGGCCAGCTCCGCGCGTTGCGAGCGAAGGCCGAGGACGCACAGCGCGCCCTCCTCGTCGCGCCGGACTTCGGCGCGGAAGCGCGGCGGCGGGGCCTCAACGTGCGCGAGGTCGGGCCCTTCGCGCGAAGCGATGCCGTGGAAGGCGTCGGGCGTGTCGCCGAGGCGACGAACGCGATCTTCACCCTGGCGCAAGACGGCGTGAGCGCGCCCGTGAAGGTGCCGGAGGGCTACGCCATCTTTCGGCTGCTCGAGCGCGAGGAGCCGCGACTCCTCCCGCTCGGCGAGGTCCGGAGCTCGGTCCTCCTGGCCGTCCGACGGCAGAAGGCGCAGCAGGCGGTGGAGGCCAAGGCCCGGCAGCTCGCCGAGGCCGTGCGCGCGGGCGAGGAGCCGCGCGTGCTGGCGAAGCGCGAGGGCCTGACCGCCGCAGAGACGCCCGCCTTCTCGCGCGCCCAGCCGTTGCCCGACCAGGAGCTCGCCGCGGTGGTGGCCCCGGTCGCGCTGGAGTTGCCCGCGGGCGCGGTCGGGGGCCCCGCGACCGGAGCGCGCGGCGTCTACGTCGTCAAGGTCCTGGGCCGCGAGCGGCCCGACGTGGCCGGCTTCGAGCCGGCGCGGGGCATGCTGGAGAAGGAGCTGCTCGAGAGCAAACGGGCCCAGGCCTGGCAGGGCTGGGTGGCCGGACTGCGGGCGGCGGCGAAGGTCGAGATCAACCGCAAGATCCTGCCCCAACCCTGACGAGGAGCGCGGCGGTGCGCCTCCGGAAGACCTACGCGACCTTCCTCGCGCGGGCCCGCGTCGTGCGGGTCGCGACGGCCGACGCGCGCGGCGTGCCACACGTCGTGCCGGTCTGCGCGGCCCTCGCGGGAGACCGCCTCTACTTCGGGACCGGCGACGACGCGCGCAAGCTGCGGAACCTGCGCGCCAACCCGCGCGTCACGGTGGTCGCCGACGACTACAGCGAGGCCTGGGACGGGCTCCGCGGCGTGATGGTCGTCGGTGAGGCCCGCCTCCACGCCCGGGGGCCCGGCTTCCGCCGTGGGCGGCGGCTCCTCTACGACAAGTTCCCGCAGTACGAGAGCGAGGCGGCGCTCGGCGTGGGAGACTCGGTCGTCGTGGAGGTCATCCCCCGGCGCATCTTCGCCTGGGGCTTCAAGTAACTCGGAGGGGGGCGTTGCCCCCCTTCCGACGGCCCTCGCGGCAAAGCCGCGGCGTTCGCCCTCCGGCGAACGCATCGGGCCTGCCTCCCCCCGGATGGGCAATCGCAACCGGCCCGGGTTACTGCTGGTAGCCGAATAAGCGCCAGGCGCCGCCGTCCTCCCGGCGCGCGATCTCGAGCTCCCGCTCCCACGCGAGCACGGTCATCCACTGGCCCACGAAGGGCAGCCGGCCGGTCACCTCGCCGGTCGAGTAGACCCAGGCCTGCTCGCCCACCATCCGCACCTCGTCGATGCGCACGCGGGCCCGCAGCGCCTCGTAGACCTGGAACATCGTGGCGAGCTGGCCCCGGATGGCGGGCTTGGTCAGCGGGCCGGTGCGGTACTGCTCCGAGACATGACCGAGGACGCCGCCCAGGTCCCGCGCCTCGAACCGCTGGACGGCCTGCCCGAGGAGCGCCTGGAGCTCCTGGACGAGCGCCGGCGGCGCGGGGATGCCCGGCATCACCGGCTGGCCGGCCGGCGCGGGCGGCGTCGCGGGTGGCCTGGGCGCCGGGGGAGGCGTCGGCGGGAGGGGAGGCGGGGCGACCTGCGCGAGCGGGCCGCCCCGCGGCGCGGGCGCGGCCGGCATCGCCGGCAGCCACACGGTGGCCAGGGCGATCCCGGCGGCGAGCCATCGGGCCAGCCAGCGCCGTCCGGTCGCCATGCCGCTCAGCGCCGCCGCCCGTTGAGCGCCTCCTCGAGGCGCTGGCCGAGCGTCGCGCGCGGGCGCCAGGCCGGCCGCCACCCGGCGACCCGGCGAGGGAGCCCGCGAAAGTCGTCGAAGAGGGAGTAGACGACCGGTGTGATCACGAGCGTGATGAGAAGACAGAGCGCCTGCCCCCCCACCACCGCGATCGCCAGGGCCGCGCGTGACGCCGAGCCATCGCCCCGCCCGAGCGCGACGGGCAGCATCCCCGCGACGATGGCGAGGGTCGTCATCAGGATCGGCCGGAGCCGGGTGCGGTCGGCCTGCATCTGGGCCTCGTGCCGCGGGAGCCCCCGGGCGCGCAGCACGTTCGTGTAGTCCACCTGCAGGATCGCGTTCTTCTTCACGACGCCCATGAGGAGGAACATCCCCATGATGGCGTAAATGTTCAGGGTCATCCCCGTGATGACCAGCGCCAGGAGGCCGAAGGGCAGCGCCAGGAACATCGACACCATGATGGTGACGGGGTGGACGAAGCTCTCGAACTGCGCGGCCAGGACCATGTAGATGAAAGCGACCGCGAGCAGGAACGCGACGAGGAAGTTCCAGAACGCCTCCTGCATCAGCTTGGCCTGGCCGAGCGGCACGGCCTGGTAGCCGGCCGGCATGTTCAGCTCGCGCACGATGGCCAGCGCCTGCTGCATGGCCTCGCCGAGCGGCTTCTGGTAGAGGTTCGCGACCACGGTCATCTGCCGCTCCTGCGCGTACCGGTCGATCTGTCCCGGGCTCATGCCCGGGGTCAGGCGAGCCAGGTTGTCGAGCCGCACGAGCTGGCCGCTGCCGGTCGGGATGGACAGCTCGGGGAGCGCGCTCGCGTCGCGGCGGAAGGGCTCCGCGAGTCGCAGGCGGACGTCGTACTGCTCGCCACCTTCGCGGTAGAATCCGACCTTTTCCCCGCCCACGAGCACGCGCAGGGTGGAGGCGACGTCCGCCATGCGGACGCCGAGGTCGGCCGCCCGCTGGCGGTCGACGGAGACCTGGAGCTCGGGATGACGCTGGGCCTGCCCGGTGTCCACGTCCACGAAGCCGGGAAGCGCGGACAGCCGCTGCACCAGCGTCTGGGCGTAGCCGCCCAGCCGGTCGAGCTCCCGCCCGCGCAGGATCAGGTTGAAGGGCGTCTGCTTGAACCCCCCGCCCGAGACCAGGCTGACCTGCTGGACGCTCACGCGGAGGTCCGGAAACGCCCGCAGGCGCCGCCGCACCTCCTGCATGATCTCGAACTGGCTCCGCGTGCGCCGGCTCAGGTGCCGGAGGCCGACGTACAGCGAGGCGTCGGTGACGTTCGACTGAAAAGCACCCCGCACGCCGATCGTGGTGAAGACATGCTCGACCTCCGGGATGGCGCGGAGCTCCGCCTCGACACCGCGGGCGATCGCGTCCGACTGCCCCAGCGACGAGCCGGGCGCGGTCTCGAGGATCACCTCGAACTCCGACATGTCGTCGGCGACGATGAAGTCGGGCTTGACGCCGCGGGCCAGATAGAGCGTGCCGGCGACGAGCAGGATGACGGCGAGCACGGTGAGCAGGCGGTGACGCAGGCTCACCCCGAGCAGCGCCTCGTAGGCCGCCTCGAGTCGCCGATAGGCGGCGGACTTTCCCGTCACGTGGCCCCCGCTCCGGCGCGCCGCCAGGAAGCGGGCCGCCAGCATGGGCACGAGCGTGAAGGCGACGAGCAGCGAGACGAGGATGGCGAAGGTCACGGTGAGCCCGAAGCTCCGCCAGAAGCGTCCCACCAGGCCGCCCATGAAGGCCACCGGGAAGAAGATCGCCACGAGCGAGAGCGTCGTCGCCACGACGGCGAGCACGATCTCCTTGGCGCCGGTGACCGCCGCCTCGCGTGGCGGCCGCGCCTCCTCGTCCGCGTGCCGGAAGACGTTCTCCAGGACGATGATGGCGTCGTCGATGACGATGCCGGTCGAGACGGACAGGCCGAGCATGGTGATGTTGTTCAGCGTGAACCCGGCGATCCGCATGGCGAGGAAGGTGGCGATGAGCGAGCTCGGGATGGACACCGCCGCGATGAGCGCCGGCCGCCAGTTGCGCCAGCCCAGGAAGAGCCAGACGATGAGGCTCGCCAGGACGGCGCCCAGGAGGAGGTGGTGCTGGACCTCGCCGAGGGCGCGGGTGATGAAGCGGGACTGATCGCGGACCACGTCGATGCTGATGTCGCCGGGCAGCATCCGGGTGAGCTCGGCCACCTTGGCCTTGACCCGGCTGACGACGGCGACGGTGTTGGTGCCGGACTGCTTCCGGACGAGGAGCGAGACGGCGTTCTTGCCGTCGAGCCGGGAGAGCGAGCGCGGCTCCTCCTCGGCGTCGAGCACCTGCCCGAGGTCGCGGATGCGGACCGGCCCGCGCGGGCTGTCGGCGACGACGACGCTCTCGAACTCCCCCACGTCGGCGATGCGACCGAGCGTGCGCACGCCCTCCTCGTGGCGGGGCCCGGTGAGGCGGCCGCCCGGGATCTCGACGTTCTGCTGCTGGAGCGCCGCCTGGACGTGCTGGATGGAGAGGCCGTACGCGGTGAGCCGGCTCGGGTCCACGGCGATCTGGATCTCGCGCTTGCGGTCCCCGACGAGGGTGATCGCGCCGATGTCCTTGACGGTCTCCAGCGCCCGCTTGATGCGCTTGTCGGCGATTTCCGTGATCTCGCGGGCCGAGCGCCGGCCGGACACGACCAGCGCCATGACGGGCGCCGCGTCCACGTCGAACTTCTCGATCACCGGGGAGTCGGTGCCGGGCGGGAGCTGCGAGACGACCGTGGCCACCTTTTCCCGCACGTCGTTCGCGGCCTCGTCGAGGTCCCGCTCCAGGATGAACGAGACGAAGACCTGGGACTGGCCCTCGATCGTGGTCGAGCGGAGCTCGTCGATCCCGTTGATCGTGTTGACGACCTCCTCGATCCGCTTGGTGATCTGGCTCTCGATCTCTTCCGGGCTCGCGCCGGCGAGGCGCGTGGTCACCGTGACGGTCGGGATGTCGACCTTGGGGAAGAGATCCAGGCCGAGCTCGCGGTAGGAGGCGAGCCCGAGGACCACGAGCGAGCCCACGAGCATCGTGGCGAACACGGGACGGCGGACGCAGACGTCGACGAGCGACACGGCTTAGCTTCGGAGGGGGGCCGCGCCCCCCTCCGATTCCTCCCCCCGGGACCGTTGCGCGGGCGAAGCCCGCCGTCGGCGCGCTTCCTTGCGGCGCGCGGCGGTTCTCGTTCGGGTCGCGGCCTCTCCCCGCATCCTGCTATCGGGCCGGGGCGGCGGCAGGGCGGTCGCCGGCCGAGCTCGGACGGGCCACGACGACGGGCGCGCCGTCGTAGAGCTGCGCGAGACCGGAGGTCGCGACGGTCTCACCCGGCCGGAGACCGTCCACGATCTCGATCCCCCCCGCTTCCCGCAGGCCGGCTTTCACCTGACGCTCGTGCACCTTCCCGTCCGCGACCACGAAGGCCTTCGTGACGCCGACGAAGTAGGCGACCGCCTCGGCCGGCGCGAACGCGACCCGCGGGTCCCGGCGTGTCTGGACGACCCCGCGGCCGAAGAAGCCGGGGCGCAGCAGCCCGTGCGCGTTCGGGACGCGCGCCTCGAGGGCGAGCGTCCGGGTCTGGACGTCGACGGCCGGCGCGACCCGCGTGACCTGGCCGGGAAAGGACCGACCCGGATAGGCGTCCACCTGGAGGCGGATCTCCTGGCCGATCCGGACCTCGGGCGCGAAGCGCTCGGGGATGGTGCCCGTGTACTTGAGGGGGTCGATCGTGACCAGGGTGAGGAGCGGGGTGTTGTCTTTGACGAACTCGCCGACCGAGACGTGGCGGCGGGCCACCAGGCCGCCCATCGGCGCGAACGCCATCGTGTCGCCCAGGCGCTTCTTCCCGAGGTCCAGGGCGGCCTCTCGCTGCCGTACCTGCGCCTCGGCCGCCTTGATGGCGCCGAGGTCGGCCTGGAGCTGCGCCTCGGCGGCGCGCACGTGGTCGGCGTGCTGCGCCAGGGTGCTTTCGGCCACGCGGATCTGGGCGAGCGCCATCTCGTACTGGATCCGCGTGTTGTCGACGTCACGCGCGGCGATCAGCTCTTTCGACTGGAGCTCGCGGTTGCGCTCGAACTCGAGCCGCCGCCACTCGGCGTCGGCGCGCGTCCGGTCGAGGTCGGCGACGAGCGTGCGGCGGCTCTCCCGGATCCGCTGGAGGTTCGCCTGGGCGGCGTCGCCGGCCGCCCGGGCCCGCGCGAGGTTCTCGCGGGCCGCGGCCAGATCGGCCTGGAGCTGGTCGAGCCCCAGGTCCGCCTCGCGCCGGTCGAGCTCGGCGATCGGCTGGCCCGCGCGCACGGCGTCGCCGAGGTCGACGTGCAGGCGGACGACGGTGCCGGTGGCCTGGGACTTCGCGACGACCTCCTCCCAGGGGAGAAGGCTGCCGATCGTCTCCACGCTCCGCTGGATCGGGCGCGCCTCCACCACCGCCGTGGTGATCCGGATGGGCGCGGGCTCGGGCGCGCCCGCCGGCGCGGCGCGGCCTTCCGGCCCGGCCTGGCTCGATTGTCCACACGCGGCGAGGGCGAGCGGAAGGAAGGCGAGGATCGCGGCCAGCCGGCGCCGCGCGGGGCCGTGGCGTCTCGTCGTCGGGCGGGGTCCCGCAGGGAAGGGGCACGGCGTCGTCATGGGGCAGTCTTTCCATGGTCATCCGCACCGATCGTTCTGTCAAGCGCGCGGGGGCCGCGTGCGGAGGGGCCCGTAGTAAAATAAGAGGGCGTCGCCTGCTCTGCCGCGAGGCGCCGCGGCCTTCCCGAGAGGGACCGTCCATGCCAGACCGGACCCCCATGACGCGCGAGGGCTTTGCCCGGTTGACGCTCGAGCTGGAGCAGCTCAAGCGCGAGGAGCGCCCCCGCGTCATCAAGGCGATCGCCGAGGCGCGCGCGCACGGCGACCTGTCGGAGAACGCCGAGTATCACGCCGCGAAGGAGCGGCAAGGGTTCATCGAGGCCCGGATCCGCGAGCTCGAGCAAAAGGTCGGCGCGGCGGAGGTCATCGAGCCGCCGCGGGGCGGTGAGCGGATCACCTTCGGCTCCACGGTGCGGCTCCGGGGCGCCGACGGCAAGGAGATCCGCTACCAGATCGTCGGCTCCGACGAGGCCGAGCCCGCGGCAGGGCGCATCTCGATCCTCTCGCCGCTCGCGCGCACGTTGATCGGCAAGGAAGTCGGGGACGAGGTGCGGGTCCAGGCGCCGGGCGGCGCCAAGACCTACGAGGTGCTCGCCGCCAACTTTCCCTGGGCCGGTGTCTAGTCCCGAATCGGTCCTGTTCCGTTCCTAGACACCCCGCCCTGTCTCACCCGCGCAACAGCCGCGGTCTAGCTCCGCGAAAAGTCAGGCCATGCCCGGGCTGGCCCGACTCCTGCTTCTTGGGCAAGGCCCCCGGGGTTCCCCCGGGGCCCCCAAGGCGCCATGACTCGGCTCTACGCTCCCCGTGCCGTCCCGATTCGCGTCGCGCTGGTGGTGGCGCTGGCGGTGGGGTCCGCCCTGGCGCCTCCGCCGGTGTCCCTGCCCGCGCTCCTGCCGACCGCCCCGCCGGCTCGCGAGGCGTCGCCGGGGCCGCTCTGGGATGTCGCCTCGTGGTACGGCGCCTGGCACCACGGCCGGCCTACCGCGAGCGGCGAGCCCTACGACATGGAGGCGATGACCGCCGCGCACCGCTCGCTCCCGCTCGGCGCCTGCCTCGAGGTCATGCGCCTCGCGAACGGCCGTCGCGTGTTCGTCCGGGTGAACGACCGCGGTCCGTACGCGGACGGCCGCACGATCGACCTGTCCCATCGCGCGGCCGAGCTGCTCGAAATGGTGGAGGCGGGGATCGCGCGGGTGCGCCTCAGGCCGGCGCGGCCCGAAGCCTGCGAGGGGAGCGCGACCTGAGCGGTCCGGGGGGCTAGACGCGGAGCGCGTCGCGCAGCTCGCGGGCCAGCGTCTCCACGGTTCCCCGCGTGCCGCCCGCCAGCTTCTGACGCCACTCGCCCTCGGTCTCGAAGCGCCGATCGCCGAGCCGCTCCGCCCAGCGGCGCAGCGTTTCCCGGATGCCGCGAAGCTCGTAGGGGTCGCCCCGCAGCTCGCGCGTCCGGGCCATCACGTCGGGCGCGACCCGCACGAATGCCCGCAGCGCGGTGCCCGTCTTGATCGAGTACTTCCGTCCCGCCCAGGCGTGCGGGAAGGTCTGCGCGATCGCCTTGATGTAGTTGAGGAAGAAGCGACGGCCGGACTCCCGGAGCTCCCGGGCTCGGCCGCGGCCCCCCATCTTCTCCACCGTCTCGATGAGGTCCACGATCTCCTCGGCCAGCGGGGCCTGCGCGACCTTGCCCCGCCCGATCCCGAGCATCTTGATCTCCCCCTGGAGCGGGGACGTCTCGTCCTCGTTGAGCGCGCGGATGATGTCGTGGGCGAGGGCCTGGTTCTCGTCCGGGTAGAGCTTACGGCCGGAGAGGCTCACGAGGTGCGAGGGGTTGAGGCGTGTGTGCTTCGCGTTGATCGTCACGAACAGCTCGACGATCTGCTGGGCGTCGAGCGTGTCGAAGAGGACCGCGGGCACGTCGAGCCCCGCGACGTCCCCCTCGGCGGCGAGGGCGTGGAGCGCGAGGAGCCGATGCTGCCCGTCGAGCACGCGGAGCACGCCGGGCTCTTCGGGAATCTCGATCACGCCGAGAGAGGCGTGGTGGGCCGCCGGCTTGAACGTGAGGCGCTTGTCCGAGGTGATGATGACCGCCCCGGGGATGGCCGGCAGCTTGCCCGCCTCGCGGCAGTCCACGTAGTAGGCGAGCAGCTCCTCGATCTTCCGGCGGATGACCGGGCGCTGGTAGGCCTCGCTGCTCTCGCCGATCCGGCTCTCCAGCACGTCCCAGTTGACCCGGGTCCGGGTGGCGCGCACCCGCTTGCTCGGCTCCGGCACCGCGCCGTAGCCGAGGACCTCGAACTTGACCAGCCGGTCGATCTCGCGCGCCGAGAACGAGGCCTGGTAGAACTCCACCCCGAACTGCTTGATTCGGTGCCCCGCCACGGTGATCATGACACTCGCGCCTCACTGTAGCCGAGGGGGGCGGGGGTGTCAACGGCATGACGCCCCGCTCCGGCACGCCCATGGCGCGGATCCAGATCACCTACTGGCGAGACATTCCGGTCCTGGTCACCGCCCGCGATGGCCAGGGCGCGGTCAGCGTCTGCCTGACCCCGCGCTTCCAGGAGCTCGTCGACCTCGTGGCCGTCCAGGCCGGGCTCTCGGAGGCCGACGCCTATCTGGCCGGGTGGCGCGTCGGCCCGGAAGAAGAGCGGAGCGGCGCCGCGCCCGTCGTGGCCAGTGCCGTCGCGGCGGAGCTCGAGGCGCGGTTCGTCGACATCCGCGCGCGCACGCTCCAGCCTCCGGACGTCGGCTGACCTCGGCGCCGGCCGGCCGCTAGAACTTCACCTCGAGCAGCACGTTTCCCTCGTGCCCCCCGAACGAGCGGCCCCGCAGGGCGTCCGGGCCGTAGCCGTAGCCCAGGACGAGCGTGAGGTCCTGGGTCAGCGCGACGGTCAGATCGGCGCCGATGCCCCGGAGGCCGCGCCGCGGCAGCGCGTGGCGCGGGAGGTACTCGACCCGCGCGTAGTCGAGGGCCAGCTGGAGACGCACGCGCTCGGTCCCCGGCCAGAGCGGGAACCGGTATGACGCGTTCACCAGCCAGAAGCGGCGGGCGAAGACCTCGTCGATGAAGTAGCCGTGGAGGACGAGCGGGAACTCGCGCCGGAACGGCAGCGCGCTCCCCAGGCGGAAGGTGGAGAGCTCGTCGGCGTTCGCCGCGGTTCCGGCGGTCACGAACAGCCGCGCCGTGTGGGTCTTCCCCAGCGTGGCGATGCCGCCTGCCCGGCCCCACGCCTGCTGGGTGAGGTCCGCCGGGGTGATCCGCTGGTCGGGGAACCCGTAGCGCTCGGCGAACTGGCGGTAGCTCGCCTCGTACCAGCCGGAGACCTCCAGCGCCACCGCGGGGAGCAGTTCGGGGGGCTCGCCCCCGACCCGGATGCCGACGCGACCGGAGTAAATGGGGGTGTCCGCCGGGGTGCGAAAGTCCCGCCCGGTGTCCCCGCTCCGCTGGTAGACCGCGTACTGCGGGCGGAGCCGGAGCTGGCCCTCGACCGGCAGGAGGTCGAAGAGCTTCACGCGGCGGTAGTAGCTCACGGTCGCCTCGCCGCCGTGTCCCCAGAAGGATTCGCGGTGCCGGTGCCGGCCGCCGCGGAACTCGTCGAAGTTGTAGGGGAAGAAGCCCCCCGCGATGCCGATCCCGAAGGCGTGCCCGGGGCCCGGCCAGCGGTCCCGGACGAGCTCCGAGGTGAGGTAGGTCGGCGCGAAGATGATCCGGAAGTACAGGTCGTCCTGGTCGAGGAAGTGGGGCCGGTTCCAGAGGAGGAAGCCGTAGCCGGCGGTGGCGCCTTCGCCGCGAAGCGGGCCTTCCCCGCCGAGCTCGAGGTTGAGGCGCGGCTCCGTGTCGATCTGCGCGGCCGCGAGGGCCGGCCATGCGACCAGTACGGCGATGACCAGAGCTCGAGGAAGGAGCATGCGCGGGGGGAGGCAGGCCCGATCCGTTCGCCGAAGGGCGAACGGCGTGGCTTCGCCGCGAGGGCCGTCGGAGGGGGGCAACGCCCCCCTCTGAAGTCTTAGAAGCGTCGCCGGCCCTTCAGCCCTTTCTTACGCAAGCGGAGGGCCTGCGGAGTCACCTCGATCAGCTCGTCGCCGCGGATCCACTCCAGGCACTGCTCGAGGCTCATGACGCGCGGAGGGGTGAGCCGGATGGCCTCGTCGGCCGTCGACGCCCGCATGTTCGTGAGGCGCTTTTCCTTCGTCACGTTGACGTCGAGGTCGGTCTCCCGGGCGTGCTCCCCGACGACCTGGCCCTCGTAGACCGGGTCGCCGGGCTGGATGAAGAAGGTGCCACGCGGCTGGAGGTGGTCGATCGCGTACCCCGTCGCGTGGCCGTCGCGGTCGGCGACCAGGGCGCCGTTCGCGCGCCGGGGGATGTCGCCGTGCCAGGGCGCCCAGCCGTCGAAGAGATGGTTGAGCAGACCGGTTCCGCGCGTGTCGGTGAGGAACTCCGACCGGTAGCCGATGAGACCACGCGCCGGGATTCGGTACTCGAGCCGGACACGGCCTCCGCCATGGTTCACCATCTTCACCATCTGGCCCTTGCGTGCGCCGACCCGCTGGGTCACGATGCCGATGAACTCCTCGGGGCAGTCCACCACGAGATGCTCCATCGGCTCGAGCCGCTCGCCGTCGACCTCCCGGGTGATCACCTCGGGCTGCCCGACCTCGAGCTCGTACCCCTCGCGCCGGATCATCTCGATCAGGATCGCCAGCTGAAGCTCACCGCGCCCGAGCACGCGGAGCGCCTCGGGCGACTCGGTCTCCTCGACCCGGATGCCGACGTTCCCGCGCGCCTCCTTGAACAGCCGCTCCCGCAGGTGGCGCGAGGTGACGTACCGGCCCTCGCGTCCGGCGAAGGGCGAGGCGTTCGCGGCAAAGAGCATGGCCACGGTCGGCTCGTCCACGCGGATGGGCGGGAGCGCGACCGGCCGCTCGGGGTCGGCCAGCGTCTCGCCGATCTCCATCGCGTCGATCCCGGCCACGGCGCAGAGCTCGCCCGGCCCGGCCTCCGCCACCTCGACACGGCGCAGGCCGTCGAAGGTGTAGACGACGCTCACCTTGCCCGCCTCCACCGCGCCGGAGCGCCGGACGACCGCGACGCGGTCTGCCGGCCGAAGCGTGCCGTTGACGACCCGCCCGATGACCAGGCGGCCGACGTAGTCGTCCCAGTCGAGGCTGGCCGCGCGGAGCTGGAGGCCCATGGCGGGGTCGTGGCTCGGCGGCGGGATCGCCGCGAGGAGCGTCTCGAACAGAGGCTCGAGGCTCTGGCCGGGCTCTTCCAGCCGCCGGGTCGCGGTGCCCCGCCGCGCGTCCGTGTAGAGCACCGGGAAATCGAGCTGGGCTTCCCCGGCGTCCAGGTCGATGAAGAGGTCGTAGATCTCGTCGAGGACCTGGGCCGGGCGGGCGTCCGCGCGGTCGATCTTGTTGATGACGACGACGGGAGCGAGCCCGGCCTCCAGGGCCTTCTTCAGCACGAAGCGGGTCTGCGGCAGCGGGCCCTCGGCCGCATCGACCAGGAGGAGAACCCCGTCGACGAGGGTCAGCGTGCGCTCGACCTCGCCGCCGAAGTCGGCGTGGCCGGGGGTGTCGACCACGTTCAGCTTGACGCCCCGGTAGGTCACGGCCGTGTGCTTGGCCATGATCGTGATCCCCTTCTCGCGCTCGAGGTCGATCGAGTCGAGGACCCGTTCCGGCACCGTCTCGTTCGCCCGGAAGATGCCGGCCTGCCAGAGCATGGCATCGACCAGCGTCGTCTTGCCGTGATCGACGTGGGCGATGATGGCGAGGTTCCGGAGGTCGGTGCGCTGCACGTGGGCCACGTCGGTCGAGTGTATCAGATGGCTGCGTGCCGGCCGAGACAAACCCGCGATGGTAGAATGGGGCCTCACGCGACCGGGAAGGAGGCGCGAATGCGCGCGTGCGCGAGGGTGGTGGGCCTGGGACTCGTCTTCACGTTCGCGGCGGCGCTGCCGGCACAGCCGGCCGGTGCGCAGGGGAAAGCGATGCATCCGACCGCGGTGATCACCATGGCCAAGGGCGGCGAGATCCGGATCGAGCTCTTTCCCGAGGACGCGCCGAAGACCGTCGAGAGCTTCGTCACGCTCGCGAAGAAGGGATTCTACGACGGGCTGAGCTTCCACCGGGTCGTCCCCGGCTTCGTCGCCCAGGGCGGCGACCCGAAGGGCGACGGCACCGGCGGGCCGGGCTACACGCTCAAGGCCGAGTTCAACCAGCGGAAGCACGTCCGCGGCACCGTCGCGATGGCGCGGAGCCAGCACCCCGACTCGGCCGGCAGCCAGTTCTACATCTGCTTCGCCCCCGCCCCGCACCTGGACCGGCAGTACACGGTCTTCGGGCAGGTCGTCCAGGGGATGGAGCTCGTGGACCGGATCCAGGTGGGCGACCGGATGAAGGCCGTCCGGATCGAGGAGGCCGCGAAGCCGTAACGGCCGCGCCAGGCCCGCCCGCCACCGGGCCCCGTGCCGGCCCGGTCGCCTCGCCACCTGGCGTCCCTTTGACTTTTTGGCAGTTTCGTGCAGAATCTTCCCGTATGCCGCATCGGCTCCTCACGGTTCAGGAAGCCGCGCGCCACCTTCGACTGAACCCCCGGTCGGTGTACCTCCTGGCCCAGCGCGGCGCGATTCCCGCCACGCGCGTGACCGGCAAGTGGCTCTTTCCGGTCGAGCTCCTCGACGAGTGGCTGGAGGCGAGCGCCCGCTCGGGCGGCCGGCCGACCGCCCCGCGTGGGTCCGCCGCCCCGGCGCGCGAGGAGGCGGGGACGACGACCCTCTTCGTCGCCGGCAGCGACGACCCTGCCCTCGAGCTCTTGCACGACGCCTTCGCCGGGCCCCGCCCGGGCGGGCGCCCCCTCCTCTTCACCGCGACCGTGGGGAGCACCGCCGGGCTCCGGACCCTGGGGGAGGGGCGGGCGGACCTCGCGTGGGCGCACCTGGTGGATCCCGACTCGGGGGAGTACAACCTCCCCCACATCCCGCACTACCTGGCGGGGCGGCCCGCCGTGCTGGTGAACCTCTTCCACCGGGACCTCGGCCTCGTCGTCTGGACGGGGAACCCGCGGAAGCTCGCCGGTGTGGCCGATCTCGCGCGGCGCGGGCTCAGGTTCGTCAATCGCCAGGCGGGCTCCGGCACGCGCCACTTCGTCGACGCCGCCCTGGCCCGCGCCGGCGTGAGCCCGGAACGGCTGGCGGGGTACCGCGACGAGGTCTCGACCCACTGGGCCGTCGGCCGGCGGGTCCTCCGCGGCGAGGCCGACGTCGGCGTCGCGACCCGCTCGGTCGCGCACGCGCTGAGCCTCGGCTTCGTCCCGCTCACCCGCGAGCGCTTCGACATGGTGATCCCGAAGGACCTCTTCTTCCGGCCCGCCGTCCAGACGCTCGTCGAGGCGGTGCGCTCCGAGCGCTTCCGCCGCCGGCTCGAGGGGCTGGGCGGCTACGACGCCGGCGAGGCGGGGCGCGTCCTGGCGGAGGTCCCGTGACGCGCGCGCGCCTCCTCCTGGGCCTCGCGGCGGTCCTCGCCGGCCCGCTCGTCGCCGCCGCCGGGGCGCCGAGGACCGTGATCCTCGCGACCACGACCAGTACCCAGGATTCGGGGCTCCTCGACGTGCTCGTCCCCGTCTTCGAGACCGCGACGGGGTACACCGTCAAGACGATCGCGGTGGGGACGGGCCAGGCCCTCGCCCTCGGCGACCGCGGCGAGGCGGACGTCGTGCTGGTGCACGCGCCCCGGCTCGAGCGCGAGTACCTGGCGAGGGGCCGTTTGACGAACCGGCGGCTCGTCATGCACAACGATTTCCTCCTGGTGGGGCCGGCGGCCGACCCGGCCGGGGCGAGAACGGCCCGCAGCGCCGCCGAGGCCTTCCGCACGATCGCCGAGCGCCGCGGGCCCTTCGTCTCGCGCGGGGACGACTCGGGGACCCACGCCAGGGAGAAGGCCCTCTGGCGGGCGGCCGGCGTCACGGCGGCGCCGCCCTGGTACGTCGAGTCGGGACAGGGGATGGGCGCGACCCTGATGATCGCCGCCGAGAAGGGCGCCTACACCCTCGCCGACCGCGCCACCTACCTGGCCTTCCGGAAGCGGATCCCGCTCGCGATCCTCGTCGAGGGGACCTCCTCGCTCCTGAACGTCTACCACGTGATGGAGGTGAGCCCCGCCGGTCGCTCGAAGGTGAACGCGGCGGGCGGCCAGGCGTTCGCCGACTTCCTGGTCTCGCCTCGAGCCCAGGCGCTGATCGGCGCCTTCGGCGTCGAGGCGTACGGCCAGGCCCTCTTCGTCCCCGACGCCGGCAAGCCGGAGCCGGGGGGCGAGGGGTAGAGCGTGGAGCTTCTCTGGGACGGCCTGCGGCGGGCCCTCGCCCTCCTCGCGAGCGGCGACCCGGAGGTGCTCGGGATCACCTGGCTCTCGCTCGAGATCGCGGGAGCGGCCACGGGCCTGGCCCTCGCCGTCGGGATGCCGCTGGGGACCGCGCTCGCCCTCGCCCGCTTCCCGGGGCGCGGGCTCCTGCTCTCCCTGGTCAACACGGGGATGGGCCTCCCGCCCGTCGTCGTCGGCCTGTTCGTCTCCATCCTGCTCTGGCGCAGCGGGCCGCTCGGGTTCCTCGAGCTCCTCTACACGCCGGCCGCGATCGTCCTGGCGCAGTTCCTGATCGCCGTGCCGATCGTCACCGGGCTCACCCTGGCGGCGGTCCAGCAGATCCCGGACCGATTCCGCCTCCAGATGCTCGCCCTCGGCGCCTCCCGGGCGCAGCTCCTCTGGGTGCTGGTCCGCGAGGCCCGGCTCCCGCTCCTCGCGGCGCTGATGGCCGGCTTCGGGGGCGCGGTCTCGGAGGTCGGCGCCGCCATGATGGTCGGGGGGAACATTCGCGGGCAGACGCGCGTGCTGACGACAGCCACCGTGCTCGAGGCCGGCAAGGGGAACTTCGACGTCGCCATCGCGCTGTCCGTGATCCTGCTCGGGGTCGTGTTCCTGGTGAACTGGGCGCTGACCTGGCTCCAGCAGCGGCGGGCGTGATCGACCCCCGCTGGCGCGAGGGCCGGTCGCCGAGGAGAGGACTCCGGCTCGGCCTCCTCGTCGCCTCCCTCGCGCTGACCGCGGGGGCGGGTGCGGGGAAGACCGACGCCGCGGCGCCCGCCCTGCTGGTCTTCGCGGCGTCGGACCTGGCGCTCGCATTCCAGGAGATCGTGCCGGGCTTCGAGCAGGCCCACGGCGTCAAGGTCACGCTGGTCCTCGGCTCCACCGGCAACCTGGCGCGTCAGCTCGAGCACGGCGCCCCCGCGGACGTCTTCTTCGCCGCCGACGAGCAGTTCGTGGACCGGCTGGCGGCGCAGCGCGTGCTGAAGGCCGATACCCGGACGCTCTACGCCCGGGGGCGCCTCGTCCTCGCCACCGCGCGGAGCGCCGGGCCCAGGCTGACGGACCTCCGCGAGCTCCTGGGCCCGCGCGTCCGCCACGTGGCGATCGCCAACCCGGAGCACGCCCCGTACGGGCGGCGCGCCGAGGAGGCGCTCCGCCGCGTCGGGATCTGGGAGGCGCTCCGGCCCAAGCTCGTCTACGGCGAGAACATCCGTCAGGCCGTGCAGTTCGTCCAGACGGGCGCGGCGGAGGCCGGGATCGTCGCGCTGTCGGTGGCCGACGTCCCGGAGATCGAATGGACGCTGCTCGACGCGAGCCTCCACGCGCCCCTGAATCAGGCCGCGGCGGTCGTCGCCCGGAGCGGTCAGCCGGAGCTCGGGCGCGCCTTCATCGGCTTCGTCACCGGTCCGCCGGGCCGGGCTATCATGAAGCGGTTCGGCTTTCTGCCCCCTGGAGGCTCGTGATCCCGTGGATCTCTCGCCGCTCTGGCTCTCGCTCCGCGTCGCAGGCGCTGCGACGGGGCTCACGCTCCTCGCCGGCATCCCCGTCGCGTGGCTCCTGGCCCGGAAGCGGTTCTGGGGCCGCGACGCGCTCGAGGCCTCGGTCCTCGTCCCGCTCGTCCTGCCGCCCACCGTGCTCGGGTACTACCTCTTGCTGGTCATCGGCGCCCGCGGTCCCCTCGGACGGGCGCTCGGGGCGCTCGGCCTCGAGCTGGCGTTCACCTGGCGCGCCGCCGTCCTGGCCGCCTGCATCGGCTCGATCGCGCTCCTCATCAAGGCCGCCCAGGCCGGGTTCGAGACCGTCGACCCGCGACTCGAGCAGGCGGCGCGCACGCTGGGGCGCTCCGAGTGGCGCATCTTCTGGGAGGTGACGCTCCCCCTGGCCTGGCGGTCCGTGGTGGCCGGCGCGATCCTGGCCTTCTGCCGCGCGATGGGCGAGTTCGGGATCACCCTCATGGTTGCCGGGAGCATTCCGGGGAGGACCCAGACGCTGCCGCTCGCGATCTACGACCGGGTCCAGGCCAACGCGATGGCCGAGGCGAACGTGCTGGCCCTGATCGCCGTGGGCATCGTGGTCGTCCTGCTCTTCGGCCTCCCGCGCCTGGCGCGACTCCGCCTGTGAGGCGCTGACCGGATGCTGGCGCTCTCGGTGACGAAGCGGCTCCCCGGGTTCACGCTCGATGTGGCCTGGGAGGCCGATGCTCCCGTGGTGGCGCTCTTCGGGCCGTCGGGTGCCGGCAAGACGCTCACGCTCCACTGTCTGGCTGGCCTGATCCGGCCGGACGAGGGGCGGGTGACGGTGAACGGCCGCGTCTTCTTCGACAGCGCCGCCGGCGTGAGCCTCCCCCCCCGGTCGCGGCGGCTGGGCTACGTCTTCCAGGGGTATGCCCTCTTTCCCCACCTCACGGTCGCCGAGAACGTCGGGTTCGGCCTCCGCGACCGGCCGCGGGCCGAGCGGC
>JBIOTN010000183.1:0-10098 GCA_044866005.1 Candidatus Rokuibacteriota bacterium | reverse complement strand
CGCGCTTCTCGGCCCGGCTATGGGAAACAAAACGGCCCCGGGCGATCGGGGCCGCGCTGTTTCGGTCGACCGGCCGGCCGGCGCTATCTCTTGCGCATCCGCGCCAGCTCCTCCTTCGCCTTGGCCGCCTCCTCCGTCGACGGGAACTGATCGACGAGGAACTGGAGCCGCGCCTCGGCGAGGGCGGGCTGGCGCAGCTCGAGGAGCGTCAGCGCCTCCTTGTAGAGCGCGGTGGGGACGCGATCGCCGCGCGGGTAGTTGATCAGGACCTTCCGGAACTCCTGCACCGCGCGCTCGAACTCCTGCGTGGCCCGGTCGCGGTCAGCGCGCCCCTGGAAGTCGCGCGCCAGGCTGAAGTGCGACTCGGCGATCCAGTACTGCGCCTTCTCGGCCAGGTCCGTCTCGGGGTAGAGGCGGATGAACTCCTTGAAGGCCGCGATGGCGAGGTTGTAGTTGCCGCGCGTGTAGTCGATGTAGGCCGTCTGGTAGAGGTCGGAGGCCTGGCGGGCCGGGCTCGCCCCCGGGGCAGGGGCGGCAGCCGTGGAGCCGGACGGTGCCCCGGCCGCGGGCGTCGAGGGCGCGGACCCTGCACGGGGGGGCCCGGGCGCCCCCGCGGGGGGTGAGGTCGGCCGCGCCGGTTCGGCGGGCCCACCCGGCGCCGGACCGGGCCCTCCGGTCTGGGGGGCCGTGCGCGCGGGCGGTGGCCCTGCAGCGTCGAACTGGAGGGCGAGCGTCTCGACGCGCCGCTGGAGCTCGTCGAGCCGGCCGTGGATCCGTCCGGCTTCGCGGCCGAGCTCGTCCAGCCGGCTGCCGAGCTGGGCGACGCTTCGCTGGAGCTCCGTCAGCGTCTGCGCCGACTGGCGGTCAGCCCGCTGGAGGTCGGCCTGGACCTCGGCCTGGCTCTTCTGGACCGACTGCTCGATCCGGGCCAGATCGGTCCGGATCCGGGCCAGGTCTTCACGGAGGAGCGGCGCGGGCTCCGGCATGGTGGCGCATGCCCCGAGCAGCGCCAGCACCACCGCGCCGAGCGCCCATCGCCAAGCCGGTCCGAGCCGCACGGGGCCTTACTGCTTGACCAGGAAGTGCGCGCGCCGGTTCTGGGCCCAGCACGCCTCGGTCCGCTCCGTGCAGAGCGGCCGCTCCTCGCCGTAGCTGATCACGCTGATCCGGCCGCCGTCGACCCCCAGCGAGACGAGATGATCCCGCGTCGCCTTCGCGCGGCGCTCGCCGAGGGCGAGGTTGTACTCGTTCGTCCCACGCTCGTCCGAGTGACCCTCGATCAGCACCTGCGTGGTGGCGTTGGACTTGAGCCAGCGCGCGTTCTCGTCGAGGATCTGGACGTCCTGCTGCCGGATCTCGTACTTGTCGAAGTCGAAGTGGACGTCGCGCAAGGCCGACGTCTCGGCGAACTCCTTCGGCGACGGCAGGCCGGGGATCGTCGTGCCGGTCGCGCCGGCCACGCCGGGGCCCGCGCCGCCGCCCGGACCGCCCGCGCTCGGCCCGGCGCCGCCGCCGGGCCCGCCGCCCATCGCGCCGGCCCCGCCCGGCCCCGAGCCGATCGTGCCGGGCCCCGTGCCGCCGACGCCGCCCGCGCCCCCGGCGCCGCCGGGTCCGCTTCCCATCGAGCCGCCCGCGCTCGGCCCGGCGCCGCCGCCCGGGCCCGTGCCGGCCGCGGGGGCCGGCTTCTTCGGGCAGCCCGTGAGCGCGACCGAGGCCGCGAAGAGGAGGGCGACCACCACCGTCGTCTGCCAGGGTCTGCGGTTCATGCCACGCTCCTTTCCACTATCGGGCTGTCCGAGTGCGTCACTGCGGCCGCGGTGACCACGTCGGGCTGGAGGCCTCGCCGCGATCCCGTGTCAGGGGTTGCTGTTCCGATCCATCGGCCAGCATGGTGTAGACCTGGGAACGCCCGTCGCGGGTCGACGAGAAGGCGAGATGGCGCCCGTTCGGCGCCCAGCTCGCGCTCTCGTTGCTGCCCTGACTCTGGGTCAGGGGCCGCGCGTTCGTCCCGTCGGGCGCGATCGCCCAGAGGTCGAAGCCGCCGGGCACCCGGCGCGTGAACACGATCGAGTCGCCGCGCGGGGACCAGCGGGGCTGCGTGTCGAAGCCGTTGCCGAAGGTGAGCCGGCGCGGGTTCGCGCCCTCGGCGTCCATGATCCAGAGCTGCGGCGTGCCGGTCCGGTCGGACGAGAAGGCGATCTCGCGCCCCGTCGGCGACCAGGTGGGGTCCGTGTCGATGGCCCGGTGGTTCGTCAGCCGCCGGAAGTCGGACGTGCCGAGCCGCAAGGTGTAGAGCTCGGGGTTGCCGTCCTTGGAGAGCGTGACGGCGACCGTCTTGCCGTCGGGGGCCCAGGCGGCCGCCGAGTTGATGCCGGGCCAGGCGGAGATGAGCTCGGGGTCCTGCCGGCGCGGGTTGAAGGGGTACAGGCGGAACAGGTACGGGTACCCCTTGAAGAAGGACGTGAAGGCGACCGTCGAGTCGACCGGGCTCCAGACGGGCGACAGCGAGATGCTCCCGAGGTGCGTCAGCGGCGCCTGGTTGAACCCGTCGTAGTCCATCATGGCGATCTCTTTGGTGGCGCCCGCCCGGGTCACGTAGGCGATCTTCGTCTCGGCGATGCCGCGCTCGCCGGTGAACTGGTAGACGACCTCGTCCGCGATCCGGTGGGCGAGCCGCCGATGCGCGGAGACCGGCTCCACCCAGAAGCTCTTGGACGCGATAAGACGGAATGCCGGGTTCGTGAGGTCGTAGAGCCGGAACTCGACCGTGACCCGCTGCGACGTCAGGCCGAGAACGCCCTGCATCGCCGCGTGCGCGCCGGCCGCGGCGAGGTCGGCGAGCTTCTTCTTCAAGGCCTCGGCGTTCGCGGGAAGCGGCGGCTCGTTGGCGACGACGGTGAAGAGCGCCGAGAACCGGAGATCGTTGCCGATGATCTCCGGCAGGACGCGGGCGAAGTTCCCTTCGTCCGGACTCTCGCGCGCCCGCACGAACTCGGGGACGGCGATCCCGAGCTTCTTCGAGCCGCCCTGGGTCACGTTGAGGAAGACGTCGACGCCCTGGGAGTGCGACGGCGGCGCCAGCACGGACTCGGCCAGCAGGGCCAGTCCGGTGACGAGCGCCGCGAGGAGGACGGAGCCGGTGACACGCTTCACGGTCTCACCCCTGCTCGGGCCGGAAGTCGAACCCGAAATGAACCTTGAGGGACGGCGCCTTGAACTCCGGCGGCAGCGGGGGGAAGGGGCTCGCCTCGATGATGGCGCGCAGCGCCGCCTGATCGTAGAGCGCGTTCCCCGAGCTCCGCTCCATCGCCGGCTCCTTGATCTGGCCGTCCCGTCCGATCTCGAAGAGGACGACCGCGCGCTCCCCGCCCGCCACCGCCCCCCGGGGGGGCGTCCACCGCTCGCTGATCTTCGCCTGGAGCTGGCGGAGGTAGTAGGTGAACGGGAAGTCGCTCACGTCGAGGCTGATGCTGCCGGTGGTCGGCACGGCCGCGTCGGGCCGCCCGAGCCGCATCGGCTCCACGCCCGGCCGGGCCACCGCGACGGCGGGCGCGGGCGGGGCGGGGGGCGGCGGCGCGACGCGCGGCACATCATGCGCCCGGACCGGCGGCGAGGTGGGAGGTGGCGGCGGCGTCCGCTCGGCCGTCCGCTCGCGCGGCAGCCGCGTCTCGAGCGTCGGGGTCTCCTTCTCCACTTTCCGCGGCAACGCCAGCTCGGCAGGCGACGGTGGCGTCGGCCGCGCCGCCTCGGGCGCGCGCCGCGGAGGCAGCGGCTCCGGCTTCTGGGCCTTCGGCGGCGGCAGCTCGGCCTTCTCCGGCTTCGGGGGCGGCTCCTTCACGCGCGGCGCCTCCGGCTTCGGCCGTTCGACCGGCTTCGCCGGACTCGGCTCGACGGCGCGGGGCGCCGGGACGCCGAGGGGCGCGGTGGCGGGGACCAGATTGACGATGTAGACCTTCGACCGGTCGGCCTGGGCGTTCAGGTACGCCGAGACGGTCATGGCGGTGAGGAGGAACAGCGCGTGTCCCAGGAAGGAGAGCGCGAACGGGCCATACGGGGGCGGCTCCTGGGGCGGGGCGATGAAGCGGCGAGGAACGCGGTACGCCATCGTCCGTCCGGAGCCCGCGTCATTCCCGCTTGGGGAGGGGCTCGGTCACCATCCCCACGCGCTCGATCCCCGCGCGGCGGACCCGGTCCATCGTCTCGACGACGTACCCGTACGCCAGCTCCTTGTCGGCCTTGATGAAGATCGTCTTGTCGGTTCGATCGCGCATGAGCTCCCGCAGGCGGGGCTCGAGCGTGGCCAGCGGCAACGGCCGGTCGTTGAGGAACAGCATGCGGTCTTTCGTCACGGTGAGGACCAGCCGCTCCTCGATCGCCGTGGGCTTGCCCGACGTCCTCGGCAGGTTCACGTCGATCCCCCGGTACATCATCGGCGCGGTCAGCATGAAGATGAGCAGGAGCACGAGCACCACGTCGACGAGCGGGATGACGTTGATCTCGGCGAGGGAACTCCGGACGCGCGAGCCGCCCTCGGCTCCCGCGTCGACCCTAATAGCCATTCTTCAGCGACTTCACCGTCCGGACGAGCCGGCGCTCCACCAGGTTGGCGAGCTCCAGCGCGAAGTTGTCCATCTCGATCGTCCAGTGGCGCACCCGCCCGACGAAGAAGTTGTAGCCGAGGACGGCCGGGATGGCGGCCGCCAGCCCCGCGGCCGTGGCGATCAGCGCCTCGGCGATGCCGGGCGCGACCACCGCGAGGCTCGCGGAGCCCTGCGCGCCGATCGAGTGGAACGAGGTCATGATGCCCCACACCGTGCCGAAGAGGCCGATGAAGGGGCCGGCGCTCGCCGTCGTGGCGAGGAACGGCAGGTAGCGCTCCATGCGCTCGACCTCGACGGCCTGGACTCGGCGCATGGCGCGCTGGATCGAGTCCAGTCGCTCCGGCGCGATGCCGTCCTCCCCGTCCTCCTGCGGACCGTCCATGAGGTCGGGAAGCGGGTTGCCGGTGCCGCCGAGCTCCTGATAGGCCGCGGCGTAGACGCGGGCCAGCGGACTCGAGCGCAGCCGCTTGGCGCCGCCCGCCACCACCGAGAACCGGCGCGACTCCCGGTAGACTTTGAGGAAGCGGGCCGTTTCGCGGGCGATCGCCCGCAACTGCATGCCCTTCTGGAAGATGATGGCCCAGCAGACGACCGACAGGGAGAAGAGGATGAGAAGGACAAACTTCGCGACCAGTCCGGCATTGGCGACCAGCTCGCCAAAACTGCCCAGGTTCACGAAGTTCAGGAGGCCGCTCAACTCCTCGCTCGCTCCACCCGGCCGTGAAGAGACAAAAAGCTACGCAAAGCCTGGGTCATCATACCCAGACGGTCTTCCCGGTGTCAAACTATTTCCGACTTCTCGCGGGGTTTCCGGGGGTCTCGAGGCCACTCTCCGGGGTTTTCGTTTGACACTTCGAACGCCCGTCCGGTATAAGGGGCGAGACCCATTTGGGAGGCCGACGCGGGTGATGGTGCAGGGTTAGTCCTTCGTGTTCCGCTCACCGGGGCCGATCGCCTTTTCGTTCCGCGTCCCTCCCGACCTGCCGCTCGTCGGCGCGTTCCAGTTCTCGATCCGCTGGTACGGGGTCCTGATCGCCTCCGCCATGGCCCTGGGCCTCTGGCTCGCCTCCCGTGAGGCGAGCCGCCGCGGCGAGAGCGCGGACGACCTGCTGAAGGCCGCCGAGTTCGCCATCATCGGCGGGCTCGTCGGCGCGCGGCTCTACTACGTTCTCTTCAACCTCGACTACTACCAGGGCCAGCCGTGGTGGCGCATCTTCGCGGTGTGGGAGGGCGGCCTGGCCATCCACGGGGGGCTGATCGGCGGCCTCCTGGCGGGGGGCAGCTACGTCTGGTTCCGGCGGCTTCCGCTGCTCGCGTACCTCGACATCGCCGCGCCGTACCTGGCCCTCGGCCAGGCGATCGGCCGCTGGGGGAACTTCTTCAACGAGGAGGCGTTCGGCCGGCCGACGGATCTCCCGTGGAAGCTCTACGTCTCCGAGATGCACCGGCCGCCGCAGTACGTCGACGCGGAGTACTTCCACCCGACCTTTCTCTACGAATCGCTCTGGGACTTCGCGGTCTTCCTGGTCCTGGTCTGCCTGCTCCGCCGGCGGTTCGAGCGGGCCCGCGGCGCGCTCTTCTTCGCCTACCTGGCCCTCTACTCGGTCGGGCGCTTCTTCGTCGAAGGCCTCCGGACGGACAGCCTCATGTGGGGCTCTCTCCGGATCGCGCAGGTCGTCAGCATCGTGTCGGTTGCGGTCTCCCTCGTGGTCGTCCCGCTGCTCCTCCGCCGGCACGCGCCGCCGGCCCGCTCGTGAGACGGCGCTCTCCCGCCGCGACGGGCGTGAGGCGCCGGGCGCGCGCGTCCGCGGGCTCGCGCCTCCCGCGCTCGCTCCACCGGCCGCGACCCCGCGCCGGCGCGCGGCGGCGGGTCGGCGCGTCGGCGCCGCCGCGGCTGGCCTTCGCCTGTCTGGGGAGCTCCGGCGCCGTGCCGTCGGCGGCGCGGGACACGACGGCCCTGGCGCTCCGCGCCGGGCGCACCCTCTGTCTCGTGGACGTGGGGGGGAGTCCCGTGCAGAAGCTCCGGCGCCTCGCCGTCGACCCGGTCGGGATCACGGCGGTCGTCATCACGCACACCCATCCCGATCACGTCTACGGGCTGCCGGCCCTCGTCCAGAACCTCATCATCCTCGGCCGGCGGGCGCCGCTGCCGGTCTACTGCCGGGTGGAGCACGTCCCCGTGATCGAGCGCCTCTTGCGGCTGTTCGACCTCGTCGGCCCGGGCGGCCTCGACGTGCGTGTCGTGGGCGTCGAGCCGCGCGAGGGGGTGCAGGTCTTCGCCACGGACGAGCTGGCCGTGACCGCGTCACCCAACGCCCACGGGAGGATGCCGAACCTCGCCGTCCGCGCCGCGGCCGGTGGGCGCAGCCTCGTCTACTCCTCGGACACGCGACCGTGCGAGGCGGTGGCGACGCTCGCGCGCGGCGCCAGCGTGCTGGTCCACGAGGCGACGTTCGCAGAGCCCGATCCCACCCAGTGGCACTCCACGGCGCGCGAGGCCGGCGAGATCGCGTCGCAGGCGGCGGTCCGCCGGCTCCTGCTGGCCCACGTCGGGTACGCCCACCACGGCAAGCTCGGCGCGCTGGTCGCCGACGCTCGCGCGGCGTTCGGGGGCCCGGTCGTGGTCGTGAACGAGCTCACCTGGTATCGCGTGTGAGGATGCGTCGCGTGCGCGCCCCGCGCCGTCGGGCCCGGGAGCCGCGGGTCGGCGAGCCCGTCGACAGCATCGCGAGCCATCTCGACCGGCTGGTCGTCCGGCTCGGCGTCGCGCTCCTCCTCGCGGCCCTCCTCCTGGTCGCGGTGCTGGACGCCGCGGCGAAGGCCCCGGTGGCGCTCGCCCTCGCCAACATGGCGGTGGTCGTGGTGGCGAGCTGGCGCCTGTCGCCGGTGGGGCGCTGGGGGACCGTGGCGCTCGCCGCGGTGGGCTGGACCGCGGCTACGCTCGACCTCGCGGCCGTGGCGCGGCCGGCGGCGCTGCCCTGGAGCGATTACGCCCTGCGGGTCGCGATCCTCGTGACCCTCGCCGCGGGCGTGAGCACGTTCCGCGGCGCCATCGAGCGGCTGCTCCGGACCGAGGACGCCCTGGCCGCCACCGTGGTGCGGGAGCGCGACTCGGCGCGGCGCGACCGTCTCACGCGGCTCTGGAACGCCCGCTACTTCCACGAGGCGCTCGATCAGGAGATCGCCCGATGCCGCCGCTACGGCCGGCCGTTCGGCCTGCTCCTCGTGGACCTCGACGGCTTCAAGGCGGTCAACGATACCGCCGGCCACCTCGCCGGCGATCTCGTCCTGCAGGTCGTCGGCCGGCTCCTCCGCGAGAACTGCCGCGCGACCGACTTCCCCGCCCGGCTGGGCGGCGACGAGTTCGTCGTCATCCTGCCCGAAGCCTCCTCCGACACCCTGCGCCAGTACGCCGCGAAGCTCGTGACCCTGATCGAGGGCGCCCCGTTCGCCGCGGAGCTGCCGCGCGTGACCGCGAGCGTCGGCGGCATCGCCTTCCGCGACGCCCCGGCCTCCCCGCGGGAGGCGCTCGCCGCCGCCGACCGGGCGATGTACGCGGCCAAGCGGCAGGGGAAGAACCGCGCCTTCGTGTCGCTGGCCACGCCCGTCGCATGAACTTCGTCCTGGACATCGAGACCATCCCGCGCGACCTCCGCGCCGAGCCGCGGAAGGTCCAGGAGTACGTGTGGGAGCGGGCGTCCCGGCGAGACGCGGAGGCAGGCGACGAGGTGACCCTGGACGATTACCTGGCGGCGCCCGACGGCGCCCTGTTCGCGACGCGGCGCGAGCGGCTCGAGCGCTACATGGCGCTCCGCCCCGAGTTCGGCCACGTGGTCTGCATCGGGATGGGTCACGACGCCCGCGGCCGCGGTGAGCTGGAGACCAAGGCCCTCACGGCGCGCCAGGTCGCCGACGAACGGCTGCTGCTGGAGGGCTTCTGGGACGTGGTTCGGGCGCGCCGTGACTGGTGCTTCATCACCTACAACGGTCTCGCCTTCGACGTGCCGTTCCTCATCCGCCGGTCCATCTACCTCGGGGTGGCGCCGACGACGGGACTGCCGCTCAAGCCGTTCCAGCTCGACAGCCACTTCGACGTCATGCGCTGCCTGGCCAACTGGGAGCGCAGCGAGACGGTGCGGCTCGACATCGTGGCCGAGCTCTTGGGGCTCTCCAAGACCCCGCCGGGGATGGAGGGCTCGCAGGTCTTCGCGCTCTGGCAGGCGGGGCGGTTCGACGAGATCGAGGCGTACTGCCTGGGGGACGTGCGCCTCGTCTACGACGTCTTCCTCCGGATCGAAGCCTACTTCCGTTAGCCTCCTCCGGCCGCCGCGGGTCCTGTCGCCGCCTTGCCCCGGTCCGGCCGGGCTTCGTCACCCGTTCAGCCCCTTCCGCAGCTCTGGCGATCTGCGGAAGGAGGCTGAAGGGGTCCCACTTCGCCCGGCCGGCTGCGGGGCGGCGTGCGGCGCCACCCGCGGCGGCCTGGGGTGGAGGTTCAGGCTTCGGAAGAGGCGTCGAGGAGGCGGCGGGCGTTGTCGCCGAGGATGGCCGCTCGCTCGCCCGTGGTGAGCCCCGAAAGCTCGGCCAGGCGGCGCGCGTCCGCGACCGGGTCGAACCAGGGGTAGTCCGAGCCGAAGCAGACCCGCTCGATTCCCAGTCGCCTGATGAGGCTCACGGCCTCGCCGTCCTCGAGGCGCCAGGGGACGTCCGCCGCGGTCACGACGGCGGCCGTGTCGAAGAGGACTTGCGGGAAACGCTCGGCGAGCGCCACCGCCTCGTCGACGTAGCCGCGCCCCAGGTGCGCGAGGACGACCCGGAGGCGGGGGAAGGCCTCGACCACGTCGGCGAAGGCGCTCGGCCGGCCCAGGGCGTTCCACTCGCCGCGCCAGAGAAAGCCCGAGTGGAACAGGACCGGCAGGCCGAGCTCGTCGCAGAGCTCGTAGACGGGCCAGAGCGCGCTCGCGCTCGGGCTCAGGCGCTGCACGATCGGATGGAGCTTGACGCCGCGGGCGCCGGCCGCGGCGCACGCCTCGAGCTCGTCCCGCAGCATACCCGGGCTCATGACCGACGGGTCGAGCCCGACGAACGGGATCAGCGCGGGCTCGGCGGCGGCGACCTCCAGGGTCCAGCGGTTGCGCCGGGCGAGCCGTGCCCGAAGCTCCGCCCCCAGGGTCGCCGCGGCCTCGGCGCGGGCGGCCGGCGCCAGGTCGGCGGCGAGCCGGGCGAGCGCCGCCTCCCGCATCTCCGGGATGGGCGTGAGGTTGACCATGACGGCCGTCGCGATGCCGGCGCGGGCCATCGCGTCCCGCAGCTCGGGCACCGTGCCGGCATACGGCGACCAGGACCGCCCCTGCATCGCCTGGCGGCCGATCTCGGGGCGCGGGTACGTATGCACGTGGAGGTCCACGACATCCATGTCGAGCCGCGACCCCGTCGCCGCGGGGCCTGTCGCCGGCTCGCCCCCGGTCCGGCCGGGCTCCGTCACCCGTTCGCGCCCTCC
>JBIOTN010000182.1:0-24835 GCA_044866005.1 Candidatus Rokuibacteriota bacterium | reverse complement strand
CCCCGTGAACCTTTACTGTAGCCTGTCATGGAGCTTTGGCGGAGTCTGTGCAGGATAGGTGGGAGGCTATGAAGCCGGCACGCTAGTGTCGGTGGAGCCAACCTTGAGATACCACCCTGACTGTGCTAGGGCTCTAACCTTGGTCCGTGACCCGGATCGGGGACAGTGGCAGGTGGGCAGTTTGACTGGGGCGGTCGCCTCCCAAAGAGTAACGGAGGCGCCCTAAGGTCGGCTCAGCACGGTTGGAAATCGTGCGGCGAGTGTAAGGGCAGAAGCCGGCCTGACTGCGAGACCCACAAGTCGAGCAGAGGCGAAAGCCGGGCCTAGTGATCTGGTGGTCCCGAGTGGAAGGGCCATCACTCAACGGATAAAAGGTACTCCGGGGATAACAGGCTGATCTCCCCCAAGAGTTCACATCGACGGGGAGGTTTGGCACCTCGATGTCGGCTCATCGCATCCTGGGGCTGGAGCAGGTCCCAAGGGTTGGGCTGTTCGCCCATTAAAGCGGTACGTGAGCTGGGTTTAGAACGTCGTGAGACAGTTCGGTCCCTATCTCTCGCGGGCGGAGGAGGTTTGAGGGGAGCTGCCCCTAGTACGAGAGGACCGGGGTGGACGCACCTCTAGTGTGCCAGCTGTCCCGCCCGGGGCATCGCTGGGTAGCTATGTGCGGCAGGGATAAGCGCTGAAGGCATCTAAGCGCGAAACCCGCCTCAAGATGAGACCTCCCAGGGCGCAAGCCCTCTGAAGGCCCCTGGAAGATGACCAGGTTGATAGGCCGGGGGTGTAAGCCCCGTAAGGGGTTCAGCTGACCGGTACTAATCGGCCGTGCGGCTTGACCACGGATGGCATCATCATCATCCGGGGCGCGCACGATGGACGCGACGGCGCTCGAGGATCTCGTAGGCGGGAATCAAAGCGATTCCCGGCGGCCAGACCGGAGGGGCCACACCCGTTCCCATCCCGAACACGGAAGTTAAGCCCTCCAGGGCCGATGGTACTGCGCTGGTGACGGCGCGGGAGAGTAGGTCGCCGCCGGGTTACATGCCAAGACGCCCGGGTCGCTCACGCGGCCCGGGCGTGTCGTTTTTCGGGAGGCCGGTGTCCGGCGGCCGCCACGGAGCACGGGCGGGCGAGGGGAGCGGGCGCGGCCGAGCCGGGGAGTATCGGACGCGGATCAGCGGCCCTCGAACACGTCGGTGTACGGGTGCGCCGCCGCCCAGGCGTACCACTTCTCGATCCCGGAATGCGCGAAGGGAAGCGCGCGACCGGCGAGCGGCCCGGACACGGCCGTGCCGGCGACATCCCACCGGCTTCCCGTCTCGACGTCCTCGAACGCAAAGCTCGTCGCCTCGCTCGCGCCGGACCGGAACGCGATCACCCGGCCGTCGAGCCGGCGCTCGAACGCGATGGCGAGCCAGCTGGCCGGCTTTGCGAGGACCAGCACGGGGCGACCCGCCAGCTCGTCGTTCAGGACCGGTCCCTGCCGGTGCAGCGCCCTGAGCGGATATGCCCGGGCCTGGCCGTCGACCGCCACGCCGAGGATGACCTCGAGGTCGCGGAGGCGCCGGTCCCGCCGCTCGCGCGTCTTCTCGGCGAAGCTCGGGAACTCGCACACGGCCGGGCTCGGGAAGTCGCTCCCGTGTCCGTCGCGCCTCTCGTCCCGCCCGACCGGCACGAGCGTCGCGGGGAACAGGCCCGTCCACTCGCGCCAGGTGCACTGGTAGACCGGCAGCCGCTCCAGGCGCGTGCGCTGGAGCGGCCCGTAGACCGCCTCACCCCAGAAGGGGCTCCAGAGGCTCATGGTCTCGGCGTCGCCGAGGACGTGTGTCGCCCGATACTTGCCCTCGACGCGGAAGGTGTGCCGCCTCCCCCCGATCGTCGCGTCGAAGGCCGCCGCGCCGGCGCATGCCTCGCACAGGACCACCATGATGGAGCGTCCCTCCAGCACGAGGTTTGCCACGTGGTGATTCTTCATGATCCACCAGGGAAGCGCGCGGGCCCGGCCGTCGACGACGAGGCCGAGCACCGTATCGTCCCCGTTCATGTGGTCGGCGCCGTCCGCCGAGATCCACTCGACGTCCTCTAGTGGCCGGTGATGCGCGCCCCGCTGGAAGATCATGCCGGGGAGCGGTCCGGGGCGCGCCTGGCTCCCGCGGCGAGGATGCCGAAGCCACCGCGCGAGCCGGAGGACGCGATAGCGGAGGAGCCAGACGACCCGATAGCGCGCCGCCAGCGCGGCGATCCGCCGCCGGAGGGGTCTCCGCCGGAGGGATCTCATGGAGGACACGTCCCGAGCGGGAAAGGTTCGACGCACATTGCCGGGCGAGCCCAGGCTAGCACAGGGGGGAGCGATGAGCGACCGTCGCGGCCAGGCCGGCGGATGTCCCGGACTTCGCGCCCCGCAGCCGGGGCCGACGAACTAGCGGCTGTCCTCCCGCCGGCCGGGCCGCCCCGGGCCGTGGGGAGCTGCGGAATCCCGGGACGGCGCGACCCACCCGCCGCCCGGCTCCGCCCGGTCGCGGCGGGCGCGGCTCTCGGGCTCTTCGCGGATCGCCCGCGACCCGGCGCGTGGCGCCAGGCGGGCGGGCGGCGCAGTCAGGCCGGCGGGGGCCGGCGCGCGCTCTGCGCGCTCGCGGGGCGGCTCGACGCGAAGGGGAGCCGCCGGCGAGGGACTCCGACGCTCCGGCGCGACCGTCCTCGCGGGCGGTGCCATGGGAGCTGGCGTGACGCGCGAGCGGCCCGGCTCCGGCCCGCGCGGGGTGAGTCCGTCGAGCCCGCGCGCCACCGGCAGGGATGGGGACGCCGGCGGGCGTGGCCGCTCGAGGGGAATCGGCGCGACGGTCGGTCGCGCCGGCGGTAGCACGGCGTGGTCGCGCTCTTGCGGCCGCGCGCCAGGGGTGACAGGCCATGACGGCAGTGGCGGCCGGGGCCGATCGACCGGGCTCGCCCCGACGGCCGGCCGCGCCGCCGGGACTTCGCGAGCCTCCCGTGCCGCCGGCTCGTCGCGGCGCGGGTGCGGCCCAGGGGGCGCGTCCAGGGTCCCGGAACCGCGCGCGGGACGCTCGAGCGTCGGCTCCCCCGGCGAGCGCGTCGCCGTCACCGGCCGACGCCGATCGCCCGGCGGCGTCAGGCCGTGCGCGCTCTCCGGCGCGAGGCTTGCGCGCCCCGGCGCGATGTTCAGCGGGCCGCGGAGCGGAGCCAGGGCGCGGACGTCGGCGTGCGCGAGCCGGACCCGCGACACGGGACTCCTGCCGAAGCGCTCGCGCGGGACCGCCACGACGGCGTTATGGACCGACGCGTTCCGGTAC
Organism: Candidatus Rokuibacteriota bacterium; assembly: GCA_044866005.1. Lineage (GTDB taxonomy): Bacteria > Methylomirabilota > Methylomirabilia > Rokubacteriales > DASRDR01 > JBIOTN01. The sequence continues at coordinate 21,527 of JBIOTN010000182.1, read as the reverse complement.
ACGGTGATGTTCTGGATGTTCACGATCGTCGTCCGGTTCACCACCACGTTGTTGACGATGCGTGGCCCGCCCCAGCCCGCCCACCAGGGGATCCCGGCGAAGCCTGGCGGGCCCCACCACGGGATCACGGGCTCGCCCCAGCAGAGCGCCACCCAGCCGACAGCGGGGCTCGCGACGGGAATCCCCGGGCCGTCGTCGAAGAACGCCACGAGGGCCGGGGCATACGCCGGCGCCGCGACGACCGGTCCGGGCGCCCAGGCCCAGAGACCGTTCACGAAGACCCAGCGCCCGTAATGAAACGGAGCCCACCCCCAGGGCGCACTGTCGACCCACGTCCAGCCATAGGTGGGGTCCGAGATCCAGCTGCCGCTGCTGTAGGGGACCCAGCCGGCCGGCCCCCCCGCGGGGACCCAGAGGGGTCCGTACGTCTCGGCGACACGCCAGGTGCCGTAGCGGTCGAGGTCGGAGGCACCGTAGACCTCGGGCGCGACGTACCGCGAGCTCGGCCCGGCCACCAACGCCTCGGTGCGGGCGTAGTTCCATCGGTCCCATTCGTCGAGCTCGGGGGCGACGGCAGCCGTGACCGTGGCTGCCGGCGGACCCTGGACGACGACCTGCTCACTCGCTCCGATCGGCGACGCCGGGCCGTTGGCCGGCGCGAGCATGGCACGACCCCCCCGCCGGGTGACGAACGACGTGCGGTCCGCCGTCACGTCGATGCGATAGTAGCCGGGCTGCTCGATGGAGAAGGCCGCGTGGGGCGTGGCCACCGCCACGGTGTGCGCGGGATCGAGCTGGCGGATGTCGAGGGCCAGGTGGCCCGCCGTGAGCGCGAGCCGCAGGTAGTCCGGCTCGATGGCGTCGAGGCCGAGCTGGGTCTCGGCCCAGGCCCGCGCATAGCTCCGGCCGCCGATCTGGATCTCGAGGCTGCCGGACGAGCCCGTGGAGAGCCGGTCCCCCGGCGCGAGCGGGATGTTCTGCTGGGCGACCGTCCACTCTTCGGCCCCCGACCGCCAGAACGAGACCTGGCCGTCCAGCAGGGAGAGCCGCGGGGGGATCGGCGGGGAGGATTCCGCGCGGGCCGCCGGGAGGCCGGCGGCGAGCCACAGCGGAGCCAGGAGGATCGCGGTCAGCGTCCAGGCACGCATTCGACCCACTCCTCTCCCTCGCATCTGGGCCACCACGGTAAGACGGCGGAGCGGCGAACGGCATTCAGGCGACCGTGCGGGACGCGCCTCGGCCGGCCGTCCGGCTTCGGCCGCGTGGCGGGTTGGCGGTCAGACCCGGTGGGCGGCCTCCTGCGGCGCGCCCGGGCGGTCGATGAGCAACCGCTCGGTCATCCGGGACCGGAGCGCGTTGCCGAACTCCCGATAGCCCTCCGCCAGCGCCACGAGCTGGTCGCGCGCCAGGACCACCACGTCCACGGGGGTCAGACATCGCACGGTCGCGGTCCGGGGGGTGTCGGCCAGCAGGGCGATCTCTCCGAAACAGTCGCCCGCCTGCATGGTGCGGACGCGTGCGGATCGCCCGTCGACCTCCCTCAGCACCTCCACCTCCCCGGCCGTCAGGAGGTACGCGCACTCGCCCCTGTCGCCCTGGCGCACGATCACGTCACCGCACTCGTAGTGAGCGCGGCTGAGCTTCTGCGTCCGCTGGGGGGCGAGGACCACGATGTCGTTGCGGAAGGGGACGTCCAGCACCCAGTCCACCAGGACGCGGAGGTTCCGCTCCAACCCGGGCAGGGTCAGCAGGCAGAGGAGCCGAGAGACGACCCAGGCCGGGATCCCGCCGAAGTGGATCGCGCCGGCGCGAGCGACCGTCGCGTGGCGTCCCAGCGGTGCGAGCGAGAGCCACGCCTTCGACTCCGTCCACGGCTGGAGCGGGTATCCCCGCAGCAGGGCCAGGACGTTGAACGCCGCGCGCCGGCCCATGGCGATCTCGCGGCGCGCCTGGAAGGGCACGGCCGCGGACGTCGCCGCGCAGTCGCCGGCGGCCACGACATCGTCCATGCCCCGGACGCGCAGGAACTCGTCGACCGGCAATCGGCCGTCGGCCCGTGCCGAGGGCAGGCGGGCGATGGGGTGTGGTCGGGTCGAGGCGGCCCCCACCACCGTCCGGCATGGGATGCGCTCGCCGGAGGCCAGGACGACCTCGTCGGGGGTGACCGCCGCGACCCTCGTGCCGGTGAAGACCTCCACGCCGAGCCTGGCCAGGCGGCGCCGGGCCGCCGCCCCCATCGCGGCGTCGAAGCGGGGGAGCAGTCGCCCTTCCTGCTCGAACAGGAGGACGCGCGCGTACTTCCGCCCGAGCGTGGGATACGACGCCAGCGCGCCATCGACCAGCGCGCGGATCTCGGCGGCGGTCGCCGTTCCCCGCAGGCTTCCACCGACCACCGCGAAGGTCAGCAGGCCCTGTCGCCGCTTCGCGTCGGCGTCCAGCTGGGCTTCTTCCAGCCGGTCCAGGAGCTGCTGGCAATTTCACCGGCGCGCGCGAGCTCTTCCCGGACCTCCAGGTCCGTCTGGCCTCCTACGGCGGCTATGCCGCCCTGGCCCTCCGCATCTCGCTCTTCGTGTTCGTGGGCATGGCCGGCGCCGGGCTCCAGCCGCGCCACGGGACGGCGCTCCTCGAAGCGCCGACGCTCTTCGCGCCCGACCTCGAGCTGCACCGCCTCGGCCCGGGATGGGAGTGGATGGCGCGGGTCGAGGTGGCGATCGCCCTCTGCTTCCTCTTCGGCGTCTATGTCCGGGCGGCGGCCGCCGTCCTGCTGGCCCTGGCCGTCCTCGGGCTGGCTTTCTTCGGCGCCGACATGCTCGCGTACCTGGGGCTCGTCGCGGGCGCGGCGCTCTACCTCCTCATGCAAGGGGCGGGGTCGTACTACGTCCCCATGCCCGCCCTGCCCGGCACCGGCCGGGTCGTCGCGTGGCTGACGGACCAGCCGCGCGCGCGGGCCCAGTGGCTCCTGCAGACGCTCGGTGGGCTCAACCTCACCTATCTCGGCGTCTCCTACAAGGCCCTCCAACCGAACCTCATGGTGGGCGTGCTCCAGACCCAGGGCGTCCCGACCTTCGGCCTGGAGCCGGCGGCGCTGGTGCGCTCCATGGCCTTGGTGGAGACCCTGTCGGGCGTGCTCATCACGGCGGGCATGATGATGCGCTTCCTGTCGCTCTTTCTCTTCGCCTCGTTCGTCGTCTTCAGCTTCGTTCTCGGCGAGGGCGTGGTCCGGCACATCATGTTCTACGGCCTGCTCGTCTCCTTCATCACGAACGGCGACGGACGGTGGCGGCGCCCGGTGGCGCACGACAAGCCGGGCCGGATCGTGATCCTGGGGGGCGGCTTTGCGGGCATCCAGTGCGCGATGCGGTTGGAGCGTCTGCTGGGACAATTCACCAACGTCACTGTCACGCTCGTGCACCGAGTGACCTATTTCCTCTTCCAGCCGCTGCTTCCCGAGGTCGTCGGCGGCGCCGTCCAACCCGGAAGCATCGCCGGGGCGATCCGCCGGCTCTGTCCCCGGACCCGGTTCCTCCAAGGCGACCTGGTCGCCATCGCGCCCGCCGCCAAGGAGCTTCGGGTCACGCTGAGCGCCGGTCAGGCAGTGAGCGTCGAATACGATCAGCTTGTCGTCGCGGTCGACCCCGAGGTCAGCTACGCCAGCGTTCCCGGCCTCCTCGAGCACGCCCTGCCCATCATGACGATCGGCGATGCGCTGTTCCTGCTGAGGAGGATCCACCCCGCCAGGAACAGGACGGTCAGGGCGTACATGGGGACGTTGACGGCGGTGAGGTGGGTGAAGATCTCGGGCACCGGTTTGGCGTTCCACTCGGCGATCTGCCGGGGCGTCAGCACCCACGCTTCGTGCGCGGCGACCTCGCCGGTGCAGAGGAGCGGCAGGAGCGGCAGAGCGAAGCGGAAGACGTTCCAGCGCATCGCCGGACGACCGCCACGAGCAAGCACGCGCGGTTTCCTCCCCACCGACGAGAGCGCCACGACGCTACACCGGCGGCGCGGCGGCGTCAATCGGGCGGCCTCGCTCGTTCGGACGTGGGGCCGGCGCGCAGGCAGGGCGGCGGGATCGAACGGCGCAACCCAGCGAACGGGCGCGAAAAGGCCAGCCGGGGCGACCGCTCCTCGGGAGGGCTGAGGGTGGCGGCTACCGTCCGGCTGGCCTTCTCACTTTCAGCGTGCCGGGAATGCGCCCGGTGCGTCTATAGGGGCGGGACTCTAGGGACAACCTCGGGCGCAGGGCGGGTCCCGGTCACCCCTGGAGGAGCGGCTGGAGCGTCCAGAAGAGGCCGCGCATGAGCAGGCGGGAGAGCGGGAGGAGGACCGCGCCTGCCAGACCCGTGAGGAGAAACGCGACGAGGATCAGGAAGCCGTACGGCTCCAGGCGCTGCCACGCGAGGCGCTCTCGTCGTGGCAGGAGCCCCTTCAGGATCTGGCTCCCGTCGAGCGGCGGGATCGGGATGAGGTTGAACGCGGCCAGGTTCACGTTGATCACGAAGCTCAGCCGGAAGAGCTCGCGGAGGGGGGTGGACACCGCCGGGACACCCAGTTGGCCGACCCAGGCGGCGACCACGAGGCTCGCCGCGGCGACGACCAGGTTGGCGGCCGGCCCGGCGGCGGCGACCCAGATCATGTCCCGGACCGGGTGAGGCAGGTTGAGCGGATTGACGGGGACGGGCTTGGCCCAGCCAAACCGCGCGATCACGAACATGAGGGCGCCGATGGGGTCGATGTGTGGGAGCGGGTTGAGCGTGAGCCGACCCGCGAGCCGCGCCGTCGGGTCGCCGAGACGGTCGGCGACCCACCCGTGCGCGACCTCGTGGCACGTGACCGCGAAGAGGATGGCCGGCGCCAGGAGGACGAGCTCCTGGAAGAACGCGATGGGGTCTCGCGGCCCCAGCACTCAGTCCGGCTCCGGCGGCTCGCGCCGGGGCCCCTCCGGTTCGCCGGGCTCCGGGCCGAGCGGCGGGCCGGGAAGGCGGTGGGCTTCGTCGAGCCAGGCGCCGAGGTCGATGAGCTTGCACCTCACGGAGCAGAACGGACGGGCGCGATTGCCGCTCCACTGGACAGGGCCCTTGCACGTGGGGCACCGCGCTCCACGACGGATGCGGTCCGGGCACATGGGCGGGACCCCCGAGGGATCTGCCTCACGGGCCGTGCGGGTTGGAAGGGCCATGCGCGACTGACGCGTGCACGGCATCCATCCTACGGGCAGCCAAGCGAAGCGGCAAGCGCGCCCGGACGGCGGAACGCCGGGGACTGACCGGCTCTCGCGCTGCAGCCACGCGCTCCGCGCGCGGGCTTTGCCCGGGCACCGATCCCGGGGCGGCATTCGGCGCGGGCAGCCGCTCCAACCGACGTGGCTAGAAGAAGAGCCAGGTCACGAGGCCGAAGAGGGGCAGCAGGACGGCGCCGCTGAAGGCGACGTAGCCGAAGAAGCTCGGCATCTTCACCTTGGCCTCCTCGGCGATCGACTTCACCATGAAGTTCGGGGCGTTGCCGATGTAGGTGTTGGCGCCCATGGTGACGGCGCCGACGCTGATCGCGGCCAGCACCGGTTCCGAGACCCCGACGACCTCGTCCGGCAAGCCCAGCCCCTGGCCGAGCGCGAGGAAGGTCAGGTAGGTCGGCGCGTTGTCCAGGAACGAGGAGAGCGTCCCGGTGGCCCAGAAGAACTGCCACGGCTCGCGTACCCCCAGCTCGCCGCCCCGGTGACGGAGCAGCTCGAGGGCCGGGATCATGGTCAGGAAGATCCCGAAGAAAAGGACCGCCACCTCGACCATGGGGTAGGCGGTGAAGCCGTTGGCGCGCCGGATCTCGCCTGGCGTTCTCCAGAGCGACAGCCCGGCGAGCGCCACGATGACCAGCTCCCGCCACGGCGCGCCGAGCGCCGCGACGGCGGCGACCACGCCGCCGAGCCACAGGCCGTTCGCCGCGCCGGCGAGCCGGAGGGGCTGCCGGCGGGTCCGGTCGCGCTCGAGCGCGGGGATCGGCTCGCGCGCGTGGTGGAGCGAATCCCAGACGAAGTAGACGAGGAGGAGGGCTGTGACGCACGTGAGCCACTGCCGCCAGAGCTTGAAGGTCCACGTGAAGGGGACGCCCTGGAGATACCCCAGGAAGAGCGGCGGATCGCCGAGCGGGGTGAGCATGCCGCCGATGTTGGAGACGAGGAAGATGAAGAAGATGACGGTGTGCCGGACCCGGGTGCGCTGGCGATTGGTCTGCAGGAGCGGGCGGATGAGCAGCATGGAGGCGCCGGTGGTCCCGAGGAAAGAAGCGAGGGCCGAGCCAAGGGCGAGGAACGCGGTATTGGTGAGGGGCGTGGCTTCCAGGTCGCCCGTCAGGCGGATCCCGCCGGAGATCGCGTAGAGGGCGGCGAGGAGCACGATGAACGACACGTATTCCTCGCCCATCGAGACGAGCGCGGCCGGGGCCCGAACGAGGTAGAGCAGCGCCACCGGGAGCCCCATCGCGCACGCGACGACGAGCTTGTTCCGGTTGGCTTCCCACCAGCGCGGCAGCCAGAGGGGACAGACCGCGATGGCCAGCAGCATGGCGATGAACGGGACGACGGAGTAGAGCGGGAGCGGACTGCCGGGCGCCACGGCGACACGAATGATCGGCCGCCGCCCGCCGCCTGTCAAGGTCGGCGCCGGCGACGTCGAAGGCCCGGCGCCGACGGGGCCCTCTGCTATACTTGACCTGGCTTTTCGACATAACTCGTCCGTCGCAATCCAGGAGACGCAGATCATGAAGGGATCACTCGTGTTCCCTCGCCTCGTCGGATCGGGCCTGCCGGCGCTCGTTCTCGCGGCTCTCGCCGTCCTGGTCGCCGGTCCGGCCGTGGAGGCGGCGGGCGGCGGCGAGGCGAGCCTGCGGGTACCCGACCTCGGGCAGGCGCGGTTCGCGGGCGTATCGGGCCCGAGCCTGTTGACGGCGGGACTCGCCGTGTGCGTGCTCGGATTCCTCTTCGGTCTGGTGATCTTCCGCCAGCTGAAGGGCCTGGCGGTGCACCCGGCGCTGCGTGAGATCTCCGAGCTGATCTACGAAACCTGCAAGACCTACCTGCTCACGCAAGGGAAATTCCTCCTCCGGCTCTGGGTCCTGATCGGCGCCATCATCGTCGTCTACTTCTGGTGGCTCCTGAGCTTCGACCCGTTCCGCGTCTTCATCATCCTGCTCTTCAGCCTGGTCGGCATTGCCGGCAGCTACGGGGTCGCCTGGTTCGGGATGCGGATCAACACCTTCGCCAACTCGCGCACGGCGTTCGCGAGCCTGGCGGGGCGGCCGTTTCCGGTCTACGCGATCCCGCTCAAGGCCGGCATGAGCGTGGGGATGCTGCTGATCAGCGTGGAGCTGTTCCTGATGCTGATCATCCTTCTCTACATCCCCGGCGACTACGCGGGCCCCTGCTTCATCGGGTTCGCCATCGGCGAGTCGCTCGGGGCGGCGGCGCTCCGCATCGCGGGCGGCATCTTCACCAAGATCGCGGACATCGGCTCGGATCTCATGAAGATCGTCTTCAACATCAAGGAGGACGACGCCCGGAACCCCGGCGTCATCGCCGACTGCACGGGCGACAATGCCGGCGACTCCGTCGGGCCGACGGCCGACGGCTTCGAAACGTACGGGGTCACGGGCGTGGCACTGATCTCCTTCATCCTCCTCGCCGTCCGGGACCCCATGGTCCAGGTGCAGCTCCTGGTGTGGATCTTCATGATGCGCGTCCTCATGATCGTCGCGAGCGGAGTCTCCTACCTCCTCAACGACGTGCTGGCGCGGGCGCGCTACGGAAGCGCCGCCCGGATGAGCTTCGAGGCGCCGCTCACGACGCTGGTGTGGCTGACTTCGGCCGTCTCGGTGGTGCTGACCTACGTGGCCTCGTACACGCTCATCCACGACCTCGGGGACGGCACGCTCTGGTGGAAGCTCTCCACGGTGATCACCTGCGGGACGCTGGCCGGCGCGATCATCCCGGAGCTGGTCAAGGTCTTCACCTCCACCGAGTCCGCGCACGTGCGCGAGGTCGTGACCTCGGCGCGCGAGGGAGGCGCATCCCTGGACATCCTGTCGGGGCTGGTGGCCGGCAACTACAGCGCCTACTGGCTGGGGATCGTCGTGGTGACGCTCATGGGGGTGGCCTACGGGGTGAGCCTGACCGGGATGGACGAGCTGATGGTGGCGCCCGCGGTCTTCGCCTTCGGGCTGGTGGCGTTCGGGTTCCTCGGGATGGGGCCGGTCACGATCGCCGTGGACTCCTACGGCCCGGTGACCGACAACGCCCAGTCGGTCTTCGAGCTGTCCCTGATCGAGCAGCGCCCGGGGATCCGGGAAGAGCTCGCCGCGACCTACGGCACCCGGGTGAACTTCGAGCAGGCCAAGCAGCTCCTCGAGGCCAACGACGGCGCGGGCAATACTTTCAAGGCGACGGCCAAGCCCGTGCTGATCGGCACCGCGGTCGTGGGCGCGACGACGATGATCTTCTCGATCATCGTCGTGCTGACGCAGGGACTGACGACCAACCTGGATCGACTGTCGCTGCTCCATCCGCCGTTCCTCCTGGGGCTCGTCACCGGGGGCGCGATGATCTACTGGTTCACGGGCGCCTCGATCCAGGCCGTGACGACCGGGGCCTACCGGGCCGTGGAGTTCATCAAGGCCAACATCCGCCTGGACGGGGTGACGCAGGCGTCGGTCACCGACAGCAAGCGCGTCGTCGCCATCTGCACGCAGTACGCCCAGCGCGGGATGTTCAACATCTTCCTGACCGTGTTCTTCGCCACGCTGGCCTTCGCGTTCCTGGAGCCGTACTTCTTCATCGGCTACCTGATCTCGATCGCGCTCTTCGGCCTCTACCAGGCGGTCTTCATGGCCAACGCGGGGGGGGCCTGGGACAACGCGAAGAAGATCGTCGAGGTGGAGCTGAAGGAGAAGGGGACGCCGCTGCACGCGGCGACGGTCGTGGGGGACACGGTCGGGGACCCCTTCAAGGACACCTCCTCGGTGGCGATGAACCCCGTCATCAAGTTCACGACGCTGTTCGGGCTCCTCGCGGTCGAGCTGGCGGTGACGCTGACGGCGGAGCGCGGACCGACGCTGACCTGGCTGCTCGCCGCGGTGTTCTTCGCGCTGTCGGTCACCTTCGCCTGGCGGTCGTTCTACCGGATGCGGATCCGGGGCGGGGCGCCGGCCGCGGCCGAGACCGGCGAGGCCATGCGCGCGGTGGCGCGGGGGAAGTAGCCGCCCGGTGGAGTTCCTGCTCGACCTGGCCACCGGCCGCTACGCCCTCGACGACCTCATCCGCTGGGGCGGGTACTTCGCCCTGGTGGCGATCGTGTTCGCCGAGACGGGACTCCTCGTCGGCTTCTTCCTGCCCGGCGACTCGCTTCTCATCACGGCCGGGCTCGTGGCCGCCGCCGGCGGGCTCGACATCTGGCTGCTCAACGCGTTGCTGATCCTGGCGGCCATCGTGGGCGACACCGTGGGCTACGCGATCGGGTACCGGACCGGCCCGCGCATCTTCCGCAAGGAGAAGTCGCGCTGGTTCGCCCGGGACCACCTCATCCGCACGCGCGAGTTCTACGAGCGGCACGGAGGCAAGACGATCGTGCTGGCCCGCTTCATCCCCATTGTGCGCACGTTCGCTCCGGTCGTGGCCGGCGTGGGCCAGATGCGCTATCTGCGGTTCGTCGCGTACAACGTCTTCGGCGGGATCGGCTGGGTGGTGAGCCTGACGTGGGCGGGCTACCTCCTCGGCCAGACGATCCCGAACATCGGGCAGCACATCCACCTGGTGGTGGCCGTCGTCGTGCTGCTCTCGGTCGCGCCCATCGGCGTGGAGCTGTGGAGGGCCCGGGCGGCGAAGCGCCGGGCGGCCAAGCCCAGCCCGGTGGCGTCCGAGCCTTAGGACGGCGGCGGGGGCCGCGCCCTCTCCGGCGGACCTGGGAGGCGAGCCGTGTTCCGACTCATCCCGCGCGAGGAACGCTTCTTCGAGCTGTTCGAACGGCAGGCGGTCAACATCACGGAGTCCGCACAGCGGCTGCGCGAGATGGTCTTCGACTTCTCCGACGCCCCGGCCAAGGTCGCGGCCATTCGCGAGCTCGAACACGCGGGCGACATGCTCACGCACGAAGTCGTGCGGAAGCTCAACACGACGTTCATCACGCCGTTCGACCGCGAGGACGTCTACGCGCTGGCCAGCCGGCTGGACGACGTCCTCGACCTCATCGAGGCCGCGGCGGACCGGCTGGTCCTCTACCGGATCAAGGAGCCGACCTCCGGGGCGCGGGCCCTGACCGAGGTCATCGCGAAGACCGCGGACGCGGTCCAGCAGGCCGTCGGCTGTCTGCGTCCCACCAGCCCCTCCTATCACGCGCACGCGGTGGAGGTGAACCGGCTGGAGAACGAGGCCGACCGCCTGCTCAAGGAGCTGATCGCCGGGTTGTTCGCGAACGTGAGCGATCCCATCGAGGTCATCAAGTGGAAGGAAATCTACGAGACCCTGGAAGAGGTGACGGACCGCTGTGAGGACGTGGTGAACGTGATCGAGGGCATCGTGCTCAAGACGGGCTGAGGCCGTGCCCATACCCGTCGCGTCTCGTGGTCCCGGGTCACGGCCGGGCCGCGCTCGGCCTGCGGCCTCGCGGCCGCTCCGGCCTCGGGGGCCGGCGTCCAGGCTCGACGTCTTACCGCGCGCGCCCGCGGTCGGTGCCGGCCTGCGCGCGGGGGCCGCTCGGTGCTCGCCCCGGCCCCGGCAGCCCTGGCGGGCCGCCTGATGGATCCGCTGGGGCTGGTGGTCTTCATCGTCTTCGTGGCGCTGATCTTCGATTTCATCAACGGCTTCCACGATGCGGCCAACTCCATCGCCACCGTGGTCTCGACGCGGGTGCTGACGCCTCCGCAGGCAGTGGTCTGGGCCGCCGTCTTCAATTTCGTGGCCGCCTTCGGATTCGGCGTCAACGTCGCCCGCACCGTCGGCAAGGGCATCGTCCACCCGGGGGTCGTGGACTCCTGGGTCATCCTCGCGGGGCTGGTCGGGGCCATCGCCTGGAACCTCATCACCTGGTACGGGGGCATCCCGTCCAGCTCGTCCCATGCCCTGATCGGCGGGCTGTCGGGCGCCGCCGTGGCGAAGGCGGGCTTCGCCAGCCTGGTCCCGGCCGGCCTGATCAAGACCGGCGTGTTCATCGTGCTGTCGCCGGTGCTGGGGCTCGCCCTCGGGTTCGTGCTGATGGTCCTGGTCACGCGGATCGTCCTCCGCCAGTCGCCGACCCGGGTGGACAAGCTGTTCCGCCGGCTCCAGCTCGTCTCGGCGGCGTTCTACAGCCTCGGGCACGGCACGAACGACGCGCAGAAGACCATGGGCATCATCTCCGGCCTGCTCTTTGCCGGCGGTTATCTGGGGCGGGAGTTTTTCGTGCCCTACTGGGTGATCCTGGCCGCGCACGCCGCCATCGCGCTCGGCACGCTCGCCGGCGGGTGGCGGATCGTGAAGACCATGGGGATGCGCATCACGAAGCTCAAGCCGATCGGGGGGTTCTCCGCCGAGACGGCGGGCTCGGTCATGCTGATCGGGACGGCCGTCGCCGGGATTCCGGTGAGCACGACCCACACGATCACCGGGGCCATCGTCGGGGTCGGCGCGACGACGCGTCTGTCGGCCGTCCGCTGGGGGATCGCGGGCCGGATCGTGTGGGCCTGGATCCTGACGATCCCCGCGGCCGGCGCGATCGCGGGCGGCACGTGGGCCTTGCTCGCGCTGGTGCCCTAGGTCCCGGCCCGCTGGAGGTGCTCTGGTCCGTGCGACGTCGACGGCGTCCGTCCCCAGCGGTCCGCGCGGCCCAGCGGCTCCTCGCCACGCTCGTCGTGGCCCTCGGCCGCCGCGCCGGGGGGCTCACGCCGGAGACGGCGGCGCGGGTCGGCGCGCGCCTCGGTGATCTGGCCTACTGGGCGCTTCCGGGCCGCCGGCGCGTCGCGCTGGCCAACCTGGCGCTGGCCTTCGGGACCGCCCTCGACGCCTCCGGACGGGCCGCCCTGGGCCGGGCGAGCTTTCGCCACATGGGCGTCACGGCCCTCGAGTGCTGCCGGCTGTTCTTCGGCTCTCCGGCCGCGCTGCTCGAGCACGTTCGGGTGGACGGGCTCGAGCACCTCAAGGCCGCGCTCGCGGAGGGCCGCGGGGTCCTCTACCTGGGCGCCCACTTCGGGAACTGGGAGTTGCTGGCGGCCGCCAACGAGTTCACGGGACTGGCCCTGAACGTCGTCGTCCGCCCCCTCGATAACCCGTTTCTGGAGGCGCTCCTGGCCAGAGGGCGCGAGCGCTGGCGACTCGGGCTGATCCAGAAGCGGGCCGCGCTCCCCGCCATCCGGGCGGCCCTCGGCCGGGGCGAGTGTGTCGGGATCATGCTCGACCAGCACGCCGGCCGCCGCGGTGTCCTCGTCCCGTTCTTCGGCCAGCCGGCTTCGACATCGCGCAGTCTCGCCGTTCTCGCCCTGAAGACCGGCGCGCCCGTGGTCCCGGTGTTCATCCACCGTCTGGGGGACGGGGAGCATCAGGTCATCGTGGAGCCGCCGCTGCCGCTCGTGCGAAGCGGCAACGTGGATCAGGACGTGGAGGTCAACACGGCCTGTTATACCGCGACGATCGAGCGCCACGTCCGACAGCATCCCGAGCAGTGGTTCTGGGTGCACCGGCGATGGAAGCCTGTGGCGTGAACGGGCGCTGGCGCCCCGGCCTCCTCCTCGCCGGGCTCGTCCTGACGCTCGGGCTGCTCCTCGCCCCGCCCGCCCCGAGTGCCGAGGAGCCATCGCGGGAGCTTCCCCTGGCGCTCCAGGGCCTCGGTCCGCCCGGGCTCCTCTGGGGGCGACTCACCGTCGAGGAGGAGTCGCCGGACGGCCCGTGGACCCCCGTGGTCGGGGTCGAGGTGACGGTCTACCCGTACACGCCCGGCATCGCCGCCGAGCTCGAGCGGATCCGGCAGAGCGCCCGCGATTCCTGGAGCCGGTACGAGAGTGCCGTCGAGCGCCTCCAGGAGCTGCTTCGAGGGTACCGGATCCAGGTTGACGCAACGAGTCGAGGGAGCGCCCCGGCGATCGAGGCGGCGCCGAGCGCCCAGCCGGCAGCGACGGCCAGCGGACGCTCCGCGGGCACCGGCCCGGGCGCCCGCCCGGAGGCCGCCAAGGGCCACGCCTCGGGCGCAGGAGACCCGGCGCGCACAGCCCCGCCGGGCTCGGCGGCGGAGCCGAAGCCGGAGCCCGCTGCGCCGGCCCCGCCCGCTGACGACGGCCTCGTTCGGCGCCGGGTCACCGACCCCGCCGGGCTCTTCGCGTTCGACGACCTCCCGTCGGGGGACTGGCTGGTGGTGGCGATCCAGGCCACGCCCTACACCGCGCCCGCCGACCGCAGCCGTTCGGAGCCAAGCCGGCGGTCCCGCGGCGGCCCGACGTTTCTGGCCCGGCCGAGCCCGTCGCCCGCCAAAGACGTCGACGTGTGGGTGACGCGCGTCCGGGTGGGCGCGAGTGAACGTGTCGCCCTCACCCTGACCGACCGCGCGCGCTGGCTGGCCGGCCCCCTCCGCTCGAGTCCGGGCCGGTGATCGGGCGGGGGATGGCCTGCGCCGGGCGAGGCCGGCGGAACGACGCCCGGGGCGAGGCCGGCGGAACGACGCCCGGGGCGAGGCTGGGGGGGATTATCCAGTAATGGCGAGGCCTTAGGGGGAACACGCTGGGCGGGGCGCGCGCCGGTTTTCCACGTTGACACCCGTCTTCCGACCGTGCTACAAGGGAATTGGACGCTTCATCCACTTCCACTCGACAACATGAGGATCCGAGCGTGGTGGTGTCTCCTCAGGGGGCAGTGTGGTGTTGCCCTCGCGACGGCGCTCCTGGCGCCCGGCTTGGCGTCCGCGTGGGGAGGCGAGCCGCTCAGCCTGGCGCTTCCCGCCTCCGATAGCCGTCAGCTCGTCGCCATCCCCCAGCCCCCGGAGCCGCCGCCGCTTCCCGCCGGCGTGCTCCTCGAGTCCCCCTCGGAAGCGGAGGCCGACCCCGCGACCGGCACCGGCGCGGCGGCCCAGGATCCCGGCCCCGCCGGTCCGCTGACCTTCGACGACCCTATCTTCCAGGACCCCCGGGCGGAGGTGACCTTGAGCCTGCCGCCGGGGATTCCGGTGCCTTCCTACCCGATCATGATCAACCGCTCGGTCGAGGCGCTGATCGACCACTTCACCGCGCGCGAGCGCGAGCGCTTCGGGCTCTGGCTGGCCCGCTCCGGCCGGTACCTCGGGATGATCCAGCGGGTCTTCCGTGAGCGTGGCCTGCCCGAGGAGCTCGCCTACACGGCGATGATCGAGTCCGGGTTCTCGCCCGTCGCGGTCTCCCGCGTGGGAGCCAAGGGGCTCTGGCAGTTCATGGAGGCGACCGCCCGCCGCTATGGCCTGGTCGTCAACCGCTGGGTCGACGAGCGTCTGGATCCCGTGAAGTCCACGATCGCGGCCGCGCAGTACCTGGGCGACCTCTACGGGATGTTCGGCCACTGGTTCCTGGCGCAGGCGGCGTACAACGCCGGGGAGGCGCGGGTAGGCCGCGCCATCCAGCGTGCCAAGACGAGCGACTTCTGGGCCCTGACCCGGACGCGACACCTGCCCGACGAGACGAAGCGGTTCGTGCCCCAGATCCTCGCGGCAACCGTCATCACCCGGGCCCCCGGCCGATACGGGTTCGACGTCACGCTGGACTCGCCGCTCGCCTACGACGAGGTGACCGTCAAGCGGGCCCTGGACTTCGAGAGCGTGGCCACGCTCGCGGAAGTGGGGGTGGAGCAGGTGCGCGAGCTGAACCCCGCGCTGCGGGGGGGAGTCACCCCGCCCGTCGGCGGCTACGTCCTCCGCCTCCCGCTCGGCGCCGGCGCGCGGCTCGAGTCGGCGCTCCAGAACCCCCCCGTTACCCTCATCGCCTGGGGGCTTCACCGGATCGCCCGCAACCAGACGCTCGCGGAGATCGCGCGTCTCTACCGCACGACGCCGCAGCGGCTGTCCGAGATCAACCAGCTCCGGGGTGGTCGCCTGCGGGGCGTGACAGACCTCCTCGTCCCGGTCTCGAACAAGGTCGTGGCGCCGCGGCCGCGCGTCGCCGCGGCGATGAGCGCCCCCGCCCCGCGGCTGGCGACGGTGCCGGTGCCCCAGCGCATCGCGGCGCGGGACGGTGACCGGCTGAAGAGCCGCACGCCCTAGTCCGCGCCGCCAGACCGGCCTCCGCTCGCCCGCGCGTCGCCGACCGGCCATCGGCGTCGAGGCTCGTGAAGATCGAGGTGCGTCTCTTCGCCAATCTCGCCGATTACCGGCCGCCCGACGGGGGCGCCGGCGGGACGGCGCTCGACCTCCCGGACGGCGCGACGGTCGACGACGCCCTGCGCCGGCTCGCCATCCCCGCGGACCTGCCGCGGCTGCTGCTCGTGAACGGGCGGGACGTGGCCGCGGACCACGCCCTCCGGGCCGGGGACGTGCTCAGCATCATCCCGCCGCTTGCGGGCGGCTGAGCCGGCTGCGCCCCGACCTCGCCGCGCGGCTCGCTCCGGACGTGCCGATGCCGGCTCGCCGTCGCCTGAGGCTCCTCGTCGGTGCTCTCCTCGGGATCGCGGCGGCGCTCGCGATGGCCGTGCTGGTGGCCCGTGCCCAGGGGGACCCTCGGGCGCTCCTTCAGCGCAAGGGGCACCTCGTCGCGGCCGCGCTGCGGCCAGCCGGCGAGGACGCGGTGTCGCTCCGGTGGGAGCTCAGGCTCCGAAGCTCGACGGGCCTCGACGTCCACGCGCTCCTCCGCGTGCCGCGGGAGACCAGGCCGCCGTACGCGGGAACGGTCCTCTTGGGCGGGCTCAAGCGCGGTCGGCGGATCGTCCTGGCCGACGGCCTCGACGCGATCGCGCGCCGGGCAGTCCTCGTCTCCCCGGACTACCCGCTTCCCTCCCGGCGTCACGCGTCGCCGGCGATGCGCCTCGTCGGCCGGGCCGTGTCGCTCCGGTCCGCCGCCTTCGACACGGTGGCCGAGGTCCTCCTGCTCCTCGATTACCTGGAGTCGCGGCCGGATATCGAGCGACAGCGGCTGTTTCTCGTGGGCGGGAGCCTCGGAGCCGAAGTGGTGACCGTGGCCGGCGGAATCGACCCGCGGCCGGCGGCGGTCGTCGCGCTGTACGGGGGCGCCCCCGTGAGCCGACTCGTCGCGGCGACCCTCGAGCCCGACGTCCGATCCGGCCGGTACCCGCGCTGGATCGCAGGGCTCGCGGGCCACGCGCTCGCCTGGCTGCTCGTGCCGCTCGAACCGGCGCGGTACGTCGGCGGCATCGCGCCCCGGCCCTTGCTGATGATCAACGGCACGGACGACCGCCTCGTGCCGCGCGACAGCGTCATGACGCTCTACGACGCCGCCCGCCCACCGAAGGAGCTCCAGTGGCACGCGGGCGAGCACATCCGGCCCTCGGAGGCCGAACTGCTGGGCGAGCTGTCGGACCGGGTGGCCGACTGGCTCGTCACGCGCGGCCTCGTGGCGCGGCGAGCCGCGCCGCCGGCCCGCCCCGTTCCTTGACCCCGCCCGGCGCGGGAGGTAGCCTGGACTGCGTGCCCGATCGCGATCGGCTCGGGATCTCCCGCCGGGAGTGGCTCCGCGGGACCGCGCTGGGCGCGGCGCTCGCGCTGGGCGGCGCCGGGCCGGTCGCCTCCACGACCGGCCAGCCCGCCGGGCGACGGCCCGATCCCCATCGGCCGAACGTGCTCTTCGTCGTCATCGACGACCTGAACGACTGGGTCGGCGCGATGCGCGGGCACCCGCAAGCGCGGACGCCGAACCTCGACCGCCTCGCCCGGCGCGGCGTCCTCTTCCAGCGGGCCTACTGCCAGGTGCCGCTGTGCAACCCGTCGCGCACCAGCGTGCTCTCCGGCCTCCGCCCGACCACGTTCGGCGGCTACCACAACGACATCCACTGGCGTGAAGCGGTCCCGGCCGCGGTGTCCTTGCCGCGCTACTTCAAGGAGGCCGGCTATCGCGTGCTGGGGGGCGGCAAGGTCTTTCACCAGCCACCGCGCGAGCACGCCGCCGACTGGCACGAGTACGAAGAGGCCGGGCCCGACCCCGGTCGGGCCGGGCCCGACACCGGCGAGGGCCGCCTGGACTGGGGTCCGCTCGCCGTGGAGGACGAGGAGACGTCCGATACCCGGCTCGCGCTCTGGGGGGCCGGCGTGCTCCGGCGCGATCACGACCGGCCGTTCTTCATCGCGCTGGGCCTCCAGCGCCCGCACATGCCGTGGTTCGTGCCGAGGAAGTATTTCGACATGTTCCCGCCCGAGACGGTCCGCCTGCCGGCGGTGCTGGAGGGGGACCTCGAGGACGTGCCGAAGTCGGCCGTCCTGCGGAAGGGCATGCACGACTACGACCGCGTGCTCGCGCGCCGCGCCTGGCCCCAGGCGGTGGGCGCCTACCTCGCCTGCGTAGCCTACACCGACGCCAACGTCGGCCGCCTGCTCGGCGCGCTGGACGCCAGCCCGTACGCCTCGAATACCGTCGTCGCGCTGTGGAGCGACAACGGCTTTCAGCTCGGCGAGAAGCGGCACTTCCGCAAGGATACGCTGTGGGAGCCGTCCTGCCGGGTGCCCTTGATCGTCGCCGGGCCCGGCGTCACGGCCGGCGAGCCCTCCTGGCGCACGGTCGAGCTGCTCGACCTCTACCCCACGCTGCTCGAGTTGTGCGGCCTGCCGCGGAACCCCACCCTGGAGGGCGTGAGCCTGGGGCCTCTCCTCCGGCATCCCGGCGCGCGGTGGCACCGGCCCGCGATCTCGTCCAGGACGGCCCATGCCCACAGCGTCCGGACGGAACGCTGGCGCTACACGCGGTACCGGGACGGCGGCGAGGAGCTCTACGATCACGACCACGACCCGCACGAGTGGCGCAACCTCGCCGACCGGCTGGCCTACGGAGACCTCAAGCGCCAGCTGAGCGCGATGCTCCCCCGGGTGAGCGAGGGCTAGCCCCGCCGCCGTCCGGGACGCTCTGGCGCAGCCTCCCCGGATGGCCTATCCTGACCAGGCACCCGTCACCAAAGGAGGCCGCCATGAAGCGCCGTCGCCTGATCCCCTTCGCCCTGGTGCTGGCCGTCCTGCCGCTCCACGCGATGGCCGAGGCGCAGATCGCGGTATCGGCCAACGACAGCAAAGCGGTGCTCGACAACGGCGTGGTGAAGGTGGTGCCGAACCCGCCCCCGGACACGGCCGCCATCATCGACCTCGCGGCGTCGCCGCCGCGCCTCGTGGCGGAGGTCGACGTGCCGGCCAGCGTCGTGGGGCCGCCCTTCAGCGTGGCGATCACCCCGGACGACAGCCTGGCGCTGGTGACGGCGGCGATGCGGGTCGACCCGGCCGACCCCACCAAGCAGGCGCC
The DNA here is from genome assembly GCA_044866005.1 of Candidatus Rokuibacteriota bacterium. Classification (GTDB taxonomy): domain Bacteria; phylum Methylomirabilota; class Methylomirabilia; order Rokubacteriales; family DASRDR01; genus JBIOTN01. The sequence goes on along the minus strand of JBIOTN010000182.1, from coordinate 3,110 downwards.
CGACAGCCGGCTGACGGTGCTCGATCTCAAGGCCAGCCCGCCCAAGATCCTCGCGACGCTCGAGTCGGGCAAGGGACCGTCCGGGGTCTCCATCAACCGCCGGGGCACCCTCGCGCTCGTCGCCAACCGCGCCGAGGGCACGGTGTCGGTCTACACGATCCAGGGCAAGACCGTCACGCCGGCCGGCAAGGTCGCGATCGCGGACGACAAGGCCGGCGTGAGCCACGCGGCCATCACGCCCGACGGCACGATGGCCCTGGTCACGCGCGACGGTGACGACCGGATCTCGGTGCTCTCCATCGAGGGCAGCACGGTCGCGTACACCAAGCGCGACATGTCGGCCGGGCTGCGGCCCTACGGTCTGGACATCGCGGCCTCGGGTGCCGTGGCCGTCGTCGCGAACATCGGCCGAGGCGGCGGTGACCACGACACGATCAGCCTGATCGACCTCCGGGCCAGGCCGCCCCGGGTCGTCGAGACCGTGACCGTCGGGCAGACGCCCGAGGGCATCAAGCTCTCGCCGGACGGCTCGGTCGTCGCGGTGGTGGTCATGAACGGCAGCAACAAGCCGCGGCAGTCGCCGTTCTTCAACGACAACGGGAAGCTCGTCCTCTTCCGCGTGAGCGGCACCTCGCTGGCCAGGGTCGCCGAGGCGCCGATCGGCCACTGGTCCCAGGGCGTCGCCTTCTCATCCGACGGCAAGACGCTCCTCGTCGGCAACATGGTGGAGAAGGACCTGTGGGTGTTCTCCTGGGACGGCACGACCCTCAGGGACACCGGCCAGCGGATCAGGGTGAAGGGCGGCTCGGCCGCCGTCCGCACGGCCGACAAGTAGCGCGAGCCGCAGTGTCGCCGGGGAATGGGCGGGGCGTCTCACCCTCGACCCACGGGCCTGCGGCGGAGGACGGCCAGATCGCCCGGGCAGGTGCGGACGCCCTCGGGTAGGCCGCTCGCGTCTCCCCCACGCCCGACCCGGCGGGGGGTGCCATCGCCCGCGGCGAAGCCGACGGCGGCGTGACCGCGCGAGCCGCGGACGGGGCGACGGCAGGCGCGCTCGCCTGGTTGTTCCTGCGCGTCGGGAACCTGACCTTCGGCGGCGGGGATGCCATCACCGCCGTCCTGCAGCGCGAGCTCGTCCACCGGCTGGGATGGCTCACCCTCCAGCAGTACGGGCTGGCCCAGAGCCTGGCCCGCGTGACGCCCGGCACGGGCATCCTCGCCTTCTCCGCGGCTGCGGCGTGGCTGGTGCGCCGGGGGGCCGGCGCCGTGGCCGCGGTGCTCGCCGTGTCCGGACCATCGGCCGTGGTGGTGGTCGCGCTGACCGGCGCCTTCACGTCGCTCACGGCGAGTCGCGTGGCTCTCGCCACGCTGGCCGCGGTCCTCGCCGCGGCCGTCGGGATGATGTGGGCCGCGGCGTGGTTGCTCGTGAAGCCCGAGCTCCGGCCGGGCACGCGCGCGCGCACCGGCCTGATCTTCCTGGGTGCGTTCCTCGCCCTCTGGAAATGGTCGATCTCCCCGATCTCCGTGCTCGCCGCCACGGCGCTGATCGGCTTTGCCTGGCGGGGCTCGGAGCGGACGTGAACGTGTTCCTGCTCTACCTCCTGCTCCTGAAGGCGACGGCGACGTCGTTCAGCGGACTCAGCTCGCTTCCCGTGCTACGCCAGGACCTGGTGGTGCGTCACGGGGTGCTGACGGATCACCAGCTCAACGTCGCCGTCACCGCCGGCCGCGCCGGGCCGGGGCCCAACGGCCTCTACGTCGTGAGCGTGGGCTATCTGGTCGCCGGGCTGCCGGGCGCCTGCGCGGGGTGGCTGGCCATGGTGACGCCGGCCTTTCTCGTGATCCCCCTGGTCCAGCTCGTGGGGGCGCGCGCCGAGCAGCCGCGCCTGAGGGCGGCGATCCGGGCCTCGACCACGGCGAGCGCCGGCCTGCTCCTGGCCGCCACGCTTCCCCTCGCGCGAGGCGCTCTCACCGACGGCTTCCTGCTGGCGATCGCCGCGGCGAGCGGCATCCTGTTCGCGTTCACGCGCGTGGATTCGGTGTGGGTCATCCTGGGGTCCGCGCTGGCGGGCGTGATCGGCGCGACGCTCCGCGGATGACGGCGGCCGTGGCCAGGGAGGCCCGTGCGGCCCGCCTTGCGGCCGGGCGACAGGCGTAGTACCGTCGCCACTTGGCCGCCTCGAGCGGCCGGGCCGGACACCCGGAGGTACGCATGACCAGGCTGTCCCTGCGCATCAACGGCGCGGCCCGCGTCGTCGAGATCGACGACGGCGACGCGCCCCTCCTCTACGTCCTGCGGAACGACCTCGACCTGACCGGGGCGAAATTCGGCTGCGGCCTCGCCCAGTGCGGCGCCTGCACGGTCATGGTGGATGGCCGGGCGGTCCGTTCCTGCATCACGCCGGCTCGCACGGTGGACGGCCGCGACGTCACGACCGTCGAGGGGCTCGGCTCGCCGGAGCGCCCGGACCCCGTGCAGGCGGCGTTCATCGCCGAGCAGGCCGCTCAGTGCGGCTACTGCACGGCCGGGATGGTGGTGACCGCCCGCGCGTTCCTGGCGCACACGGCGCGGCCGAGCGAGCAGGAGGTCCGCCAGGCGCTGGCGGGCAACCTCTGTCGCTGCGGCAGCCACGCCCGGGTGATCCGCGCGGTCCTGCGTGCCGCGACGGCGATCGCGGCCGGAGGCTGAGATGGCGCGCGGGCGGCTCTCGCGCCGGGGCTTCCTCAAGGCCGGCGGGGCGCTCGTGGTCGGCGTGGCGCTCGGGCACGGTCGCGGCCGGGCCGTCCTGGGCCAGACGGTTCCGGGCGCCGACCGGTTTCTCGGGAAGCCGCTCGCCCCGGACGCCGTCGACGCCTTCCTGGCGATTCACGCCGACGGGTCCGTGACGCTCTTCAGCGGCAAGGTCGACATCGGCACCGGCGCGCGGGCGGCGATGCGCCAGATCGTCGCCGAGGAGCTCGACGTCCCGATCGCGCGGATCGTGATGATCGAAGGCGACACCGCGCTCACGCCGGATCAGGGGTCGACCGCGGGGAGCTACGGCATCGCGCGCGGCGGGATGCAGCTCCGCCAGGCGGCGGCGACCGCGCGCCAGGCGCTGCTCGCGCTG
>JBIOTN010000181.1:0-9481 GCA_044866005.1 Candidatus Rokuibacteriota bacterium | reverse complement strand
GGGCCACCCTCGTCACCGGCCGGCCGGGCACGGCCATGCCGGCATGGAACGGTCGCCTGGCGGACGAGGAGTTCTGGAAGATCATCGCCTTCGTGGCGTCGCTCGGCGACCAGGCCCGGGCGGCGGCGCCGCCGAAGTAGGTCGCCGGCGAGGGCCGCCCGGAGCGGCACCCGCCCGGAGACGGTCGTCCGCGCGGCGGTGGTGGGGGCGGGCTAACCGTGCGAGAATTCGATGGTGCCGAAGGGGGGACTCGAACCCCCACACCCTTGCGGGCACTAGACCCTGAATCTAGCGCGTCTGCCAATTCCGCCACTTCGGCGCCGGGCAGCGGTTAACGCTACCATTGGGTCCGGAGCGAGTCAAGGCGATGGACACGATGGAACGGCTGGTGGCGTCGAACCGGAGGGCGCACCACGCGTTCGAGATCCTCGAGACCTACGAGGCCGGCCTCGTCCTCCGCGGCACGGAGGTCAAGGCCCTGCGCGACGGGCGCGCCGACCTCAAGGAGAGCTACGCGCGCATCCAGGGGAACGAGGCCTGGCTCCTCGGCTGCCACATCAGCCCCTACGCCCAGGGCAACCGCGCCAACCACGACCCGCTCCGCCCGCGGAAGCTCCTGCTCCACCGGAGCGAGATCAACCGCCTGCTCGGCCGGGTCATGGAAAAGGGGTGGACGCTTGTGCCGCTCCGCCTCTATTTCAAGGACGGCCGCGCCAAGGTCGAGCTCGGCCTCGGGCGCGGCCGGAAGCTCCTCGACAAGCGCCAGGTGATCCGGGAGCGCGAGGAGCGCCGGGAGATGGACCGGGCGATCCGGGCCCAGTCCCGGCGCTGAGGCGCCGAAGAGTGGCCGCGAGGCCCCAAGCGTGCGACAATACTGGATAAGGAAGGGGGCGATCGGTTTCGACGGGGATCGCGAGGTTCGAGGCAGCACCCCGAGGGCGCCCATCCCCTCGTCAAATGGTGGGTCGGCTATAGCTGCCGACAGAGAGCTAGCACTCGCCGCCTAACTAACGGCGACGTCCGCCTGTCCCGCGCCAGCGGGGGGTGGGGCCGGGCGTCATAATCTGCTGGCTGGCGTCGCAGACGCGCCTGGGTACTGCGACGCGAGACCTGACAGGCTGGCCCGCCGGGGATCCGGTCCGCGGGAGCTCCGGTAGGCGACATCAAATCGCGGGCTATGGGTGTAGCGGCCTCGGGCCAAAGGTCTTCGGACGTGGGTTCAATTCCCACCGCCTCCACCAGTTCTGCGGGGCTCGTCTCCGGACGAGCCCCGCACCGTTTCCGGCGCCCCACACGGCAAAAAGCTTGGGCGCGCGCGCGGCGGCTGGCTAGAATGGGCGTGCTCCCATGCGGTCACCCGCCGTCCGCCTGCTCGTCGCGCTCTGTCTGCTCGCTTTCGGTGGCCGCGCGACGGGGGAGCCGCGCCTCGTCCATGTCGAGCTCCGGACCACGGCCGGCCAGAGCCTCGGCCGGCTCGCCGGCACCACGGAGGATCGGACCACGTACTTCGCGCTCGACGACGTGGCGCGCCTCGTGCGCGGGACCGTCCGCCGCTCGGGGTCGCGCGTGACGCTGACCGCGCGCGGTCAGAGGGTCGAGATGCGGCGCGACAGCGGGAGCCTCGCCGTCGCGAGCCGCACGGTGGCGCTCTCGGCGCCGGTCCGGCTGCGTCAGGGGACGTGGCAGGTGCCGGGCGAGTTCCTGGTCCGGGCGCTGCCGGCACTCGTCGGGACCGGCGTCCAGGTCGCCGCCGTGCCGCCGCCCGCGCCGCCCCGGCCGAGCGTGCGCACCGTCGTGGCGACCCGGACCCCGCCCGCGCCGCCGCCGCGGCCGACCGTGTCGCGGCCCGCCGCGGCCCGCACCCCCGTCAAGGCGCCGCCGGCACCGGCCGAGCCCCCGGAGGCGTCGCCCGCCTCGTCCCCGCGCCCGGACGGGGAGACCGATGGGCCGCCGCGGCCGGCCGTCAAGGCGGGCGCCGTCGAGCTCCGGTACCGCTCCTATCCCGGGTATACGCGCGTGGTGCTCGAGGCGCCCTCCGCGCTCGAGCCGCGGCTCGTCGACTCGAGCGGTGCCCTCGTCGTCGCGCTGTCCGGGCTCGCCCCGGCGCCACCCCGGAGCCTGCGCGCGGTGCGCGACGGGCTGATCGCGTCGCTCGAGCTGACCGAGTCCCGCGGCATGCCGGCCTTGCGCGTCGCCTTCGAGCGGCCGCCGGCGTCGCGGAAGGTCTATCGTCTCCAGGATCCGCCACGGATCGTCCTGGACTTCTACCGGGCCCCGGCCCCGGCCCCGCCGACGGCGGCGCGCGTCGCGCTTCAGACGATCGTGGTCGACCCCGGGCACGGCGGCCAGGACCCCGGCGCCATCGGGCCGGGCGGACTCCGGGAGAAGGAGCTGACGCTCGACGTCGCGCGGCGGCTCGCGACGCTGCTCCAGGAGGAGCTCGGCGTCCGCGTGGTCCTGACCCGGTCGCGCGACCAGTTCGTCCCGCTCCAGGAGCGCACGGCGCTGGCGAACCGCGAGAAGGCCGATCTCTTCGTCTCGATCCACGTCAACGCGGCGGCGGGCGCGGCCGCGACCGGGTCGGAGACCTATTTCCTCTCGTCGGAGGCGACCGACAACGCGGCCCGCGCGGCGGCGGCCTTCGAGAACAAGGTCATCGCGCTCGAGCCCGGCCCGCGCACGGGCTCGCGGGACCTCCTCCGCTCGATCCTCTGGGACCTGGCGCAGTCCGAGTTCCAGCAGGAGTCGAGCCGCCTGGCGGAGGCGCTCCAGGACACGCTCGAGCGCGCGCTCCGCCTGCCGAGCCGCGGCGTCAAGCAGGCGCCCTTCTACGTGCTCGGCGGCGCCGCGATGCCGGCCGTCCTGGTCGAGATCGGCTTCATCTCGAATCCGCACGAGGAGCAGCGGCTCCAGGACGACGGCTACCGGGACCGCATCGCCCGCGCGCTGACGGCCGGGCTCGCCGGGTACAAGCGGCGCTACGACCGGAAGGCGGGCGCCGTGGCCGCGCAGTGACCCGGCGGGACGGCCGCGCGCCGGACCAGCTCCGCCCGCTGCGTCTGACCCGCCAGTACATCCGCCACGCCGAGGGCTCGGTGCTCGTCGAGGTCGGGGAGACCCGCGTCGTCTGCACCGCGTCCACCGAGGATCGCGTCCCGCCGTTCCTCCGGGGCGCCGGCCAGGGCTGGGTCACCGCCGAGTACGGAATGCTGCCCCGCGCCACGGCGACCCGGACCCCGCGCGAGGCCAGTCGGACGGGCGGCCGGACCCACGAGATCCAGCGGCTCGTCGGGCGCTCCCTGCGGGCCGTCGTCGAGCTGGCGAAGCTCGGCGAGCGGACGATCTACGTGGACTGCGACGTGGTCCAGGCCGACGGGGGGACGCGGACGGCCGCGATCACCGGCGGCTTCCTGGCCCTCGCCGACGGCCTCCACCACTTGAAGACGAGCGGCAAGCTCCTGCACGACCCGCTGCGGGACGTCGTCGCCGCGACCAGCGTCGGGCTCGTCGGCGGCGTCCCGAGCCTCGACCTCGACTACGGTGAGGACTCGACGGCCGAGGTGGACATGAACGTGGTGATGACCGGCGCGGGGCGCTTCGTGGAGATCCAGGGGACTGCCGAGCAGACCCCGTTCGACCTGGCCCAGCTCGAGGCCTTGCTGGCGCTGGCCCGTGCGGGCATCGCCCGGCTCGTCGCCTTCCAGCGCCGCCTGCTCGCGGATCGGACGACGACCGTCTTCACGCTTCCGTGACGCCGCGGCTCGTCGTCGCGACGGCCAATCCGGCGAAGGCGGCCGAGTTCCGCGCGCTCCTGGCGGGGCTGAGCTACGTGATCGCGACCCTCGCCGACGACCCGGGCCTCGCGCTGCCGCCGGAGGGCGGCACGAGCTACGCGGAGAACGCGCGCGCCAAGGCGCGCGCCGCGGTCGCCGCGACCGGCGCGATCGCCCTCGGCGACGACTCGGGCCTCGAGGTGGAGGCGCTGGGGGGCCGCCCGGGTCTCGGCTCGGCGCGGTACGGCGGTCCGGGGGCGAGCGACGCCGCGCGCGTCGCGCGGCTCCTCGACGAGATGCGTGGGGTCTCCGAGCGGACGGCGCGCTTCCGCTGCGTGCTGGCGCTGGTCGCCCCGTGGGGCGAGGAGACGATCGTCGAGGGCACCGTCGAGGGTCGGCTGACCGAGGCGCCGCGCGGGGCCGGCGGCTTCGGCTACGATCCGATCTTCCTCCTGCCCGAGCTCGGGCGCACGTTCGCCGAGCTCGCGCCGGCCGACAAGCACCGGCTGAGCCACCGGGGGCAGGCCGTGGCGCGGGCGCGCCCCATCCTCTTCGCCTGGGCGGACCGCGCGCGCGAGCGGGCGGAATCCGCGTGACGCGAGGGAGACGCGCGCGGACACCGCGGAGCCCGGCAGCAGTTGACTCGGGTCGGCTAACCCCGTAGATTTGTCACCGTTCGGGGCGTGGCGCAGCCAGGTAGCGCACCTGCCTTGGGAGCAGGGGGTCGGCCGTTCAAATCGGCTCGCCCCGACCATTCCTCCTCGCGCGGCGCCGGCCATCCCGGAGCACGCCTTCGCGCGGTGCCGGCTCGCGCGGGTGGCGCCCCGACGGTCCGGCCCGACGGTCCGGGAGGTGAGGCTGATGAGAACCCTGGGGGTCGCGGCCGCCGCGCTCTTCGCGCTCGGCGCCTGGACGCCGGCCGCGTCGGCGTACACGTGCCCGCTCCTGATCAAGGAGGCCGAGAGCCTGATCGCCAAGGCCGAGGCGGCGGTCGCGAAGGCGAGCGGCGGAGACAAGGCGGCGGCCGAGCGGGCGCTCGGCGAGGCGAAGAAGCTGGTCGCGGAGGCGCGCCGCGATCACGAGGGCGCGACGGCGAAGCTCGGGCACGCCGAGGCGGTCAGGAAGGCCAAGACCGCGAAAGCCTTCGCCGAGGAGGCGCTCGTCCTGACCGAGCGGTAACCGGGTTCCCTCATCCCGTCGGCATCCCTTCGGGCACCCCCCCACCTCCTCGCGGCCGCGACCGCCGGCATCCCCGCCCGCGTTCTTTTTTTGGGCCCCGCCGCGGCCCAGAGCATAATGATGGGGCTCGACGACCGGGGGCCGACCATCCCCGGTCCTGAGGTCCGCCGCTCACCCTCGGGGGGCGCATGGAGGCTGGCAGGCGGCTCGTTTACCGATTCTTCAGCCTTCCTCATCAGCAGCGGATGGCGATCGTCCGCGCGCTGGGCCTCGTCGACCCCCAGGACGCGACCGCGTCGGACATCGAGAAGTTCCGCCGATGTTTCCGGCGGGCCCGGGAAAAGCGCGCGCTCTCGGCCCTGTGGTCCGAAGTCGAAGCGCTTCACCCGGACGGCGATACCGCGAACAACCCGTTCACGGGGGTGTAGCGAAGTGCGAGTCCGGACCGCCGCGCCTCGGGGGCCGGGCCGGTTTCACCGGCCTCGTCGCGTCCCGAGGCGCGCTCCGCGTCCCGTGAGCGGGCGGTCCGCCCGCCGGCGCCCGGGTCTTCCGTAGGGCGGCCAAGGCAGGAGGGGTCTCCGTGCACAAATACTTCGCGGACTGGTACCGCATCGCCGCGATCGAGCCGCACCCGGACGTCCTGGAGAAGCGGTGGGAGGGCGTCCAGGGCATCGTCTATTCGCTGGACGTCGCCGACGTGCTGGAAGTGGCCCGGCTCTTCCACGGGGCACCACGGACCGACGGGCGCTTCGTCGAGCGGTATCGCGACGCGTTCAAGGCCTGCGACGTGACGTTCCAGATGCGGGACAACGACGCCGAGCTCCGGGTGCTCGCCGGCGCCACCATCGTCTCGCTGCTGGGAAGCCGCGTGGGGCCGATGGCCGACCTGGGAGCGCTCGCGATGCTCTGTCCCGACTGCCGGGGACTCCGCCACGGCGATCGCCTCCCCGACATGCTGCGGGAGGCCCGGAGCTATCTGCTGGGGCGATCGGCCGGCCTGCGCGCCAGCCGGAACGTCAGGACCATGGCGATCCCGACGCTGGACGTGGAGAGCGTGCTGGAGCCGCTGCAGTCGGCGCTTCAAGCCAAGCAGACGCGCGACCCCGATTTCGCCGGCGCGCTCGAGCCCATTCCGCTCGCCGGTCCGGGGCGTCCGGCCTCGGCGCTCGAGATCGTCATGAAGGGCATGCAGCGGCTCGCGTCGGGGGTCCTGGACGTCGCCGCGGCCGCGGCGGAGGTGACGCGGGAGCAGGCGGAACGGCTCCGACTCCTGCGCGAAGAGAGCAACATGCTCTGGTGGCTCTTCGCCGAGTACAGCCGGGATCTCGGGCAGCGCATGGCGACCGTGCCACTGTCCGCCGCCTGCCTGGTCGCGGGCAAGGAGCTCGCCGACCTCACCGAGGTGCTACCGGGACCGCTGGCCGCGATCGGCGTCCTCGACCGGATGCTGCGCGCCGTGGAGCCGGAGCTCCGGTCCGCGACGACGCTTCAGGAGGCCGTCAACGAGACGCCGCGAGAATGGCGCCCCTGGATGGCGGGTGGGGACTGCGAGCGCGTGGAAGACCTCTGTCCGGTGCTCTACGCGGTGCGCCGCTCGCTCGACACGAACGGTCCGGAGGACTGGATTCCTCCCGTCCGGAAGGTCACGGGGGTCGACGCGCTCACCAAGATCAGCCCGCTCGATCTCGCCGTGCAAGCCTACGAGGAGCGGTTGTTCGTGGCGGCCTTCAAGGAGGCGAGTGCGCTGTGACCCCGGGCATGCCGTGGCGGGCGGTCGGTGGGCGACGCTGATCTGACCTGCCAGCTCCCGGCCTGCACGGTCGGCGCCGACGGGCGATGCCTGGCCGGATATGCTCGCCTCGCCGATTGCCCGCACGCCGGCGGCGGGCTGGGCGGGTCGGGCGCTGGCGGGCGGGAGCTCTCCTCGACCGCGCCGGAGCAGGCGCTGGAGGACGAGGGCGCGTGGCTCGAGCTGGCGGACGGCGGTGACCTGGACACCGAGGCCGCGGAGCGCATCGCCCGGGCCGGGATCGCGCGGGTCGTCGTGCTCCTCGGCGCCGCCGACAGCGGGAAGACGACGCTGCTGGCGAGCCTCTACGAATCCTTCCAGCATGGCCGGTTCGCGGGGTATGCCTTCGGGGGCTCGGAGACGCTCTCGGGCTTCGAGCGGCGTTGCCACCTGGCCCGCGTCGACTCCGGCCGCGCCACGGCCGAAACCGCGCGGACGCTCGCCACGAGCGGGCAACGCTGGCTCCATCTCCGGCTCCGCGCCGGCACGCACGGCATCGCGAGAGACGTGCTCTTCGCCGAGGTGGCGAGCGACGTGTTTCGCCTGGCCAAGGATTCCACGGAGGAGTGCCGACGCCTGTCGCTGGCCCGCCGGGCCGACCATTTCGTGATCCTGGTGGACGGCGGGAAGCTGGCGCATCGGCAGCACCGGCTGACGGCGACGAACGACGCGGCCCTCGTCTTGCGGAGCTGTCTCGACGCGGAGGTGCTCGGCGAATCGTCGCTGGTGGACGTGGTGTTCGCGAAGTGGGACGTCGTCATGGCGAGCGCCGTGGCCGCGGAGGCGGAGGAGTTCGTCACGGGGTTCGCCGAGAAGACGCGCCAGCACTGCGAGGCGCGGCTGGGGCGGCTCAGGTTCTCCCGCGTCGCGGCGCGGCCCGCGCCGAACAGTCCGACCGGCTACGCGCACGGCGTCCCCGAGCTGGTGGCCTCGTGGATCGAAGAGAGTCCCGCCTCCCGGCGCCGGGCGTGGGTGCCGGTCGCGATGCCGCGGGACGCGTCCGAGTTCGATCGGTACCTCGTCCGACGCCTTCCGGCTCTCGCGGCGGCGGGCCCGCGGCCGTGACGTCGGAGTGCCGGCAGCTCGTGCTCGGGCTGCCGGGGAGCGGCAAGACGACGTTCCTGGCCGCGCTGTGGTACCTCGTCGTCTGGGGCGAGGTCGCGACGTCCCTCCGGCTCGATCGCCTCCACGGAAACCGCGAGCACCTCAACCGCATCTCGAGCGACTGGCTCTCCTGTCGGGCCGTCGAGCGGACGCCGATCGGCTCGGAGACGATCGTCTCCATGCTGCTCCGCGCGACCGACACCGGCGAGCGGACCGAGGTGTTCTTCCCCGACATGTCGGGCGAGCTGTTCAATCTCCAGTGGAAGGAGCGGAAATGCTCCCGGGCCCACTATCGGCTGGCCCGGGAGGCCTCCGGCGTCCTCCTGTTCGTGCACCCCAACACCGTCGTGGAGCCCGTGCGCATCGACGAGGTGGCCGGCATCGTGGCCGAGCTGGGCGCGACGGGCGAGGTCGGCGCGGCCGAAGACACGGGCCCCCGCCCCTGGGACCCCGACCGGGCGCCCACCCAGGTGAAGCTGGTGGATCTCCTGCAGTTCCTCGACCGGCCGCCCTTCTCCATCGAGCACTTGCGCGTCGCGGTCATCGTGTCCGCGTGGGACCTGATCCGTGACGATGCCGGCTCGCCGGCGCGCTGGCTCGCGACGCGGCTGCCGCTCCTGGACCAGTACCTGCGCGCCGATCCGGAACGCTACGCGGTCAGGGTGTACGGGGTGAGCGCCCAGGGAGGCGACCTCGGTCGGGACGGCGAGCGGCTGCTCCGAGAACCGACGCCCGCCCGCCGCATCGCCGTGATGGGCGACGAGAGCGGGGAGCACGACCTCACCGCGCCGGTCCGGTGGGTCATGAGCTAGGCCGTCCGCGCCGCGCCCCGCACGCCGCTCGGCCCCGCGCGGACGGCGCGCCACGGCGGGCCGACGGGGGACGCCTCTCGCCGAGACGCCGGCGGCCGGACACACCGCTGACATGAGCTCAGAGATCCAGCAGCTGCTCTACGGCTATTCCGACGGTCACCGGCTCCTCGCCGCGTCCCGCCGGCCGCCGCGAGACGCCGAGCGCGCGCTGCTGATCCTCACCGACATCTCCGGGCCGGTGACGGCCGGCGCGTTCGAGAGCTACCTGACCGGCTGTCCCGTGCCCGGGACGGGCGCCTACGCGTTCGCGCGGACGTGGCTCGCCACCGAGCTGAATCGCCCCGGCTGCGTGTGGACGCACACCCTGCTCATCGAGCAGGGCGATCTCGGACGGATCCCGCAGCTCGCCCTCCTGCGCTCCCTCTTCCGTCGGCCCCGGCGGGGCGAGTCGTGGCAGGCGTACGCGACCCCCCTGCCCGTCCCGGCCGCCGGCCCCCCGTCCGCCGCCGAGACGCGCCCCGCGTGGGCCGAGCGTGACGCCGCGCGAGTGCTCGCCGCGCTGTACGGTCTCCCCGACGCGCCGACCTTTCTCGTCGCCGACCGGGCGGACACGCTGGAAGAGCTCGTCCTGGCCCTGTGGAGCCAGCAATGGCCGGCGCTCAGGGGCGCGCTGCGCTTCTGTACCTGGTCGCTGGCCGTCCGCGCGATCGACGGGCAGCTCTTCGACTTCCAGGTCGTGCCGCCGAGCGTGGGCCGACAGCTGGGCGCGGCGCAAGCCCGGGGCACGATGGTGAACCTCACCGCGAGGGCCGGCAGCGGGACGG
>JBIOTN010000180.1:0-15834 GCA_044866005.1 Candidatus Rokuibacteriota bacterium | reverse complement strand
CGACGGCCCCCTCCGATGCCTCCCCCCCGGATCGCTGCGCCGGCAGGGCCGGCGCTCGGAGTGGACCCCTGTGACGGCTGCGGCGGTGGGGATACGGCGCGAGTGGGTTCCACCGGCGAGCCCCTAGCGCCTGGCGAGGCCGCGGCGCCGGGCGGCGATGGCCTCGCCCTCCGGGCGGCGACGGCGGCGGACGTCCCGGCCCTGCTCGAGCTGGTCCGCGGCATTGCCGAGTACGAGCGGCTGAGCCACGAAGTCGAGGCGACCGAGGCCTTGCTGGAGCGGCACGGCTTCGGCCCGCGGCCGGTCTTCGAGGCCGTCCTCGCCGAGTCCGGCGGCCGCGCGGTCGGCTTCGCGCTCTACTTCTTCACCTTCTCCACGTTCAAGGCCCGGCCGACCCTCTATCTGGAGGACCTGTTCGTCCGGCCGGAGGCGCGCGGGCGCGGCATCGGCCGGCGGCTCCTCGTCCACCTGGCGCGGATCGCCGTGGCGCGGGAGTGCGGGCGGATGGAGTGGGCCGTCCTCGACTGGAACACGCCCGCGCGCGACTTCTATTTCAAGCTGGGCGCGGTGGCGATGGACGACTGGACGGTCTTCCGGATGACGCCGGAGGCGTTCCGGCGGCTGGCCACGGAGGCGTAGCCGGCGGGGCTCCCGGGCTCGCTGCGCCCGTCGGAGTCGCAGGCCTCGCGAGGCTGGACGCTGCTCGGAATCGTCCGCGCGGCGGCTTCGCCGCCGCACCGGACGGGAGGCATCGGGGAGTCGTCCGAGACCCCCCGAAGAGCTCAGGCGGCGTCCATCGTCGTCTGGAGCCGGTAGACTCCCGCCAGGGCGTCCCCCGCCGCCTCGTGCTCGGCGAGTCGAGCCGGCGCGAGCGGGCCGCGGATCAGGGCCTCGCCGACCTCCGGCTCCGTGCACTCGACCACCAGCACGAGCGGCCACGGCTCGTCCGCCGGACCCGCCTCGCCGCCCTTCAGCTTGCCTTCGGCCGTGGCCACCCGCGTGACCTCGGGCACGGTCTCGAGGAGGTGTGCCGCGATCACGCCCACCGGCTCGCGCACCAGGGCGAGCGCCGGTCCGGTCAGCCAGCCGCGGAGCGTCGCGTCTCTCCCCGCGGCGGGCCGGAGGCGCAGCGTCACCGCCGCGCCGCCCTGGCCCCGGCCGACGCTCGCGAGGACCCGGCAGCCGATGCGGAAGGTGTCCCGGAAGTGGGGGAGCACTCGCCGGGTCCAGGGCGTCGGGTGGTCGAGCCGCGCAAGATAGGGGGCGCTGCGGGCGACCTCCACGCTCTCGAGCTCGTAGAGGTCGAGGTACTCCCGCGGCCGCAGGGCGTGGCGATACCGGCGCCCGCGGAGGAAGCCCGGCACGCCCACGCGCTCCGGGATGTGCTCGGTGTCGTGCCACCGGATCAGCTCCGCCTCGGCCTCCGGCGCGATGCCGTGCCAGATCGCCAGCACGCCGCTCCCGCGCAACGGCATCTCCCCTCCCCTCAGCGGCCCGCCGCGGCCTCGAGGGTCGCGTGGGCGTGGGTCGCCTCGGGGGACCCGATGGGACGGACGATCGGGAGCGTGACCCCGGCCGCGCGGTAGGCGGCGACGGAGGCGCGGACCGCCCCGGCGTCGCCCACGGCTGAGAGCGCCTCGGCCAGCGCGGGCGGCACGGCGTCGCCGGCCGCCCCGCGGGCGCGGTCCCGGTCGAAGGCCGCGAGCGCCTCGGCAAACCCGCTCGCGCGGAGCATCGCGCGGTAGTACGGCAGGCCGAGGTAGCGCACGAGCTCGTCGCGGAAGGTCGCCGTCACCCGCCGGGGGTCGTCCGTCACCGCCGCCGGCACCGCGGCGGCGATCTCGAAGCCCTCGAGCGGCCGGCCCGCCTTCGCGCGCCCGCGGGCGAGCGCCGGCCGCGCGACGTCCCGGATGTAGTCGGGCGCGCAGAGCCAGAGGACCACGCCGTCGGCCAGCTCGCCCGCCAGCTCGAGCATCGGCGCCGAGAGGCCGGCCAGGAGGAGCGGCGGCGGCGGCGGGGGCCGGAACGCCGCCTCCCAGGCGGCGCGGTAGTGGCGCCCCTGGAACCGCGCCCGGCCGGCGAGCGCGTCGCGGAGCACGGTCACGTACTCGCGCATCACGTCGAGCGGCCGCGCCATGTCGAGGCCGAGCGCGTCCGTCATCGAGGCGCGGTGGCTCACTCCGATGCCGAGCCGGAGCCGCCCCCCGGACACCTCCGCGAGCGTCGCCGCGGCCTGGGCCATGGCGACGGGGTGGCGCGGGTAGATGGGGACCACGCCGGTGCCGAGGCCGACCCGCCGCGTCGCCTGCGCGTAGGCCGCGAGGACGAGGAACCCGTCGCGACCGAGCCCGTGCGTCACCCAGACGCTGTCGTAGCCGAGCTCCTCCGCGGCGCGGCTGAGCGCGACCGCGCGCCCGAGGTCGTCCCGCGGGATCACGTAGGCGGCGACCTTCACGGCGACACAGAATACCAGATTCCCGGCGGGGCGGGTTGCGCCGCCCCCGGCGGCTCCGGTACCATCGGCCGCGCCATGGTCGCGTCCCTCGGGTGGATCGCGACGGCGGCGTGCGGGCTCTTCGCCGGCGCCGCGCTCTACGTCACGCTGGTGGAACACCCGGCCCGACTCGCGTGCGGGCCGCCGATGGCGCTCGGCGAGTTCCGGCGGAGCTATCCGCGCGGCGCGCGCCTCCAGGCGCCCCTGTCGGCGGTCGGCGGCCTGGCCGGCGCCGCCGCGTGGCTCGCCGGCGGGCCGGTGGGCTGGCTCGCCGCCGGCCTCGTGCTCGGGCTCGTCATCCCCTTCACGCTCGTCGTCATCGCGCCGACGAACCAGCGGCTCCGGGACCACGCCCTGGAGCCGGACACGCCGGAGGCCTGGCGCCTGCTTCGGCGCTGGGGCGCGCTGCACCTGGTACGCACGGCCCTGTCGCTCGTGGCCTTCGGGCTCATGCTGCGTCTGCTCGCCGGCTAGCGAGGAAGGAGCCAGCGCATGTCGGAGCCCGCCGTGCTCTACTGGAACCGCGCCACTCCCGAGCTCTACGCCGTCCTCCGCGAGGAGACGCCACCGGATCTCCGCCTGCTCCTGCTCGAGTCGGACGACCCGGCGGAGGCGCGCGCCAAGCTCGGTCAGGCGGAGTTCCTCCTCATCGCGGACTGGGCCCTCGGGGCGGAGGACCTCGAGGCGGCCCCGCGGCTCAGGCTCGTCCAGCACCAGGGCGTCGGCTACGAGCGGATCGACACGGCCGCGCTGGCGGCGCGGAAGATTCCCCTCTGCCTCTGCCCGGCCGGGACCGCCACCGGCGTCGGCGAGCACACCATCCTCTTGATCCTGGCGCTCCTCAAGCGGGTCGTCGTCGCGCACAACGCGCTCGTCGAGGGGCGCTGGCTCCAGTGGGGCCTGCGCACGGAGACCCGCGACCTCGAAGGGAAGACGCTCGGCCTGATCGGCTTCGGGCGGACCGGCCGCGCGACGGCCCGGCGCGCCCGGGGCTTCGACGTCCGCCTCCTGGCCCACGATCCGTACATCCGGCTCACCGCGGCCGAGCGCGCGGCGTTCGGGGTCGAGCTGGTCGACCGCGAGCGCCTCCTCATGGAGGCCGACGTCGTCTGCTGCCACGTGCCCCTCACCGCGGAGACGCGGCACATGATCAACCGGCAGACGCTCGGGCTGATGAAGCCGACCGCCCATCTCGTCAACGTCTCCCGCGGGGGCGTCGTGGACCAGGACGCGCTCGTCGAGGCGCTCCGCGCGCGGCGCATCGCCGGCGCGGCGCTCGACGTCTTCAGCCCCGAGCCGCTGCCGCCCGGCCACCCCCTGACCCGGCTCGACAACGTGGTCCTGACGCCCCACATCGGGGCCGGCACCCTCGACGCCTTCCGCGCGAAGATGCGCTTCGCCTTCGGCAACATCCGGCGCTATGCGCACGGCGAGCCGCCGCTCGAGCGCGTCCCCGGGACCTGAGCGCGACGACGGCCACGCCTGCCCATGCCGTCCGTCGCCGGCACCCTCTTCCTGCTCGCCGTGGCGCTCCCGGCGGCGGTCCTCGGCGGCATCGTGGGCTTCGGCACCGGCATCACCATGCTGCCGCTCGTGGTCTGGGCCGTGGGGGTCCGGGCGAGCGTGCCGGTGCTCTCGATCGCGCTCCTCTGCGGCAACGTCTCGCGGGCCTGGTTCAGCCGGCGCGAGCTCGACTGGCGGGTCATCGGCGCGTACCTCGCGGGCGCCGTCCCCTTCGCCGTCGTCGGCGCGATCCTCTACGCCGGGGCGCGGGCCGAGTGGCTCTCCCGCCTCATGGGGGTCTTCCTCCTCCTGGCCGTGCCGCTGCGGCGCTGGCTCGAGCGCGGCCCTCTGCGGCTGCGCCTCGCGCACTTCCCGCTGCTGGGGGCCGCCACCGGCTTCCTCTCCGCGCTCGTCGCCGCGACGGGCCCCATCAACACGCCCTTCTTCCTCGGCTACGGCCTGCGCCGCGGCGCCTACGTCGGCACCGAGGCCGCCTGCGTCGCGGTCGTCCACCTCACCAAGACGGTCGTCTACGACCGCTACGCGCTCCTGACCGCCGAGACCGGGGCCCTCGGCCTGGCCCTCGGCGCCGTGATGTTCGTCGGGGCGTTCGTCGGCCGTCGCATCCTGGATCGCATGAGCGACCGGGCCTTCGTCCGGCTGGTCGAGGTGATCCTCGTGGGGCTCGGCCTGCTCTTCCTCCTGCGTCCCGCGCGGTGAGCCCCGGGCGCTTGACGCCGCGGTCGGCGAGCCCGTAGGGTAGCCCGGAGGAGGAGACGATCATGGAGATGGCCCCGGGGCTCGTGGGAGAGATCGAGATCGTCGTGCAGCCGCAGGACACGGCCGACGCCATCGGCAACAAGGGCGTGCACGTGCTCGCGACGCCGCGCCTGGTCGCGATGCTCGAGGACGCGGCCATCGCGGCGGTCCAGGCACATCTGCCGCCCGGCGCGGGCACGGTCGGGACGCGACTCGACGTCAAGCACCTGGCGGCGACGCCCGTGGGGATGCGCGTCCGCGCGCGCGCCGTCCTCCGCGAGGTCGACGGCCGCCGCTACGTCTACGACGTCGAAGCCCACGACGACGTGGAGAAGGTGGCCGAAGGGAGCCACGAGCGCTTCCAGATCAACCAAGCCCGCTTCCTCGAGCGCGCGGCGGAGAAGGCCAAGCGGCGATGAGCCCGGCGGCGCGCCGGCGTGGCCCCCGGCCCGGACCGCACCACGACGGCCAGCGGTCGGGCGGCGGGGGACGCATGGACGGCCGGAAGGCCGGGATCCTCGAGCGGCTGAGACAGGGCGTCGTCCTGGGGGACGGCGGCTACATCCTCGAGCTCGAACGGCGCGGTTACGTCCAGGCGGGGCCGTACACGCCGGAGGTGGCCATCGAGCACCCCGAGGCGCTCCGGCAGCTCCACGAAGAATTCCTCCGGGCGGGGTCCGAGGTGCTCCAGGCCCTCACCTTCTACGCGAGCCGGGACAAGCTCGCGACCGCCGGCTACGCCGGCCAGATGGAGGCGATCAACCGCGCGGCCGTCCGCATCGCGCGGAAGGTCGCGGGGGACGAGGCGCTCGTGGCGGGGACGCTCTGCCTCACCTGGCAGTACCGGCCGGGAAGCGCCCGGGCGCGGGCCCGCGTCCGCCGGCTCTTCGACGAGCAGATCGAGGTGCAGGCCGCCGAGGGCGTCGACTTCTTCATCTGCGAGACGCTTCACTACGTCGGGGAGGGGGTGCTCGCGGCCCGGGCGATCAAGGCCGCGGGCTTCCCCGCGATGGTGACGCTGAACTTCAAGGCCGCCGAGCGGAGTCTCGACGGCCACCGGCCGGAGGAGGTCGCGCGGATCCTCACCGGCGAGGGCGCGGACATCGTGGGGGCCAACTGCGGCCGCGACCCGGCCCGCATGCTCCCCATCGTCGAGAAGATGCGCAAGACGGTGAGGCAGGGCTACATCGCGGCGCAGCCCGTGGCGTACCGGACGCGCGAGGACATCCCCTACTTCATGGGTCGCCCCGAGTTCCCGCTCGAGCTGGATCCGCTGACGCTCACGCGTGGCGAGATGGCGGCGTACGCGCTCCGGGCCCGGGACCTCGGCGTGGACTACATCGGGGCCTGCTGCGGCACGGTGGCGGTCCACATCCGCGCGATGGCCGAGGCCCTCGGCCGCCGGGCGCCCGCCAGCGCCAAGTCGCCGCGGCTCGAGACGCACCCCGTGCTCGGGGTCCCCAAGAGCCTGAAGGGCCGCATTCGAACCGGCCGCTGACCTGCGTCGCCCTCGCGCCCGGCCCCGTGGGAGGCGCGGCTCCCGCCCTCAGACGACGCCGCGGGTCCGGAGCGCGGCAAGCTCGTCGCGCGAGAGCTGGAGCCGCCCGCAGTAGATCTCCTCGTTGTCGGCGCCCGCCGTCACCGGACCGGCGTGACGCACCGTGCCGGGCGTGCGGTCGAGCTTCGGCACGATGCCCGGCACGTGGAGGAGCCCACCCAGCGGGTTCGGGATCGCGAGGATGTTCTCGCGCGCCGTGACCTGAGGGTCGCCGAAGAGGTCCTTCACGCTGTTGACGAGGGCGGCCGGGACCTCCGCGGCGTCCAGGCGCCGGAGAACCTCCGCGGCGGGCACGGCCCCCACCCAGGCCTGCACGAGGCCGTCCACCTCCTCGCGTCGCGCCACGCGGTCGGCCGTCGTCGGATAGCGCGTGAGCAGGTCGCGGCGCCCCATCGCCTGACTGAGCCGCTCGAACATGCGCTGGTTCGTGCAGGCGATCGCGATCCATCGCCCGTCGCCGGCCCGGTAATGGTCGTGCGGGACGACGTGCTCGGTCCCCGACCCCACGCGCTCGCGGACGTGCCCGGTCGCCGCGTAGACCGGGATCAGGTCGTCCAGCATGCGGAGCAGCGGCTCGTAGAGCCCGACGTCCACCACCTGGCCCTCGCCGGTCCGCCGCCGGTGCTCGAGCGCGACCATCGCGCCGAAGGCCCCGAGCGCCCCGGCCAGGTAGTCGGGGATGGTCGGCGTGCCCGGCGTGACCGGCGCCCGGTCGGGATACCCGGACAGGTAGGTGATCCCGCTCATGGCGGCGGCGATTCGGCCGAACCCGGGGCGGCCGGCGTACGGGCCGGTCTGGCCGTAGGCCGAGATGCGGACGAGGACGATGCCCGGCTTGACCGCGCGGAGGGCCTCCGGGCCGAGGTTCCAGCGCTCCAGCGTGCCGGGCCGGAAGTTCTCCGTGACGACGTCGGCCTGCGCGACGAGCCGCTTGACGAGCGCCTGGCCCTCGGGGATCCGGAGATTACAGGTGACCGACTTCTTGTTGCGCGCCTCGGCGAGCCACCAGTACGAGACGCCCGGCGCGGCGGGACGCCCGAGGCGGCGGAGGTCGTCCCCCGTCGCGGGCTGCTCGACCTTGATCACCTCGGCGCCGAACTCGCCGAGCAGCGTGCTACAGAACGGCGCGGCGACGAACGTCGCGAGGTCGAGGACCGTGAGGCCCGCCAGCGCCGGCTCGCTCATGGGATGCGGCGCACTGTAGTACGCCCGGCTCGAAGGGGTCAAGGGACGGGCCGCCGCCGGCGTCAGCCGCCGTGCCCGTGCCGGTGGTGGAGGTCGGGCGCGTGCCGGTGCTCGTGCGTGAACGGCCCGGTCCCATGCGGATGGACGTGGGGCTCCGGCCCTTCCCAGCCTTCGTGGGCGTGCCGGTGGTGCTCGTCGTGGACGCGGCGGTGCGTGTGGACCCCTGGCTCGTGCCGGTGGCGGTGCACGTGGCGCTCCCCGAAGAGGAGGAAGACTCCGGCAGCCATCCCGAGGCCGCCGAGCACGAGCGGCGGGGTGAGGGGCTCCCGCAGGATCAGCACGGCTCCCGCGGCCCCGACGAACGGCGCCAGGGCGAAGTAGGCGCCGGCCCGGGCGGCCCCGAGGCCGCGCATGGCCAGGACGTAGAGGACCAGGCTTCCCCCGTAGCTCACGCCGCCCAGGGCCAGGGCGAGCACGCTCGCCGACGGGCCGGGCCGCGGTGAGCCGGCGACGGCCGCCAGCGCGAGATTGACGGCGCCGGCCGCCAGGCCCTTCACCTGGACGAGCGAAACGGGATCGCTCTCGGCGAGGAGCCGTGTGAGGTTGTTGTCGAGGGCCCACAGGGCGCAGGCGCCCGCGACCGCGAGCGCGCCGGGCGTGATCGCCGCCGCGCCGCCGCGCCACTCGAGCGCGACCCCGCCGATCGCGATGAGCGCCGCCGCTCCGATCACCCGGCCGCCGAGGTGCTCGCGGAAGAGGGCCCCGGCCAGCAGGACCGTGAAGACGACCTCGAGGTTGAGGAGGAGCGCGGTCGCGCCCGCCGTCCCCCGGTTCAGGCCCCAGAGGAGGAGCGGCGGGGCCAGGACGCCGCCCGCCAGCACGACCGCGGCGAGCATGCCGAGCTGCCGGCGTCCGAGCGGGACCCCGCGCACCCCGCGCGGGAGGCCGGCGAGCCGCGTCGCCGTCAAGAGCAAGCCGGCACCCGCGTAGAGGAGGCCGGCCAGGACGAGCGGCGACACGGCGCCGAGCAGCAGCTTGGCGAGCGGGGCGCTGAGCCCGAAGGCGAGCGCGGCGAGCAGGGCGTAGGCGGTCGGCATCAAAGAGCTCGACCGATTCTAGCCGCGGACGGCGGTCAGGCGACGGGGATCGGCTGCGCGGCGGCCCCCCGGGCGGGGCCCCGAGGGCGGCTCACCAGTGGCGCGTCTCGCCCGGCTTGAGCACCCAGACGGCCTCGGGGTCGAGGCCGCGGCGCGCCACCTCGGCGGCGAGCCGGCGGGGCGGCTCGTCGTACGGCTCCTCGGCCAGCGCGAAGGT
Organism: Candidatus Rokuibacteriota bacterium; assembly: GCA_044866005.1. Classification (GTDB taxonomy): domain Bacteria; phylum Methylomirabilota; class Methylomirabilia; order Rokubacteriales; family DASRDR01; genus JBIOTN01. Next base: position 7,021 of record JBIOTN010000180.1, on the reverse strand, counting down.
CCCCCAGTGGATCCCGAGGAAACGCTGGCCGCGCAGGTCGGTCCAGGCCTGGAGCGCCTCCTCGGGCGACGTGTGGACCGGGCGCGTCAGCTCGCGCGGCGTGTAGGAGCCGATCGCGAGCGCCGCCAGGGCGAAGGGCCCGTAGGCGTCCCCGATCTCCTTGAAGTGGCGGGCATAGCCGGAGTCGCCGCCGAAATAAAACCGTTTCGACCCCTCCACGACCCAGGACGCCCAGAGGCGGCGCCCTTGATCCCGTGGCGTCCGCCCGGAGAAGTGCTGGGCGGGCGTGCAGACGATCATGAGGCCGGCGACCGTGGTCGATTCGCCCCAGTCGAGCTCCACGGCGTTCGTGATCCCCCGGTCGGCGAGCCACGCCTTGATCCCCAGGGGGGCGACGAAGCGCGGATGGTGGGCCTGCCAGAGCCGCAGCACGGTCGGCTCGTCGAGGTGGTCGTAGTGATCGTGGGAGATCAGGACGAAGTCGATCCGCGGCAGGGCGTCCAGGTCGAGGCCCGGCGGCGTGTAACGGGTCACGCCGACCCGACCGCCGAACGGGCCCGTCCGCGTCCCCCAGTGAGGGTCGGTGAGGAAGTTCACCCCGTCGAGCTGGACGAGGAGCGTGGAGTGGCCGACCCAGGTGACGGTCGCGGTCTGGCCGTTCTCGCGGAGGGCCGAGACGTCGGCCCGATGGACCGGGAGCGCGGCCACCCGCGGCTCGCCGCGCAGCATGGCCCCCAGCCGGCCCACGAAGTGCCGGACGCGGACCCAGTGGGTCGCGCGCATGAAGCCGGGCTCGACGTTCTGGAAGCCGCCCGCCAGGTGGTGGGCGGGCCGCGCGGGCGCGCTCGACAGGGGCCGATGGGTCTCGGCGCGGGAGAGCGACGCGGTGGCCAGCGCCAGCGCGACGACGAGCAGAATGCCGCCGTGCGCGACGCGACGACCGGATCCTGACAACGGCCCTCCCCGTGAGCGAGATTCCCGGCGAGCGAACGGATCTCGAATTCTAGGGCGCGGCGCGGGCCCGGTCAATCCCCCGGTTTTCCCCTACGGCGGCGGGGGCGGCGCGGCCAGGCTGCCTTGACAGTATTTCCGGCGGGATGCTATACCCGAGACGACCCCCGCACCCCCGCGTCTCGCAGAGCATCCGAACCTCGATCCGGGAGGCACAGCGATGCGGCATCCGACTCGGAGGCTGGCGCCCTTCGTCCTGGTGGTGTCCGTCCTGGCGGGCGGTGCGGCCGTCGCCCAGGCACCGGCCCTCCAGGGCGAGTACAAGATCGGGATCCTCGAGCCCCTGACCGGCCCGCTCGCCTTCGAGGGCAAGCGGCACCTCGAGGGCTACCAGATCATGACGGAGATGGTCAACGCCCACGGCGGCGTGATGGGAAAGAAGCTCGTCGCCGTCGTCGGCGACGCCACGAACCCCACCGCCGCGGCGTCCGAGGCCAACCGCCTCATCACGCGCGAGGGCGTCCGCATCATCACGGGCACGTACTCCTCCACGCTCTGCGGCGCGGCGAGCGAGGCGGCGGCCCGGCACAACGTGATCTACTGGGAGACGTCGTGCGTCGATCCCCGCTTCACCCAGCGCGGGCTCAAGAACGTCTTCCGCACGGAGATCGACGGGACCGGGTTCGGCTGGTACATGGTCGAGTTCGTGGCGAAGCACCTCGCGCCGCGCTTCAACGTCAAGCCGAACCAGCTCCGGCTCGCGTTCCTCTCCGAGGACTCCTCCTACGGGCAGGGGGTCATCGAGTCCGCGCGCAAGCGCGCGCGGGACGAGTTCGGCATGCAGGAGCTCTCCGCCGACTACTACAACTGGCAGACGACGAACGACTTCACGCCCATCATCCTCAAGCTCAAGCAGGCGAACCCGGACGTCGTGATGGCGGTCGCCCGCGGCAACGACGCGGTGATCTTCTGGAAGCAGGCGCGCGAGCAGCAGTTCGTCTTCAAGGCGCTCGTGTCGGCCGGCGCCACCGGCTACGGCTCGCCCGATTTCGGCAAGGCCCTCGGTGGGGACGGCAACGGCCCCTTCGCCCTGCTCGAGCCGGGTCCGGGATTCCGGCTCGAAGCGCTCCGCCCGGAAGGGCAGCAGGTGGAGCGGGAATTCCGCGAGCGGGTGCAGAAGGCGACCGGCTCGTACCCGCTGGGCGGCCACCAGCTCGCCGCCGGCGGTCTCTGGCTGCTCAAGCTGGCCCTGGACCGTGCCAGGAGCGACGACCTCGACCGGTTCCGCGCCGCGGTCCTCGAGCTCGACCTGCCGGTGGGCGCCTCCATCAACGGCTGGGGGGCGAAGTTCGCCGAGACCGGGCAGAACGGCAACGAGCGCGTCCAGCACTACATGCTGCAGTGGCAGAACGGCGAGCTGGTCACCGTGTGGCCGGAGGAGTTCACGACGAACCGCCCGAAGTGGATCCCGCTCGGCGCCTGGGACACCCGCAAGTAGCGCTGCCGCCACGCCCGGCGCCGGGCGCCCGCAGGCTGCCGCGGACCCAGGCCCGGTCGCGGGTCACGTCGGCATCGCCCCCCGAGCGGCCCGCCGCGGGTCCTGTCGTCGCGCGATGGGAGGCCGACGCGCCCCCGGGTGGCACGCCCGCCGCTCCCGGACGCCGGGCGAAGTGGGACCCCTTCACGCTCCTTCCGCCGGCGACTGCCTGCGGAAGGGCGTGAACGGGTGACGGAGCCCGGCGAACGGGAGCAAGGGCAGTGACAGGACCCGGGGGCGCGGCGGAGTCCCGTAATTCGTGACCGTCCTGCCGCAGCTCGCCGTCTCCGCGCTGCTGCTCGGCGGGATCTACGCCCTCATCGCCGTCGGCCTCACGTTGATCTTCGGCGTGATGCGCGTGGTGAACTTCGCCCACGGCGAGTTCCTCATGCTCGGCATGTACCTGGCCTTCTGGGCCTTCACGCTCTGGCGCCTCGATCCCTACCTCGTCCTCGGACCCGCCGTGCTCCTGTTCTTCGTCGGCGGGCTCGCCGTTTACGCCCTCGTCATGCGAGGGATCATCCAGGCCTCGCACAACGTCCAGATCTTCACGACCGTCGGGTTGTCGGTCGCGCTCCAGAACGTCGCGCTCGTCGCCTGGACCGGCGACTTCCGGTTCATCCGCCCGTGGCACGCCGGCGTCGTCCTGCGCCTCGGCAACGCCGCCTTCAACCTCTCGCAGATCGTCGCCTTCGCGATCGCCCTGCTCCTCACCCTCGCGCTCTTCGGCTTCATGCGGTGGACGCGGACCGGCATGATCATGCGGGCGACGGCGCAGGATCGGGACGCCGCGACGCTGATGGGGATCGACACCGACCGCGTCTACCGCCTCACCTTCGCCATGGGCATCGCCGCGGTGGGCGTGGCCGGCGTGCTGGTCTCACCGCTCTATCCGGTCTACCCGACGGCCGGCCTCCAGTTCGTGCTGCTGGCCTACGTGGTGGTCGTGCTGGGCGGGCTCGGCGACATGGTCGGCGCGCTGCTGGGGAGCCTCATCGTGGCGACGGTCGAGGTCGGCGGCTCCTATTTCCTCGGCCCGGCGTGGAAAGAGGTGCTCTACTTCGTCCTCTTCATCCTCGTCCTCGTGTTCCGACCGGCCGGACTCTTCGGCCAGCGCGGCGCGGAGACCCTCGGCGCGTGAGGGCCCCTGGCCTGGCCGCCGCGCTCCCCTTCGCGCCCGCCGCGCTGTTCTTTGGTCTGGCCGCCGCCGTGCCGCTCCTCACGCGCGACGCCTTCTTCCACGACACGGTCATCCTGATCCTCGTGTGGGGCGCGCTCGCCGGCGCGTGGAACGTGGCGGGCGGCTACGCGGGACAGGTCTCACTCGGACACGCGGCCTTCTTCGGCCTCGGCGCCTACTCCACCGCGCTCCTGGCGGTACGCTGGGACCTCTCGGCCTGGACCGGCATGGCGGCGGGTGCCGTCCTCTCCACGGCCGCCGGGCTCGTCATCGGCTACCTCGCGAACCGCCTCCGCGGCCCGTACTTCGCGCTCGCGACGATCGCGTTCGCCCAGGTGCTGCTGATCGTCGCGAGCCGCTGGCGCGAGCTGACGAAGGGCTCGGAGGGGATCCCCGTCCCCTTCCGGCCCGGCTTCGCCACCCTCGGCTTCGCCGGGAAGTCGAGCTGGCTCTACCTGGCCCTCGCCTTCGCGCTCCTCGTCTGGCTCGTCCAGGTCTGGCTCGAGCGCTCCCGGATCGGCTACCAGCTCGCCGGCGTGCGAGAGGACGAGGACGCCGCGCAGGCGCTGGGGATCGCGAGCCGCCGGCTCAAGGTGCGCGCGATCGCGCTGTCGGCCGCGCTCACGTCGGTCGGCGGCAGCCTGTGGGCCGCCTACATCGGGTTCGTGGACCCGTTCTACGTCTTCTCCATCGACCTGTCGGTCCTCTTCGCGCTGAACGCGATCATCGGCGGGATGGGGGCGGCGCTCGGGCCGTTCCTGGGCTCCCTCCTCATCACCTCGCTGGAGACGTACCTGCGCGCCCAGTTCGCCGGGGTGCGGACCGGGTTCACGGGGATGTACCTCGTCATCTACGGCTGCCTCCTCATCGTCTTCGTGCGCTTCCTCCCGCAGGGGCTGGCGGGGGCGCTGGCGGCCGCCGGCCGGCGCCGGGGCCCCGCGCCGGCGCCGCCCGCCCCGGGCCTGCCCCGACCGCTCGATGCTACTTGAGCTGACCGCGGTGACGAAGCGGTTCGGCGGGCTGCTCGCGGTTCGCGAGGTCAACCTCCAGGTCCAGGCCGGAGAGCTCGTCGGGATCATCGGCCCGAACGGCGCCGGCAAGACCACCCTGTTCAACGTCATCGCCGGCTTCTACGCCCCGGAGACCGGCTCCGTCCGCGTGGACGGGCTGGACGTCACCGGCCTGGCCCCCCACGAGCTGGCACGCCTGGGGATCTGCCGGACGTTCCAGATCGTCAAGCCGTTCGGCAACCTCTCGGTGCTCGACAACGTGATGATCGGCGGTCTGACGCCGCTCGCGACCGTGCGCGAGGCCCGGAAAGACGCGCGACGAGTCGTCGCGCGCTGCGGCCTGGAAGCCTGGGCGGCACTGCCCGCGAAGTCGCTGCCGATCGGGCTCCGCAAGCGGCTCGAGGTGGCGCGGGCGCTCGCCACGCGACCGCGGCTGCTCCTGCTGGACGAGGTCATGGCCGGCCTGAACCCGACGGAGCTCTCCGGCATGCTCGCACTCATCCGCAACCTGCACGCCGGCGGCGTCACGCTCATCGTCATCGAGCACATCATGGCGGCGATCATGCAGCTCTGCCAGCGGATCGTGGTGCTCCACCACGGCGAGAAGATCGCCGAGGGCCCCCCCGAAGGCGTCGCCCGGGACAGCCGCGTGATCGACGCCTACCTGGGCGAGCCGTTCGCTTTATCATAGTCTCGTGTCCGACAGACGCCGAAGCGCGCTCGGCGCTGGCTTGGCCAGCGCAACCCGAGGGGGAGGAATCGGAGGGGGGCGGTAGCCCCGCCGAAGGACGATGGCGATCTTCACGGATCGGACGGAACGCGCCATCGCGCTGGCCCTCGAGGCGCACGGATCCCAGACCCGGAAGGGGGACCGGCGCATGCCCTACATCGTCCATCCGGTGACCGTCGCGCTGATCCTCTCCCGCTACACGGACGACGAGGACACGATCATCGCCGGGCTCCTGCACGACACGCTCGAGGACACCGCGCTCACCGAAGCGGTGATCGAGCGCGAGTTCGGGCCGAAGGTGCTGGAGGCGGTGAAGGACGTGACGGAGCCCGACCTGCCGGGACTCTCCTGGGAGACGCGGAAGGCGCGCTACCTCCGGCGGCTCGAGCAGGCGCCGCGGGGCTCGCTCCTCGTCGCGGGCGCGGACAAGATCGCGAACCTCGTCTCCATGATCGCCGCGCACGCCAGCCAGGGCGATACGCTCTGGGAGCGGTTCAACGCGCCGCCGGCCCAGAAGCTCGGCTTCTACCGGCAGGTCTACGAGGTCCTCCGCGCCGCGTGGACCACCTGCCCGCTCCTCCGCGAATTCCGCAACCGGCTCGACGAGGCCGACCGCAAGCTCGTTCCCCGTCCGTGACCGCGGGCCCTGTCCGGCCGACGGCCGCGCCGCCCGGTGACGGCGCGTTGCTCGCGCTCGAGCGCGTGGACGCCTTCTACGGCGACCTCCAGGCGCTCCACGCCGTCTCCTTCGCGATCCAGCCGGGCGAGATCGTCGCCCTCGTCGGGGCGAACGCGGCGGGGAAGACCACCACGCTCCGCGTCATCTCGGGGCTGCTGCCCCCCCGGGCGGGGCGGCTCACCTTCGCCGGCCGGGTCATCGACCCCGTGCCCGCCCACGAGCGCGTCGCCCTCGGGATCGTCCAGGTCCCGGAGGGGCGCCGGCTCTTCCCGTTCCTGACGGTGCGCCAGAACCTCCTCCTCGGCGCTCACCCGCCGCCCGCCCGCGCCGAGGCCGGGGCGACGCTGGAGGAGGTCCTGGCCCTGTTCCCGGTGCTGGCCGAGCGACGGGAGCAGCTCGCCGGGTCGCTCTCCGGCGGGGAGCAGCAGATGTGCGCGATCGGACGCGCCCTCATGGCGCGGCCCAGGCTCCTCATGCTCGACGAGCCGACGCTCGGCCTCGCGCCCATGCTCGTCCGCCGGATGTTCGAGACGGTGCAGACGATCAACAACCGCGGCGTCACCGTCCTGCTCGTCGAGCAGAACGTCCGGCAGGCGCTCGCCCTCGCGCACCGGGGCTGCGTCCTGGAGAACGGACGCCTCGTCCTGAGCGGCCAGGCCGCCGACCTGGCGCGCGACGACCGCCTGCGGAAGGCCTACCTCGGCCTGTGAGCCGGGGTCGCGCAGGGAGGGCCCGATGATCCGCGTCAACCGCGCGCGTCTGGAGGCGACGTTCCACGAACAGGCCCGCATCGGGCGGACCGCGGGGGGCGGGCTCACGCGGCTCGCCCTCTCGGACGAGGACAAGGTGATCCGCGACCGGATGGTGGCGTGGCTCCAGGACGCCGGCTGCGCGGTGCGGGTCGACCGGATGGGGAACATCTTCGGCCGGCGCG
>JBIOTN010000179.1:0-4450 GCA_044866005.1 Candidatus Rokuibacteriota bacterium | reverse complement strand
TCCTCCCGCAGATCGCCAGAGCTGCGGGAGGGCGCGAACGGGTGACGGAGCCCGGCCGGACCGGGGCAAGCCGGCGACAGGACCCGCGGCGCGACCCGGACGGGGCCCGACTCCGATCACGGCGGGGGCTAGCTCAGCCACCGCTTGCGGCGCTTGTAGTGCTTGACGTCCCGGTACGACTTCCGCGCGCCCACCTCGGTCAACCCGAGGTAGAACTCCTTGATGTCGGCGTTCTCGCGCAGGGCGGCGGCCGGCCCGTCCAGCACGATGCGCCCGTTCTCCATGACGTAGCCGTGCTCCGCGATGGCCAGCGCCAGCGTGGCGTTCTGCTCGACGAGGAGCACGGTCAGGCGCTCCGCCCGGTTGAGGCGCTGGACGATGTCGAAGATCTCCTCCACCAGCATCGGCGCGAGGCCGAGGGAGGGCTCGTCGAGGAGCATCACGCGCGGGCTCGACATGAGCGCCCGGCCGATCACGAGCATCTGCTGCTCGCCGCCCGACAGGTAGCCGGCCCGCACCCGCCGGCGCTCGCGGAGCAGGGGGAAGTAGGCGTAGACCCGCTCGATGCCCGGCGCGATCGCCCGGCGATCGGCCTGGACGTGCGCGCCGGCGAGCAGGTTCTCCTCGGTCGTCAGGTGCTCGAACACGCGCCGCCCCTCGAAGACCTGCACCACGCCGCGCCGGACGATCTCGTGGGGAGGCAGGCGGTCGAGCCGGACCCCCGCCAGCTCGATCGCGCCCTTGGTGACCTCGCCGCGCTCCGAGCGGAGCAGCCCCGAGATCGCCTTGAGCGTGGTCGTCTTGCCGGCCCCGTTGGCGCCGAGGAGCGTCGTGATCCCGCCCTCGGCGACGTGCAGGGACACGCCCTTGAGGACGAGGATCACGTCGTCGTAGACGACCTCGACGTTGTTGAGCGCGAGCACGCCGCTATTTCTTCGCCGAGTCCTTCAGCGCCTTCGCCAGCACGTCGGGATACGCCTTGTACCAGTCGGTCGCCTTCACGAACTTCCCGCCGCGCACCTGCCAGACCTGCACCCAGCCGCCGCCCTCGTGGTCCTGCGGCGTGATCTCCAGCGGCGGCAGGAGGCCGCCGAGCGTGAAGCCCTTGATCTGCTCGAAGCCCTTCTTGACGTCGTCGCCGGTGAGCTTGCCATCGGGCTTGGCCTTGAGCGCATTCCGGATGGCCTCGATGGCGACGGCGGCCCAGAGGACCCCCCGGTTGTAGTACACGGTGGACGCCATCTCCTTGGGCGGCTCCTTGCCCTCCTTCTTGTAGAGCTCGCGGATCTCGTTGAGCACCGAGTAGTCCTGGCCCACGCCCGCGTACTCGAGCCCGTTGTAGCCCTCGGCGACGGCGGGGCCTCCGGCCGCCTCGACGTCGGCCTCGGCCGCGCCCCACACGAACGACAGGACCTTGCGGAGCGGATAGCCCACGCGCTTGAGCTCCTTGATGGAGACCGACGGCGACCGGCCGAAGAGGTGCGTGACCACGAAGTCCGCCCGGTAGCGCTGGGCGATGTCGAGCGCCTGGGCCCCCATCTCCACGCCCGGCGGCGGCACGGCGAAGGTCTTCAGCTCGAACCCCTCGCGGCTCGCCAGCTCCTCGAAGACCGGGATCGGCTCGCGGCCGGCCGGGTTGTCGAAGAAGAGGAAGGCGAGCTTCTTGCCCTTGAGCCCCCCGAGCTGGTCCTTGGCGTACTTGACCGACGCGGCCGCCTGGGACCAGTAGGACGCCGCGATGGGGAAGACGTAGGGGTACCGGGTCCCGTCCGTCGCGTCGGCGCGGCCGAAGCCGGGGGACGTGCCGGGGATCCGGTCCTCGGTGAGCTTCTGCGTCAGCGCGTAGGTCTGCGGGGTGCCGTAGAGCGAGATGACCACCGCGCCTTCCTTCTTGTGGCGCTCGTACGCCTCCACCGCCTGCGGCACCTTGTACTCGTGGTCGACCTCGACCGCCCGGATGCGGTGCCCGCTGACGCCGCCCTTGGCGTTCACCAGCCGGACGTAGTCGTGGTAGCCCGGGCAGAGGTTGACGCCGATGAGCTGGGTGGCGCCGGTCCGATCGCACTGCAGCCCGATGACGATCTCGTGGCTCGCCGTCGCCGGCCGGGCCGGCGCGAGCACGGTCCCGACCAGGGCGGCGAGCCCGCTGAGGATGGCCAGGCTCCGGTTCATGTCCCTTCTCCTTTCTCGCGTACCCTCAGTACGCGAACGGCCAGACGCGGAAGTAGTTCCGGATGTTGCGCCAGAGCCGGCTCAGACCTTCCGGCTCCACCACCAGGAAGAAGACGATCAGGCCCCCGAAGAGGATGAGCCGCAGGTTGGGGATGATGTTGAGGATGGCCGCCGGCGAGAAGAGGAGGCCGCCGAAGGCCTCCATCACGGACCGGATGGTGATCGGCAAGAGGGTGACGAAGATCGCGCCGAAGATGGAGCCGAGCACCGAGCCCAGCCCGCCGATGATGATCATGGCCAGGTAGTCGATCGACGTGACGATCTGGAACTGCTCGTAGTTCGCGACGCCGAGGTAGTACGTGTAGAGGACCCCGGTGACCCCCGCGTAGAAGGAGGAGATGGCGAAGGCCAGGAGCTTGTAGCGGAAGATGTCGATGCCGATGATCTCGGCCGCGATGTCGTGATCGCGGATGGCGACGAAGGCGCGGCCGATCCGGCTGCGCACGAGGTTCAGGGTCGCCACGATCGCCAGGACCACGAAGAAGAGGAGGAAGAAGTACATCTCCGTCTGCGTGGCGATCTCCAGACCGCCCAGGCGGGGGCGTGGCACCTCGATCGAGGCCTGCACGCCGCCGCTGATCCAGGTCACGTGGTTGATCGTCCACTCGATGATGAGCTGCCCGGCCAGGGTCGCGATGGCGAGGTAGAGGCCCTTGATGCGGAGCGAGGGGGTGCCCACGACCACGCCGACGAGCGCGGCCATCGCGCCCCCGGCGGGGAGGGCGAGCCAGAAGGGCCAGCCGAGCCGGGTGGCGAGGTTCGCCGCGGTGTAGGCGCCGACCGACATGAAGGCGCCGTGTCCGATCGAGATCTGGCCCGTGTTGCCGACCAGGATGTTGAGCCCCAGGGCGCCGACCACGGCGATGGAGACGAGGTTGACGATCGACAGGTAGTACTCGTCCACGGCGAGGGGCAGCCCGACGAACATGACCGCGGCGATGGCGGCCACCGTCCACCGCGCGATGGGCAGCGGGTAGAGGGCCATGTCGGCCGCGTAGCTCGTCTTGTAGACCCCGCACTCTCGCGCGATCATCGCCCGCCACCCGGCCGCGGGTGGGGCCTGTCGCGGCGAACAGCCCACCCGTCCTCGGCGTCACCCATCCCCCGGTGGGGCCCTGCCGCCTGCGGGCGGGTGGGCGCCCGTTCGCCGCGCCACCCACCCGCGTCCGGGGCTCCAGTCGTGGTGGGCCGCCGCGGGTGGCGCCGGCGGCGCCCCGCAGCCGGCCGGGCGCAGTGGGACCCCTTCGCGCTCCTCCCGCAGATCGCCAGAGCGGCGGGAGGGCGCGAACGGGTGACGGAGCCCGGCCGGACCGGGGCAAGCCGGCGACAGGACCCGCGGCGGCCGACCGGCGGCAACCCGGTGCGGTCCGGGAGGTCTCGGAGGGGGCCGCCGAGGCCCCCTCCGACGAGGTCAGACACGTTCGATGATCTCCTTGCCGAAGATCCCGTACGGCCGGATCATCAGCGCCACGATCATCAAGAGGTACGGCGCGAAGTCCTTGGTCCCCCCGCCCACGTAGGGATCGACGTACCCGGCCGCCACGTTCTCCACCACGCCGACCAGCAGGCCGCCCACGATCGCGCCCGGGATCGAGTCGAGGCCGCCCAGGATCACGACCGGGAAGACCTTCAGGCCCACGAGCGCCAGGTGCACGTCGACCCCCAGGAGGCTGCCCCAGATCACCCCGCCGAGCGCGGAGACGACGCCCGCCATGGCCCAGGCCAGCGCGAAGTAGCGCTCCACGTTGATGCCCATCGCCATCGCGACCTGCTGACTGTCCGCGACGGCCCGCATGGCGATCCCCTTGCGCGTGCGCAGGAAGAACCAGCTGAAGCCGGCGAGGAAGAGGAGGCTCACCGCGGCGCCCAGGAGCTGGACGGGCGGGAGGAAGAGCGGGCCCAGCACGAGCGGCTCGTCGCCGACCGGCAGCGGCAAGGCTTTCGTCTCCGCGCCCCACAGCAGCGGGCCGAGGCCGCGGAGGATGGCCGCGAGCCCGATCGTCGCCATGATGACGGCCACCACGGGCCGGCCGATGAGCGGGCGGAGGACCACGCGCTCCAGCCCGAAGCCGAAGGCGATCATCGCGGCGAGCGCCACCGCGACGGCGATCCAGAACGGCGCCCCGTACGCGCCGAGCGCGACCGCGGCCACGAAGCCGGCGATCATGACGAACTCGCCCTGGGCGAAGTTCAGGGCGTCCGTGGCCTTGTAGACGAG
>JBIOTN010000178.1:0-18289 GCA_044866005.1 Candidatus Rokuibacteriota bacterium | reverse complement strand
CCCCCCCCCCGAAGAATTAGCGCTGGCTGATGCGGAAGTCCGCCGCGCGGTTGTCCCAGGCGGCGAGCTTCTTCCAGTCCTCGCTGAAGACGCCCACCTTCACGGTGTACTCACCCGCCGCGAGGTCGCGTGGCGCCTCCCACTTCCAGGTGTACCGCTTGGTTTCCCCGCCGGAGAAGTCCTGGTCGTTGTAGATCTTCTGCGCGATCTTCTTGTTGTTGGCGTCGAGGATCTCGATGTCCACGCGCCGCTTCTGCTCCGGCGCGTTGGCGGTCACCATCGCGTCGATCGTGATCTCCTCGCCGGGCTTGAGCCCGCGGGGCCGGGTGCGCGCGTCGAGGGTGTAATTGCCGTCGGTGACGGCGGGCGTGTTGTCCTGCCCGCGGGCGCGCCGCGCCTCGCCCTTGGCCCGCGGGCCTCGGCGGGGCTCACCGTTGGCGTCGGCCTTGCGCTCCTCGCCCACCCTGAGCTTCGCCGCGGCGTTGTCCCAGGCCGCGATCTGCTTCCAGTCCTGGGTGAAGACGCCGACCTTGACCGTGTACTCGCCCGCCGCGAGGTCCTCGGGCGCCCGCCACTTCCACTCGTACCGGCGCGTCTCACCGGGCTTGAAGCTCTGCCCGCTGAAGATCTTCTGCGCGACCTTCCGGTTGTTCGCGTCGAGCACCTCGACGTCCACGTGCCGGTTGTCGACGGCCTGGTCGGCCTTCACCATCGCGCGGACCACGACCTGGTGTCCGGGCCTGACGTGGCCGGGATCGACCTTCGCGTCTAGCGTGAAGCCGCCGCTCTGGACGGCGGGGGTGTTGTCCGCCGCGACGGGCGAGGCTGCGAACCCCCCCGTCAGGAGCCCTGCGCACGCGGCGGCGACCATCAATGTCGGTAAGCCGACGATGCGTGCCATTTGAATGTCCTCCTCTCGTCCCGGCGCCGGCGCGCCGTCATCTCTTCTGACGGGCGACGCCGGGATCCCCTTCGGGCCCCCGGAGAACTGCAAACCTGCGGCCAGAGAGGCGATGGCCGCCGGCCCCTCGGCATCGTCATCTTCCCTGAGGGTCCCACGCGCGTCGCCGGCGGTCCGGGCCGCCCGCCCGAGGCCGCCTTGCCCGGGGACGAGGCCTCGTCTATCATCCCTTCACCCCGACCGCCTCCACCCTGACCCGAGGAGCGAGCGGCGTGCGACACAATACGGCGAAGGCGAAGCTTGCCGCACGGAAGCCCGTCAGCGTGATCAACCCCACCTACACCTCGGCCGGTCTGGTCGAGCTGCTCGCGCGACTCGGCTTCGACGTCATCTTCATCGACTGCGAGCACGGCCCGGCCGGCTGGGACGAGGTGGAGAACATGGTGCGGGCGGCCGAGCTCTGCGACGTCACCCCGATCGTCCGCGTCCAGGCCAACGACGCGTCCACCATCACGCGCGCGCTCGACCGCGGGGCGGGCGGCGTCCAGGTGCCGCACGTCAACACGCGGGCGGAGGCGGAGGCGGCCGTCCGCCACGCCAAGTTCGCGCCGATCGGGCATCGCGGGTTCGCCGGCGGCCGGGCCGCCTTCGGCGAGAAGATGGCCGACTACACGCGACGGGCCAACGACGAGACGATGGTCGTGGTCATGCTGGAGGAGACCGAGGCCCTCGCCAATCTCGACGAGATCCTGAAGGTGGACCACGTCGACGTCTTCTTCGTCGCTCCCGGCGACCTCGCGCAGTCCATGGGGTATCCGGGCCGCATGGACCACCCCGACGTCGTCGCGGCCATCGACGACGCCGTGGCGCGCATCCACGCGGCCGGCCGCGCCCCCGGCGTGCTCGCGACGCCGGCGACCGTGCGGCGTCACGTCGAGCGGGGTGCGCTGTTCGTCTACGCGGGCCTGGCAGCCGTGCTCGATGCCGGAGCGCGCGACTTCCTGGCCGCGATCCAGAAAGGGTGAGGCACCGGCCCCCGCGGTCGGGGACGATGCAGGACACGATCCGGCTGCGCACCCGCCAGAAATACGAGGTGGTGGACCTCACGCCGCGCGTGGCGGACGCCGTGAAGCGGGCGCGCGTGACCGAGGGGCTCTGCACGGTGTTCGTCCGCCACGCCACCGCGGCGATCGTCATCAACGAGAACGCGGACGCCGGCGTCCGTGCCGACATCATCGCGGCGCTCGACAAGCTCTACCCCGAGGGCGTGTGGGAGCACGACCGCGTGGACGACAACGGCGCCGCCCACCTCAAGGCCGCGTTCCTCGGGCCCTCCGAGTCGATCCCGGTCCGCGACGGCCGGCTGCTGCTCGGCACCTGGCAGGGCATCGCGCTCGTCGAGTGCGACGGCCCGCGCGAGCGGGAGGTCGTCGTGGACGTTCGCGCCTGATTCCCTTCGGAGGGGGCCGTCGAGGACCCCCTCCGAAGGCCATCAGGGCGAGGCCAGCTCCACGCCTTCCAGGGGGTCGGACTCCGGGTGGTAGTACATCCACTCCTGCGCGCGCTCGGCGAGCGTCCGATTGAGTGCCCGCGCGTGGCGCTCGCCGAGGTCGCGGACGACTTCGCCGGCCGGCGCCTTCCGCGCCACGATGAGCGCGTGCCGCGGATCGAGCGGGAAGCGCGCCTCGTCCGCCCGGCCGAGACCCGTCGGATACGGCAGCCCGCGCGCCGGCGAGCCCCAGAGGACGACCGGCGTATCGCCTGTCAGGAGCACGGGGCGCGGGAACCGGACGAGCTGCCAGGTCCGTGCCGCGAGCAGGCGCGCCGCGCGAAGGCCGCGCGTGACGTCGACCCTCACGGGCTCCCCGTCGTGGACGACGACCTGCGCCGGCCCGGGCTCCGGCTCCAGCGCCGCGGCGACCGCATGGGGCGGGTCCTCGCCTTCCACCGCGGCGCCCGGGGCTTCGGCCGCGGCCTCGGCGGCCTCCCCGCCGGCCAGCTCCTGGAGGCTCGCCTCGATCACCCGCCCGAGCATGCCCGCCGTCCAGCGGAGGGCCGCGCGATGGCCCCGTCCCACGACGAGCTGCATGCCGAGGAAGAGCGCGAGACAGGCCCGGTCCTCGCCGCGCGGGGGGAAGCCTCCCGCGAGCATCCCCGGGATGACGCGGGCGGCCTGCGCCTCGATCCCGGCAAGCAGCCGGGCGAGGTCCCGCGCGGCATCGCCCTCCCCCGCGACGACGTAGAAACCGAGCTCCTCGACGGCCTGCCGCGCGGAGACGATCCGGCGGCGGCTGCGGTCGCGGCGCTCCGCCATGACCTGCCCGCCCGCGTCGGCGAACGCCGCGACGACGAACGAGGGGACGAGCTGCCGGCGCGCGGACAGGACGCTCATGACCGCGGGGCCCGACTCTACGGCGCGTCCCGGGCGCCGTCAAGGCATCCCGGCGAGAAAGGCCACGGGCGTCAAGAGGGCTCGACGCCCGTGGGCGCGGCGACGAACGGCCCCGCTCGCCGGGGCGTTACTTCTTGCCCTTGCCCTTCCCCTTGCCGCTCGAGTCGCCCGACACGAACTTGGCGTCGCCCGTCAGGAAGATCTTCGCGCCGCCGCGGACGTCGGGCCAGGGGCTGGCCGGTCACGGCGGCGCACGGCGCCGGCGCGACCGCGGGCAAATGCCGCGGGGCGATGCGGGCAGAAGACCCCTAAAAGGACGAGCGCGGCGTTACGCCGCGCGGGGGCGCGGCAGGCGTGGCTTGGCGGGGACTCTCTCGATCGGGCCGCCTTCCGGCGCCGCCTCGATCGTCGCCAGGCCCGCAGGGCGCCTGGCCATGACATCGAGCCGGCGGAGCGACTCGGCTTGCTCCAGGTAGGTCCCGATCGACGCGACGACGATGCGGGCATCGATCGCGATGAGGTCGAGGCCCGCCAGGGACAGACGCACCCATGCGTCGATGATGATGCCCTTGTCCAGGACTCGATCGAGGACATCGATGAGGCTGGCACGCGGCGGCGTTCGCTCGATCGTCATCCGCGACGCGCCCCTGGTGAGCTCGCGCCGGGAGGCCGGCCGAGGAGAGTGGAGACCGGCGACCCCGGACGACGCTCGGCGCACGGAAGCTTCGACAAACCCACCCCCTTCTAGCAAACTAGGGGCCGATCCATATGCCCTGTTTCACTGGCGGACGTCCGCGAATGGGACACCCTCCGGTGCGGCCGATGGCTCAAGTACGGAGCGGCCTTGCCGGCGTCGCCCGGCCACGACTCCCATTTGGGAGCGCGACCCGTGTGCCGGGGATCCGGGCGCGATCGGCCATGCTACACTCCGTGGCGACAGGCTGACCCCACCCCCCGACCGCCCCGGCAAGATCGGCACTGGAGGAGGAAATCCCATGGCGGCCGTGACCCCCGAGGAGCGCTGCTCGCCGGCGGAATGGGCGACCCGGATCCAGCTCGCCGCCTGCTACCGGCTGCTGGCGAAGTTCCGGATGACGGACCTCACCTCGACCCACGTCTCGGCGATGGTTCCCGGCGCCGAGCGTGAATTCCTGCTGAACCCCTTCGGCCTCCTGTTCGAGGAGGTGACGGCCTCGAACCTGGTGAAGTGCGACTTCGACGGCGAGGTCCTCGACGACACGCCTTACGGGCTGAACCCTGCGGGGTTCGCGATCCACGGGGCGATCCACCGGGCCAGAGCGGATGCCGCGTGCATCGTCCACACCCACACGCGGGCGGGCACCGTGCTGGGCGCGCTCCAGGGCGAGCTCCTGCCGGTCAACCAGATCAACCTGATCTTCTACGGCCGCGTCGCCTACACCGATTACGCCTACGTCGAACAGATCGACGAGTGCAAGGCGCTGGTCGAGGACCTCGGGGACAAGTGCGCCCTCGTCATGCGCAACCACGGGCTGCTCACCGTCGGCCGCGCGATCTCGGAGGCGTTCGTCCTGATGCACTACCTCGACCGGGCCTGCGAGATCCAGGTCCAGGCGCTCGCGACCGGCCAGCCGCTCCGCATTCCGCCCCGCGAGGTGTGCGAGGACGCGGCGCGGCGCTACTGGACCTGGTACGAGGGCGAGCCCTTCGGGCAGCTCGACTGGGACGCCCTGGTCCGGCGCCTCGACGCCGAAGATCCTTCCTACCGACGCTAGGTTACCCCGCATACCCTGAGGCCGCGCGCGAGCCAGGTCCGGCTGACGCGCGCGCGCGCGATCGCCGGCGAACAGGCGCTACATGCCGCGGAGGCGACCGCCGCTGACGTTGAGGACGGCGCCGCTCGTCCAGTTCCCCGACGGCCCGAGCAGATAGCGCACCGCGTCGGCGACCGGCTGGGGCCCGCCCAGCCCGAGCGGCTGAGCCGCGGCGTACGCGGCCTTCTCCTCCTCCGTCATCGGGGTGCCGGTCGTCCCGACCGGGCCCGGCGTGATCGCGTTCACCAGGATCCCGTACGGCTCGAGCTGGACGGAGAGGCAGACCGTGAGGCCGATCAGCCCCGCCTTCGCCGCGGCATAGGCCGGCGACGCCCAGTTGCTCCCCAGGCGCGCCTGGACCGAGCTGATGCTCACGATCTTGCCGCGCCGCCGGGCCATCATGTGCGGCAGCACGGCCTTGATGCACCACCAGGCACCCGAGAGGTTCACGTCGACGAGCCGCCGCCAGTCGGCCTCGTCGATCTCCCAGGCGAGCCCGCGCGGGGCGTCGATCCCGGCGTTGTTGACGAGCGCGTCGACCCGGCCGAAGCGCTGGAGGGCGGCCTCGACCATGGCCGCCGCCTGCGCCGGGCTCGCGATGTCCACCGCCGCGGACTCGGCGCGGGCGCCGTCGGCGCGCAAGGCGGCGGCGACCCCCGCGGCCTTCGCCTCCTGGACGTCCGCGAGCAGGAGCGCGGCCCCGTCCGCGGCGAGCGTCCGCGCGATCCGCTCCCCGATCCCCTGGGCCGCGCCGGTCACGACGACCACCAGGTCTTCGAGCCCGCTCACGTCACGTCTCGAGCCCGTCCACCGCCCGGCGGTCGTACCCGAGGCTCGCCTGGAGGAGCTGGCGCGTGTAGGGATGCGCCGCCTCGCCGGCGCGGAGCTGCGCGACCGTCATCTCCTCGACGACCCGGCCCGCCTTCATGACGGCCAGGTGGTCGCACATGTGCGCGACGACCGCGAGGTTGTGGCTCACCAGGATGAAGGTGAGCCCGCGCTCGACGCGCAGCCGCATCAGGAGGTTCAGGACTTCCGCCTGGACGGAGACGTCGAGCGACGAGGTCGGCTCGTCGAGCAGGAGGATCCGCGGCTCCAGGATCAGCGCCCGCGCGACGGCGACCCGCTGCCGCTGTCCACCCGAAAGCTGGTGCGGGTACCGGAAGCGGAAGGCGGGACCGAGGCCGACGTCGGCAAGGGCCCGCTCGATCCGGCGGTGGGCGTCGCCCAGCCGGTGGATGACGATCGCCTCCGACAGCATCCGGTCCACGGTGTGGCGGGGATGGAGCGAGCCGTAGGGGTCCTGGAAGACCATCTGGACGGCCTTGTAGAAGCGCCGCTCGCGCCGCCGTCCCTGCTCGCGGCCGGCGACCGCGATGCGGCCCTGCCAGCTCTCGACGAGCCCGCAGAGGGCGCGGAGCACCGTCGACTTTCCCGAGCCCGACTCGCCGACCAGGCCGAAGGCGGCGCCCTCGCCGACCCGGAAGGAGACCTCCTGCACCGCGCGCACCGCGGAGGTGCCGTGGCCGAAGGTGACGTGGAGCCGCTCGACCTCGATCATGCCGGCAGCGGGGCGTCGCGCCAGGCCGGGTCGCGCTGGAGCACGGCAAGCTCGCGGACCGGCCGGTCCACGCGGGGGAGCGACTCGAGGAGCCCTCGCGTGTAGGGATGGCGCGCCTCGTGGAGGGCGGCGGCCGGGCAGGTCTCCACGATCCGCCCCGCGTACATGATCAGCACCCGGTCGCAGAACGAGGCGACGAGGTTCAGGTCGTGGCTGATGAAGACGAGCCCCATGCCGCGGCGGCTCACCAGGTCGTCGATGATGGCCAGCACCTGCATCTGCACGGTGACGTCCAGGGCGGACGTCGGCTCGTCGGCGATCAGCAGGTCGGGGTCCGGGATCAGCATCATGGCGATCATCACCCGCTGGCCCATCCCGCCCGAGACCTGGTGCGGGTAGAGGTCGTAGACGCGCGCGGGGTCGCGGATCCGGACCGCCGCCAGCATCTCGAGCGTGCGCCGCCGCGCCTCCCGCGCCGAGGCCTCGGAGTGGACCCGGTAGGCCTCCGCGATCTGGCTTCCCACGGTCATCACGGGATTCAGCGAGAACCTCGGGTCCTGCATGACCATCGAGATGCGGCGGCCCCGGATCCGCCGCATCGCGGCCTCGTCCAGGGCGAGCAGGTCGACCCCGCCGAAGCGGAGCGCCCGGGCGCCGACCTGCCCCGGCGGGCGGACCAGACCGAGGAGCGCGCGACCGGTCACGGTCTTGCCCGAGCCCGACTCGCCCACGATGCCGAGCTTCTCGCGGCCCATCGCGAAGCTCACGCCGCGGACGGCCTCGACCGTGCCGGTCCGGCCGTGGAAGCGCACCCAGAGGTCGCGCACGTCGAGCAGCGGCCCGGCCGGGCCCTCGCCGGTCATTGCGCCCGGGGGTCGAGGACGTCGCGCAGCCCGTCCCCGAGCAGGTTGAACCCGAGGCTCACCACGAAGATCGCCACCCCCGGGAGCGTCGCCACCCACCACTGGTCGAGCAAGAACTTCCGGCCCGAGGCGATCATGGCGCCCCACTCGGGCAGGGGCGGCTGGGCCCCCAGCCCGAGGAAGCCGAGCCCGGCGGCGGTGAGGATGATCCCCGCCATGTCGAGCGTCAGGCGCACGATGACCGAGGCCGTGCAGAGGGGCACGATGTGCCCCAGGATCACGCGCAGCGGCCCCGCTCCCTGGAGCCGGATCGCGCTGATGAAGTCGCTCGCGCGCACGGTGAGGGTCTCGGCCCGGGCCACCCGGGCGTAGGGCGGCCACGCCGTGAAGGCGATGGCGATCACGGCGTTCTCGATCCCCGGCCCGAGCGCCGAGACGAACGCGAGGGCGAGGATGAGGCGCGGGAAGGCCAGGAAGACGTCGGTGACGCGCATCAGCACCGTGTCGACGAAGCCCCCCAGGTAGCCGGCCACGGTGCCGATGAAGAGGCCCGTCGGCGCGACCATCACGACCACCAGGGAGACGATGACCAGCGTGACCCGGGAGCCGTGGAGCACGCGCGCGTAGATGTCGCGGCCCAGCTCGTCCGTGCCGAACCAGTGGGCGGCGCCGGGAGGTCGCAGGCGCTCGCCGAGGTCCTGGGCGATCGGCGAGTAGCTCGTCAGGGCGGGCGCCAGGAGGGCCACCAGGACGAGCAGGAGGACGATCCCGAGCCCGGCGACGGCCAGCGGGTTCCGGACGAAGAGGAGCCAGGCGACGAACGCCTGGCCGAGCCGGGCCTGGGCGCGCGAGCGCGGCGTGTCGGCCAGGAGCCAGGCGCGCACGCCGGCGGCCCGGCCCGCGGCGATCCCGTCCCGGCCCGTCCCGGCCTGACTCATCGGGCTCGCGGGTCGACCAGGCGATACAGGAGGTCCGATACGAGATTGAGCCCGATGAAGACCGTGCCGACCACCACGGTGCCGCCGAGCACGGCGTTCATGTCGGCGCTCAGCAGCGAGCTCGTGATGTACTGGCCGAGCCCCGGCCAGGCGAAGACCGTCTCGGTCAGCACCGAGCCCTCCAGGAGGTTCGCGTAGGAGAGGGCGATCACCGTGATCAGCGGGACCAGGACGTTCCCGAGCGCGTGGCGCCAGACGACCCGGCGCTCGGCGAGCCCCTTCACGCGCGCCGTGACGACGTATTCCTGTCCCAGCTCGGCCAGCATGAAGCTCCGCGTCATCCGGCTGATGTAGGCGAGCGAGAAGTAGCCCAGGATCGAGGCCGGGAGGATCACGTGGCTCAGGGCGTTCAGGAAGACCTCCCCTTCCCCGGCGAGCGCGGCGTCGAGGAGGATCACGCCCGTGACGGGCTGGACCAGGTCGTCGAAGGCGACGTCGAGCCGCCCGGGGCCGGCGACCCAGCCGAGCCGCGCGTAGAACACGAGCAGCCCCACCAGACCGAGCCAGAAGACGGGAACGGAATAGCCGAGGAGGCCGAAGACGCGGATCACCTGGTCGGTGACCCGGCCCCGGTGGACCGCGGCCAGGACGCCGATCGGGACGCCCAGGGCCACGCCGATCACGGTGGCCACCGTCGCCAGCTCCAGCGTGGCCGGGAAGACCCGCCGGATGTCCGTCAGGACCGGGTTGGAGGTGAGGACGGAGCGGCCGAAGTCGCCGGCCAGCACCTTGCGGACGTACCGGGCGAACTGCTGGTGGAGCGGCAGGTGGAGGCCGAGCTCGACGCGGACGCGCTCGTAGACGGCCGCCGGGGCGCGGTCCCCGACCGCCGCCAGGACGGGGTCGATGGGGACGACGCGGCCGATCAGGAAGGTGACGAGGAGGAGCCCGAGAAACGTGAGACCGACCGACAGGGCGAGCCGCGCGGCCGGCCAGATCAGCCGCGTCGGGAGCGGGCGACTCCGTGCCCCCGACGCGTCTGTCCGAGCGGCGTCTCCGGGCACTGCCTACGTATTGGTGTAGCGCGCACGGCGCCACCCGGGATGGCCCATCGGGGCTGACACTCGGGGAACGCCCATCCTACTTCCTGATCGCGTGGTAGAGGTTGTTGTCGAAGCTCGGGCCGATGACGAAGCCGTCCACGCTCTTCGGATGCGCCACCACCTCGGTCTCCTGGAACAGGATCACGAAGGGCGAGCTCTTCTGGTGCTCGCGCTGGATCTCGCGGTACATCGCCTCGCGCTTCCGGGCGTCGCGCTCGCGGACGGCCGCCTGGACCATCCGGCTCATCTCGGGGATGTCCCAGCTGTTCCGCCAGGCGAGCGTCTTCGACTTGGCGTTGTCCGAGTTGTCGAGGTTCATGGCGAAGGTCTCGGCGTTGGTGTGCGGGTCCTGGTAGTCCGGTCCCCACTGGCCGATGTAGATGTCGTGGTTCCGCGCCCGGTACTTGGTGAGCGTCTGCTTGCCGTCGCCCGGGATCAGCTCGAGCTTGACGCCCGCCTTCGCCCAGTTCGCCTGGATGGCCTGGGCGATGTCGATGATCGGCGAGGTGTTCCGCACGTCCATCGTCACGCTGAAGCCGTTGGGGAGCCCGGCCTTCCCCAGGAGCGCCCGCGCCTTCTCCAGATCGAACTTGTAGGGCCGGTCGTCGATCGCGCCGAGGAAGCCGCGGGGCAGGAAGGCCTGGTGGATGGTGAACCGGCCGCGCACGATGTTCTCCTCGATCCCGGCGTAGTCCACCAGGTACTTGAGCGCCTCCCGCACCTCGGGCTTGGCGAGGTTCGGGTTCTTCTGGTTGAGGCCGAGGTAGAGGATGGAGCCCTTGGGGCCCTGCTGGACGACGATGTTGCGGTTGCCCTTCAGCGCGTCGAGCTGGTCCTTGGTGAGGTTGCGGGCGTAGTCGACGTCCCCCTTTTCCAGGAGCAGCCGCTGGCTCGCCGGCTCGGCCACGTGGCGCACCACCACGCGGCGCGGGAGGGCCTTGGTGGCGCCCCAGTAGCCGTCGTGGCGCTCCAGCGTGTAGGCCTCGCTGGCCTTCCAGCTCACGAGCTTGAACGGCCCGGAGCCGGCCGAGTTCGTCTTGAGCCACTCGTTGCCGAAGTCCCCGTCCTTGTCGTGGGACTGGACCACCTTGCTGTCCACGATGCCGCCCACCACCGCGGTCAGGCAGTAGTAGAAGAAGGTGGGGGCGACGGCCTCGGCGGTCTCGACGACGAGGGTCTGGTCGTCCACGGCCCGGATCTTCTCCCGCATGTTCTCCTTGCTGAAGCCGAACTGGGTCAGGATGAAGCCGGGCGACTTGTTCAGGCTGACGGCGCGCTGGAGCGAGTAGGCGGCGTCACGCGCGGTCACGGGGTTTCCGGAGTGGAAGCGCGCGTTCGTCCGCATCTTGAAGGTGTAGGTCTTCCCGTCGGGCGCGACCGACCAGCTCTCGGCCAGCTCGCCCTTGAGCTGGCTCACGTTCTTCAGGTCGTAGCCGATGAGCCGCTCGTAGATGTTGCCGATCGCCTCGCTCCCCGAGAACTCGAACGACTCGGCCGGGTCCATCGAGATGATGTCGTCGATCTGCTTGGCCATGATCACGGTGTCCTTCGGCGTCGCCGCCGCGGCCACCCCTGCGGCGCCCGCGACCAGCAGGGCCGCGAGCAGGGCGAGCATCCTCCGCATCTCCAGCGCTCCTTTCTCTCCTCGGGCGGACTCCCTCCGGGCCTCTCACGCGCGACTGATGATGGTCGGCTGCCGGAGCGATGTCAAGGCGGGCCGGACGGGGGCGGCAGGCGCCGCGCCGTGAGGGCGGCTCCCCGCGCGATGAGGGGAAACCCTCGGGGCGCGCGGGGGACGGCGCCCCTCAGAATGGCGGAGTCGCCGGATTGACGCGGACCCCCGGGGAGACGACAGTGGCGCGGGCCGGACGCGATCGTCCGCGTCGCCCAGGAGGCGCGCATGCGCGAAGTCCCCCACGGAACCGGGCACCGCCGAGCTCACGGAATCCCCACGGGCCGCCCGGGGCCGGCCACGTGGCTGTTCCTGCTCTTCCTGGCCATCCCCGCGGCGGCCGCCGAGCCGCTGAAGGTGGCCGGGCTGCCCGTCACCTGAAACCTCACCCTCCCGGTCGCCTGTAGGGCGATCGAGCACGACGCGGGCCTGGGAAAGACCCTGGGCGGCGCGCTGACCGAGTACGTGAAGTTCAGCGGGTGGGCGGAGCTCAAGGAGTCGCTCATGACCGGGCGGGTGAAGGCGGCCTACTTCCTGGCGCCCCTGGCCATGGACCTCGCCGACAAGGGCGTGCCGCTCAAGATCATCGCGCTCGGGCACCGGTCGGGCGCGGTCGTCATGGTGAAGACCGACTCGCCGGTCAAGAGCCTGCGAGACCTCAAGGGCAAGCGGATCGCGGTGCCGAGCCGCTTCGCCGTGGACTACCTCTTCGTGCGGCGACTCCTCAAGCAGCAGGGGATGTCGCCGAGCGACGTCGCCATCATCGAGATGAACCCGCCCGACATGCCGGCGGCCCTCTACGCGGGCGCCGTGCAGGCCTACGCGACCGGCGAGCCCTTCGGGGCGGTGGCGGAGAAGGCCGGCTACGGCCGGCCGCTCCACATGACCCGCACGGACTGGCCCAACTACATCTGCTGCGTGCTGACGGTGCGGGAGGAGCTGATCCGGTCGGACCGGGACCGCCTCCAGCAGCTCGTGAACTACGTCATGTCGGCCGGGCGGTGGCTCGACGCCTCGCAGGCCAATCGCCTCCTGGCGGCGGACCTCGCCGCCGGGCCGCGGTTCTTCAACCAGCGGTCCGAGGTGCTGAGGTTCGTCATGACGACCCCGCCGGACCGGGTCACCTACGGGGATCTCCAGCCCGTCCGGTCGGAGTTCAACGAGATGATGCAGCTGGCCCTCGAGGCTGGTATCATCAGCCGGCCCGTGGCATACGAGAAATACGTGGACGAGAGCTTCGCCCGGAGCTTCAAGCCGGTGGACTTCTCGGTCCCGAGGAACTAGCGATGGCGACCAGGCGCACGCCCTCCGTGACGCGGATCCTCCTCCTCGCTCTCGCCGGCCTCTCGATCCACCCCGGCCACGCCGTCGCGGCCGAGGGGCCGGCCCGGCTCAACGGGCTCGTCAGCCTGGAGCAGCCGCAGGCCGCCGACTTCACGCTGACCAGCCACACGGGCCGGCCCGTCGCGCTGAGCGACTTCCGCGGCAAGCTCGTGCTCCTCTACTTCGGCTACACCCACTGTCCGGGGATCTGCCCCACGACCCTCGCCGAGGTCGGCCAGGCCCTGCGGCTCCTCGGCCCCGCGCGCGCGGCAGGGGTCCAGGTGCTCTTCGTCTCGGTGGACCCGGAGCGCGACACCCCGGCGCAGCTCGCCACGTACCTGGCGCACTTCGACCCGACGTTCGTCGGGCTCACGGGCACGCCCGAGGCGATCGCGGCCGTCGCCGCGCGCCACGGCATCTACTATCTCCGATCGAGCGGGACGCCCGCGACGGGCTACGTCGTCGACCACTCCAGCGTGGCGATCGTCGTGGACGGCGGCGGGCGCGTGCGCGTGCTCTTCCGCTTCGGCACCCCGGCGCCGAAGATGGCGGAGGACCTCGGCCGGCTGCTGGCGGACGGCGCCACCGCGGCCGGCGACGGCCCGCAGATCGCCGTGGAAAGCGCCTGGACGCGGCGCCTGCCGCCGGTGGTCGGCTCGAGCGAGTTCTACATGGTGATCGTCAACGCGGGCGGCCGGAGCGACCGGCTGGTCGCGGCGCGCTCGCCGGCCTGCCACATGCTGGAGCTCTACGAGGCCTACACGGACCCGCGCGGCGCGATGGGGATGCGCCCGCTCCGGGACGGCGGGCTCCCGGTGCCGGCGGGCGGCCGCGTCGAGCTGAAGGCCGGCGGCCTCCACCTCATGTGCATGGGGCGGCAGCGAGAGGCCGAGCGCGGCGCGCACGTCCCGCTCGTGCTGACCTTCCAGGAGTCGAAGGAGATCAGCATCGAGGCCGTGATCCGTGACCGATGAGCGGTGAAGGTGCCGTGACCGCTGAGCGGCCGAGGCGTCCGCGGTGAGCCGCGCGCGCGCCGTCCTGGCGCCCGCCGGCGTGATCGCCGTCCTCGTGCTCGCCTGGTGGGCGGCTCTCGCGCGCGGCGGGAACGTCATCATCCCCACGCCCTGGCAGGTCGTGCTGGGCCTGGCGGAGCTGGCGGAGCAGGGCCTGCTCGCCCGGCACGTCCTCTCCTCGCTCTTCCGGGTGGGCGCCGGCTACCTGGCCGCCGCGGCGCTCGCCATCCCGCTCGGCATCGTGATGGGCTGGTTCCCCGCGATCTTCTCGGCGGTGAACCCGCTGCTCCAGCTCCTGCGGCCCATCTCGCCGATCGCCTGGATCCCGCTGGCCATCCTCTGGTTCGGCGTCGGCGACCTCTCGCCCATCTTCCTGATCTTCCTTTCCGCGTTCTTCCCCATGGCCGTCAACACGACCGTCGGCGTCCACACGATCGAGCGCCAGTACATCCGGGCCGCGCGGAACTTCGGGGTCTCCGGGTTCCGGCTCTTCCGCCTCGTCATCCTGCCGGCCGCGTTGCCCCACATCATCGTGGGGATGCGGATCAGCCTCGGGGTGGCCTGGCTGGTCGTGGTCGCCGCGGAGATGATCGCGCTCAACTCCGGGCTCGGCTTCCTCATCATGGACTCCCGGAACGCCGGGAACCGCTACGATCTCGTGGTCGCGGGGATGGTCCTCATCGGGGTCACCGGTCTCCTGCTCGACGGCATGGTGCGGCGCCTGGAAGGGCTCCGCGAGGTCCGCTGGCGCTATGCCCGATAAGATCGCGGTGCGGGACCTGGCCAAGGCCTTCCCCGTCCGGGGCGGGTCGCTGGCCGTGCTGGACGGGATCGACCTGACCGTGCCCGAGGGCGCCTTCGTTGCGGTGGTGGGCCCCTCCGGCTGCGGCAAGACGACGCTCGTGAACATCGTCGCCGGGTTCGAGCGGCCGGACCGCGGCGAGGTGCGGATCGACGGCGTCCCGGTCACCGGGCCGAGCTCCCGGGGCATCGTCATCTCGCAGCAGGGCTCGGTGTTCCCCTGGCTCAGCGTGCGCCGCAACGTGACCTTCGGCCTGAACGGCCAGGGGCGGGAGGAGATCCGGCGGCTGTCCGCCCACTACCTGGCCCTGGTCGGGCTCCAGGGCTTCGAGGCCGCCTATCCCTTCGAGCTCTCCGGCGGGATGCTGAAGCGCCTGGAGGTGGCGCGCGCGCTGATCGTGCGGCCCGAGATCCTCTACATGGACGAGCCGTTCGCGGCGCTCGACGCGCTCACGCGGCTCCGGATGCGGATGGAGCTCCTCCGCATCCTCGCCCAGGAGCGTCACACCTGCCTCCTGGTGACCCACGACGTCGAGGAGGCGGTCCAGCTCGCCGAGCGCATCGTGGTCCTGACGAGCCGGCCCGCGAAGATCCAGGAGGTCGTGGAGGTGGCGCTCCCCCACCCGCGCCAGCTCACGAGCCCGGAGGTCCTCGACCTGAAGGAGTACGTCCTCCGCCAGCTCGGCCTGGAGGCCGCCCCGCCGACGTAGCGCTGCCCCGACCGATCCGGCGTCGCCCGCCGGCCTGGCGCCGCGTCCGGCGCCGCCTCCGGGCGCCGCGCGGGTTCTCCGGCTCCGGGCTCGTCACCCGTTCCGCGACCCGGGGCACCTGGCGGTGCCCCGGGTACGGCGGAAGGGGTCCCACTCGCCCTTCGCCGGAAACGCCGCGCGGCGAGGCCGGAGACCCGCGCGGCGCCGTCACGACGTGACGGTTGGCGGCGGCCCCGGCATGTGCGAGGATCGTTCCGCCCATGGGCGACGACCGAGGCAAGAGCAAGGCGGACCTCCTCGACGAGCTCCGCCGCCAGCGCCGTGAGGCGACCGAGCTCCGCCAGCGGCTCGCGGAGCTTCAGGCGCTGGCCAGCGCCCACCGGACGGCGGAGGTCAAGCTCGCCTGGCTGGCGAGCTTCCCCGAGCAGAACCCGAACCTCGTCATCGAGACCGACGTCACCGGCCGGGTCACCTACCTCAACCCCGTCGCCCAGGCGCACTTCCCCGAGCTGTGGACCGAGGGCTTCGCCCATCCGATCCTGAAGGACCTCAAGACCATCATCCAGAGCTTCGAGACCGGCGAGCAGTCCTACGTGGAACGCGAGATCGACTCCGGCGACGCGGTGTACGAGCAGAAGATCTCCTACGCCCGGGAGAGCGACGACGTCCGGATCCGGGTCTACGCCCACGACATCACCCGACGGAAGCGGGCCGAGGAGGCCATCCAGCGGCTCGCCCAGCAGGTGGTCTTCGCCCAGGAGGAGGAGCGGCAACGGGTCTCGCGCGAGCTCCACGACGAGGCGGGGCAGGCGCTGACCGCGCTCGAGCTGAGCCTCAAGCTCATCCAGGCCGACCTGCCGGCCGACAGCGCGGCGCTCTCCCGGAACCTCGCCGAGGCGATCGCGCTGGCCGACGCGACCAAGGAGCGGATCCGGCTGCTGGCCCGGGGCCTCCGCCCGCCGGCCCTCGACACGGTCGGGCTCAACCTCACCCTGGAGGCGTTCTGCCGGGACTTCTCCCGGCGCACCCAGCTCGCCATCCACTACGAGGGCACGGAGGTCCGCGGGCTGCCGGATGCGATGAACATCTGCCTCTACCGCGTCCTCCAGGAGGCGCTGACCAACGTGGCCAAGCACGCGCAGGCCACGCGCGTGGACGTGCGGCTGACGCGGGAGGCGCACGCCCTCCGCCTCCTCGTCGCCGACAACGGCCGGGGCTTCGAGCGGCGCGCGGGGCGGACGACGCGCGGCGGGGCGACCGGCATCGGCCTCCTCGGCATGCGCGAGCGGCTGGAGCTCTTCGACGGCTGGCTCGACGTGCAGTCGAGCGCGGGGGGCGGCGTGCGCCTGGTGGCCGAGCTGCCGATCCGGGAAGCGGAATGATCCGGGTCGTCGTGGCGGACGACCATCACCTCGTGCGCGCCGGCATCCGGGCGCTCCTGGAGAAGGAGCCCGACTTCGCGGTCGTGGGCGAGGCGGTGGACGGCCGCGAGGCGGTCGAGCTGGTCCACTCCCTCACGCCCGACGTCGTGGTGATGGACATCGCCATGCCGGGCCTCAACGGCATCGACGCCCTCGATCGGCTCCGGGCGCCCGAGGTCAAGACGCAGACCGTCATCCTCTCCATGTACTCGGACGACATCCTGGTCCGCCAGGCGCTCCAGAAGGGGGCGCGGGGGTTCCTGCTGAAGGGCTCGGTCTCCGACGAGCTGCCGCTCGCCATCCGGGCCGTCAGCCGGGGCGCGACCTACCTGAGCCCGGCGGTGTCCGAGACGGTGCTAGCCGACGTGTCCGCGGCGCCCGGGGCCGGCCGGCTCCCCGGCCCCCTCGATCAGCTCACGCCGCGCGAGCGGGAGATGCTCCAGCTCATCGCGGAAGGCTACACGAACGCGCGGATGGCCGAGGTCCTGCACGTGAGCGTGAAGACGGTCGAGCGCCACCGGACCCACCTGATGGCGAAGCTCGGCGCCCACAACCTCGTCGAGCTGATCCGCATCGCGATCAAGCAGGGGCTCATCCGCCTCGACGCGCAGTAAGTCTGCTCGGGCGGTCTCGGAAGCCCCCCCGAGCAGCTACTGGAAGATCTCGTTGAACCGGTTCTTGAGGTTCTTTCCCTCTTTCTCCACGAACTCGTAGTCGATCGGCATGAGCTTGATCTGGCCCAGGGCGGGGTTGCCGGGCGGCGGTTCGACGTCCGACCGCGCGGCGTAGATGCCCTCGCCCGGGAAGAGCTTCTGCACGCCGTCGCCGATCATGAACGCGGCGAACGCCTTGGCGGCGTTGGGATGGGGCGAGCCCTTGATCACCATCGTCGGGGCGGGGATGGCGAAGGCGCCGTCCTGGGGGAAGAGGGTCTGCACCTTGTGCCCCGCCTGCCGGTCCTCCCAGGTGTAGGAGTCGAGCCCCTCCGCGGCCATCAGCCGCTCGCCGCGCTTGAGCGTGTCCGAGACCTGCTGGTGGCCCTGGACGATCATGGTGTCGTTCGCCCGGAGCTTCTGGTAGAACTCCCAGCCGTACTTCTGCGAGAGCGCGCCCACCACCATGAGCTGGATCGCGGTGAAGGACGGGTCCGGCATCACCATCTTCCCCTTGTACTTGGGGTCGGTGAGGTCGAGCCAGGTCCGCGGCAGCTCGAGCCCCTTGTCCGTGCGGACGACGATGCCGATCAGGTTCAGCCGCTGGGCGACGTGGTAGCCCTTGGGGTCCTTCACCTCGTCCGGGATCTTGTCGAAGTTCCGCGGGCGGAAGGGCACCAGCAGGTCGCGCTTGATCAGCGAGCCGGCGGCGGCCGGGTCCGAGATGGTCACGACGTCGGCCACGACGCGCCGGGCGCCGATCTCCTGCATGAAGCGGCTCAGCACCGCGGAGCCGCCGGACCGGAACAGCTCCACCTTGACGCCGGTCTCGGCCTCGAAGAGGTTGGCGATCTTCTGGGCCGTGCCGACCGGCGTGGACGTGTACCAGGTGACCGTCCCTTCCCGCTTCGCCGCGGCCATGTCCACCGTGTCCGGGGTGAAGCCCGCGGCGGCGGCAAGGCCGGGCGGCCAGGCGAGCAGCAGGAGCACGAGAACCGCGAGTCGCGCGTGGCTCATGGAGTCCTCCGTGATGCCGGCCGGTCTGGGGCTCAGGCCCCGCGGTAGACGGGGTCCGGCTGGCTGAAGAAGCTGTGAAGGATATGGTACACGAGCCGGTAGTTCTTCTGCTGGAAGCTCGCGTGGGA